>DASXSU010000035.1:0-30119 GCA_036505795.1 Nitrospirales bacterium
TTTAAACACGGCGACACCACAGTCATCGGCAAGTACGTGCTGCTCTTTCAGGAGAACGCGATGCCCGATTCGGGACATCTCGCGTTGGACCCCGAAAAGACGATGATCCTAGACGCCAAGAAGCAACGTGATCTATTCAAGACGATGCAGACGCCGGAGGAAAGCGCCGATCGATACCCGAAACTTGCGAGCCTGATGATCGTGCGCGGAAAGACGGACCGGAAGGTCTACGAGCTGTCGGGGCCTCGGATACTGATCGGGTCGCACCGCACCGCGACAATTAAACTGAGTGGCTGGTTCGCGCCAAGGCATGCCGCCGTGATCACTCACGATGCAGGGATGTATGTCATCAAGAGCGAAGGTTCCAAAGTAACCCTCAATGGGCTGCCGGTCGCGGGACGCAAAGAATTGCAAAACGGCGACTGGTTCTCGGTCGCAGGAGTCGTATTTGAATTCTCCCTCAGAAACAAAGCGTGATTGGCTTGCGTCGTTATCCATGATCGGCGCCTACGACATTCGCGGAACGCTCGGCAAGGGGGCGATGGGCGCGGTGTATTGGGGATGGGACCGCCGGCTTGAACGTGACGTGGCCATCAAAGTGCTTCTCCCCGGCAGTGACGACTCCCGGCGCACTGAACAGATTGCGCGATTCCTCCGTGAGGGTGAAATTAGCCGCACCCTGCGGCATTCAAATATCGTTGAGGTCTATGAGGTCGGCAATGACCGCGAAAGCGGGATGCCCTATATCGTCATGGAGTTCATCAAGGGGAAGCCGCTCCAGATGCTCATCAAAGAGCGGAACCTCAGCATTCATGAGAGTGTGAACTTGATTTGCCATGTGGCGGACGGGCTGGATTACGCCGCTCAGGCGGGAGTCATCCACCGGGACATCAAGCCGGCGAACATCCTGGTTGACCCCGTGAGCCTCACACCGAAAGTTGTAGACTTCGGGGTAGCCCGCATTGAGGGGACGAATGCCACCCAGTCGGGGATGGTGCTGGGCACTCCGCATTATATGTCTCCGGAACAGTGCCGAAGCGGAGTGGTTGATGGTCGCTCCGACCTCTTTTCGCTGGGGGCGGTCCTGTACGAACTGTTGACGAGCGTGAAGGCGTTTCCGGGGGACACCATCGTGACGGTGATGATGGCGGTCTTGGATCCCAAGAAACCCATCGCGCCGGGGGAGTTCCGGCCCGAAATTCCGGCCGGACTATGCGAGGCCGTTATGACAGCCCTGGCGAAGGAGCCGTCGGGGCGCTTTCAGTGCGGCCGCGAGATGATCGCGGCGCTCCAAACCGCTTTGGCAAAATCTCCCGAGGTCGCCGGCATTCGCCCTGCAGAGCTGCCTCCCAGCGAAACCGTCATGATCAGCGCCGAAAGCTTTAAGTCCTTGTCGAGACGCAGCACTGTGCGCCCCCATCGATCGTCATTAAAATATACCGCGATGGGACTTGTCGGCCTGCTGGCGATCGGCGGCGTTGCCTGGCTCGCTTTGAGGCCGACAGAGGGTGAGAAGGTCATGCAACCGGCGGCGGCCATCATCCCCGAGCCTGTGGCGGCCATCATCCCCAAACCGCCGCCGGCGCCCATTATTCCCGAGCCGGTCGCCATTATCATCCCCGAACCGGAGATCCAGCCGCCGGCGCCCGCGACGGTTGCCATGAAAAAACCGTTCACTGCCACGACGGTAGCCTTCGGTGTTTTGAAGAATATGAAACGAAAAAGCGCTTTGCTGAACGAGGGAGACGCCCTGCTCCCCTATGATGATTTCGCCGTTGTTTTGAAACCGGACGAAAAGATGTACGTCTATATTTGGCAGACCGACTCCTCGGGTAAAGTGCTAAGAATATTTCCAAATTCAGAGTTCCATCTGCAGGGCAATCCGGTGCCGCCGGGACACTGGCTGTGGCTTCCCTCGGTCCAAGACAAAAAACGCTGGTTTCATCTTGACCTTACTCCGGGCGAGGAAGAAATTGTCATTGTGGCCTCTGTCGCCGCGCAGCCTGAGCTAGAGGAGCTACTGCGCAGGCTGACGGTCCCGGGTGGAGCTGATTCCGGCAGCAACCGTAAGATACTTCGAGAACTGGATAAAGCAGAAACCACGCTCAAGAAAGTAATAGGTGTGTCTCTGGCGCGTCAAGCCGGTCACGATCCTCCCGCGTGGATACTCAAAGGCAACCGCGGAGGGTTCTACCATCAAATTCGCCTTAAGCACCTCTGAGGCTGCTGTGATGATGCGCTTAGCCGAAGATACCATCTTGCTGTTCGTCGGAATCCTCTTCGCCGGGACCCTGGCCGTCGGCTGTTCAGCCGGTTTCGGCGTGAAGCCGCCCGATTGGGTTGGGCATCCCCGCAATGAAGTGATCCAAGCGTTCGGGCCGCCGACTCAGGAAGCGGTACTCGTCCAGGGGGGGAAGAGTTTGGTCTATGTGAGGCAGGACGGCTCGCCCAACCGCTTTGGCGGGCATCTCAATGCCTGCCGCGTTGTGTTCAATACAGACTCTCAAGGGATCGTCAGATCGTGGGCGTTTTACAGCTGCTAACGTCCGGTCAATTGGCCTTGGCGCCTTTAGGCGTGTTCCTCGACAACCGGAATAGTAAATCTAAAGGTCGTCCCCTTTCCGTACGTGGACTCGACCCAGATGCGGCCGCCATGCCCCTCAACGATCTTCTTGCAGATCGCGAGGCCGATGCCGGTCCCCGGATACTCTGCGATGGTATGAAGCCGTTGAAATGCCCCGAAGATTCGTTCGATATACTGGGGCTCAATCCCTATGCCGTTGTCCGCGACAGCGAACTGCCAAAACGGCCCGCGGTCAGATTCGTTACTCGGAAGCATCATCGCTGAGACATGCACCCGCGGCGGCTCGCTCGTATTGAACTTCAAGGCGTTTCCGATGAGATTCTGGAACAACTGCCCGAGATGGACGGGATCGGCAAAGACGGCCGGCAATGGCTCATGGGTCACGATGCCGCCGGTCTCCTCGATTGCCGTCTTCAGATTCGTCAAAACGCCGCGAAGCACCTCTTCGCAATCCACGAGCTGCCGGGTGCGTTGCCGGTTCGCCACCCGCGAATAGGTCAGCAGATCCTTAATCAGCTGCCTCATGCGTTCCGCGCCGTTGATCGTAAATTTAATGAAGTCATCCGCATCGGCATCGAGTTTTCCGTGATAGCGCTTGGCAAGCAGCTGACTATAGCTCGACACCATGCGCAGCGGTTCCTGCAAGTCGTGTGACGCGACGTAGGCGAACCGGTCCAACTCGGCGTTGATGGTGACCAATTCCTGAGTCTGTCGAACTAGTCGGGTGTTGGCTTCCTGCAGCTCCCGCGTCCGATCCCGTACGCGCTGCTCCAGTTGTTCATTCAACCGCTGAATTTCCTCCTCCGCCCGCTTTTTGTCGCTGATGTCTCGCGCAATCTTTGCAGCCCCGATGATGACACCGGCGCTATTTTTAACGGGCGACAAAGATAGCGAGATCGGGATACGCGTGCCGTCTTTACGTACCCGGATCGTCTCATAGTGGTCGATATGCTCATCCCGTCGGATACGATTGAGAAATTGTCCTTCCTCGTGCTTCAAATCCTCGGGAATGATCACCTCGATGGAGCGACCGATCATTTCTGCTGCGGTGTAGCCAAAAATCCGCTCCGCGCCTTTGTTCCAGCTCTGAACGATACTTTGCAGATTTTTGCTGACCACGGCGTCATTGGATGATTCGACGATCGACGCCAGGTGCGCTTGTACTTCTTCACTGGTGCGTAGTGCAGCGGCCTGGCTCTGCGCCTGTCGCCTGCTTCTCTGAATGAGGTGCACCAAGAAACTGATGACGCCGCCGATAATCAGGAAGACGGCAACTGCGAGCCAATTACCGACCGTCGTGGCAGTCAACGGGTGCAGCGGGTGAATGAACTGGGTCCCGGCCACAGCGCAAAGGGCAGTGGTCACCAGCCCGGGGCCGAGACCTCCATACGTGGCGCTAACTAGCACCGCCGGGAAGAACATAATGAGCGGGAAACCGGTGTCACCAAAGACAGGGGTGAATAGTAAGCGCAGCCCAAAACCCAACACTGCGGCGATCACGGCAAAGCTGTAACCAGCAATAGGTGAGGGAGTACGGTCAAACATCTTTAAACTAAACACTACGTTAATCGGCCGAACCAAGGAAATACCCCCCTCGTAAGGGAGCGATAGGCTTACCTATAGAGTACCACCGAAGAGCGGCGCTGAGATTGCCAGAATTGCCTCGCGTGAGGTATAAAAGAAATTCTTTTCCTGCTTCAAAAAGGACTGTAAATGATTCGTGCATCGGCTGTTGAAAACATGGTTACGCCTAAGCATTTTGTCCGGTTTTATGAAGACGATGATGCGCTCGTCAAAGAGATAGTCTATTTTATTGGGACGGGTCTAGCAGAGGGTGATAGCGGGCTTGTTGTCGCCACTAAAGCTCATTTACAGAGCATTGAGGAACGGTTGACGGCATCAGGGTGCGATCTGGTTGTCGCCAGGGAACAACGGCAGTATGTTTCGCTGGACGCCGCAGACACTCTCTCCAAGTTTATGATAAACGGATCGCCTGACGAGCAACGGTTCGTCTCTGAGATGGGGAGTCTGCTCGCAGGGTTGGAGCGACGCCACTCAAAGGTGCGCGCTTTTGGCGAGATGGTCAGCTTGCTATGGGCGGAAGAACAGTATGAAGCGGCCCTGCGCCTTGAACAGCTCTGGAATGACCTCATTGACCACCGTGCTTGCTCACTGTTTTGCGCTTACCGGATGTCGGATTTTAATACTGATACAGCCAAGCTCCGGTTTAAGGATGTCTGCGCGCAACACAGCCAGGCTCTGCTTTCTGGAACAGGTCCGCTATAAGAAGCGCTTGTTCTGAACAAGACTCCGCCTATTTTCTTTCTAGAGGCAATGCAAATCCCGCCTCTGGCGTAAAACTATGAGAAGCAGTCCCCGTTCTTGTAGTTCGCACCGTCCATAGGAGATGTGAATGTCGACACGGAATGACCTTGATCGGGACAACGACGATCAGAGAGAGAAAGACTTTGAGGTGTATAGAATCCTTCTCGATCTGTGGTCAAAAGAGAATCCGATCAAGACAACTAAATTACAGGTACTCCTAGTTGTAAACGGACTGCTTGTCTCTGCGATCAATGTCGCAGGAAAAGGTTTCAGCCAGGACGAGTGGTTCCTCTACCTCGCTGGAGCCGTTTTTAATTTGATTTGGACATTCTCGATAGGACGGACATCACTGTTTCAAGAAGCCTGGCAATTACGACTCGGAGAGCTTCATGATCGCTATCCCAATGATCCCCGCTTTTCCATTCTCGAAACAGCGCCGTATCGCCAAAAAGCTGCCGGCATTCTACGAGCCTTCGGCTTCATGTCGTCAAGGTGGTATTTACTTTTTTCCCCTTTCATTTTCGCGATAACCTGGCTTGTGATTTTAGTCCTCAACCATCCGTAGAGGCGTGGTGGCTGTGCGTGGGGGAAGCCTATTTCATGCGCGGCGGGCGACCACAAACTCTGACATGACGACGACTGTATTGAAATGACAGGTCGCAACACGATCTCCGGCAAAGCTGATGATTTTGCGCCCATTCGTGACATCATTCGTCGGCATGCGCGCGAACTGGACAAGCCCGGCGTTATTGGCGTGAGGCCGGGATATGCCTTCAAGAATGGCTGGATATCGACTACGCCCGCCATCGTTCCCATTGTTGGAAGGAAAAAGGATCTGGCCGAGTTGGCGCCCGGTGAGGCACTACCATCCCGTATAGAAGGCGTGGAGGTAGATGTCGCTCCGGCGACGCCGTTGGAGCAGCTTTCCGCCCTGTCGGTTGATCAATTTCTCAAGGCGGTGGCCTTCCATCCTGCCTCGGCAAACGAGGCCACGATGCCGAGCAGCGTGGTTCCTTCTGAGTTCGAAGATGTCATTGCAAAGGCGTTTCGAGGAGGGCATTACCGCCCGCCGCCTGACCTGGTGCTTCAACAAGTAAGGGATGCGATGACAGTGACGTGCCACGTAAGCCCTGATGCAGGTTGGCCGACGCTCAAAGAATTTCTCGGTAGTATCGATCAAAAAATTACAATAGCCATGTACGACTTTTCAGCTCCTCACATCCTTGAGCGGCTGCGCTCAAGCCTGCAGAACTCAGGGGCTGCATTATCGCTCATCCTTGACCCGGGGATAGCAGCAGGCACCAGCGAGGGACCAAAGATCAAAACCAGCGACTTTACGGAAGAAAAGGTCGTAACGAGTTTGAAGGACCTGCTCAAAAAGCGATTTGATTTTACCTGGGCGGGCGTCAAGCGGGACGGGAAAACGACGGCGTCTATTTTCCCGTCGGCGTATCACATAAAGATGGCAGTCATAGACTCCGCGAAGTTTTGGATCTCAAGCGGAAACTGGCAGTCGTCAAACCAGCCCAACATTGAACCGTTGCACTCGGCCGAGGATATATTGGGAAACCACAACCGGGAATGGCATGTCATCGTCGAGCACCCGGGGCTGGCACGAACCTATGAGCAGTTCATAGATTGGGACATTGCACAGGCCAAGCCCCTTCAAGTTCATCCGCTGGCCATATCGTTACCGTCGCTGATTGCTCCGGACTGGGGTGAGCCTCACTTGATGAAAAAACGGCCGTCACAATATTTTGGCCCCCAAAAGCTGCAGTTTCACCGAGACAAGCCGCTAAACGTCATGCCATTGCTTACGCCTGATAATTATGCCGACCATGTCCTGCGGGTCATACAGGGAGCGAAGGTCAAATTATATTTCCAAAATCAGTACATCAATATTGGAAAGCAGCGGGATGACCAATTTGGTGCGCTATTAGAGGCCCTGGTACTGAAAAAATCCGCCGGGCTGGATGTGCGGATTATTCTTCGAGACCTTCCCAACTCGCGAATGATGTTGGAGGACATGCAAAATTATGGTTTCGATATGAGTTGCGTCAGGCTGCAGGCAAACAGCCATACAAAGGGAATTGTCGTGGATTCAGAGATCCTGGTGCTCGGCAGCCACAATTGGTCCAATGATGGGACTCTGTACAATAGAGACGCGAGCTTGATGTTCTTTGATGCGGACATGGCCCGATACTATGAAGCAGTTTTTCTGCATGACTGGGAGTATCTCGCCCGTACCAGGACTGCTTTTGAATTTGGCATGCCGTCGCTACCCATCCCGCACGTCGGCAAAGGCGCCCTAGATTCCGGGACCGGGCTTGAACTCCATCACGAGGTCGTCGTGCCGTGGTCCACATTCTATGAGGACTAGCGCGAGGGGCTGCTCACCGCCACGGCCGTGTATGAAGGAATTTAGAAAGGCGAGGGTCGGGAGAGGACTTTATGGGACGTCCACGCGAAATGTGCACCAGGACAAAAACGGTTCCAACCAACAAAAATAAAATAATCTCCGACACAGCTAGAGACGGATTGTCCCTATCGGAAGAATTCAATTTTTCCGCTCGCTGAAAGTCCGAAACAGCCAGCGCGAGGGTGTCTTGCAGCATTCCCGACAGCGGCTCGGTGTTGATCGCATCATCTGGGGCTGGCCCTATCGCCTGTCCGCCGACCGACGCCGGGCGGAGCGGACTAGAGTCTATTTTTCTTTGGACGATGTGAAACTCCTTCCGGGGCACCGGTCGAGTATCGGCAATAGGCTCAAATAGCTGCTTGCCCTCCGTCGTTGTCGTTATCGCCTCTTGTTGCTCCCTAAGTGGAATCTCATCATCCTGGGATATCTGTCCGGTGAGGGGGAGATCAATGATGTGGCTACATCCGGCGACGAAAAACAGAACGAGGAGGGCCATTAGCGCAGTGTGGCCCGGTGTTGATGTTTTCATCGCTCGTTTACCTGTAAAGACTTTGGTCAGCTCGCCTTCGAGGATATTTGGGAGGATAGGAGGTCGGCGAGAAGAGCGAAATGACACGCTCGCGGGAACTATGCTTCTTTATGTGGGATACGGAGTACCGGCGTCTGGTTAGGACGCCGGCTCCGAATCAAAATTGCCCTGAGACTTGAGGAAAGCTAAGATCAGCGCTTAGTGATTGAGGCGGCCGCCACGCCGGGACCCTCAAGGCGTGCCATGATCTTATCTCCAACCGTGAGATTGCCGTCTTTTTTGGTTTTATTATCGGCCCGCAGTTTCACTTCGTTCCCCGCCAAATCTTTCACGAGGTAGGAGTCGCCGTCAATCTTCAACACGACACCTTCAATGGTCAGCATCCGGTTGCTGGTGATTTGCTCAACACCTACGGTCGGCCCCGTCGGGACGCTAGCTTGGTCTTGATCTCGCGTTACACCGCGATCCGGCAGGGCTCCGCTTCCCTCCGCCGAGCGAGCTGATTTCTTATCGGCCGCCGTGGTGGACGTTCGCTTTGCCGAAGACCCGGTGGCGGAAGTACTTGTCGCCGAGGATCCTGTAGCTGAAGGCGCTGTGGCGGAGGTGTCCTTCGCCGTAGGGATTGAATCGGTCTTTCGCGCATCGGCGGCCTCCGGAGCCGTCGCGGCCGGGGCAGTCTCAGGCTTCGTCTCAGACTTGGTCTCGGTCTTGGTCTCAGTCTTCGTCTCAGACTTTGACGTGGGCGAAGAGTAGTCCTGAGAGCAGGAACTGAAAATTGTTAGTGCAAAAACGGCTGCGATAGCTACTCCGATGATCGTATTCATGTTCGCTCCTCCTGCGGCCGGACCGCCGCGGTGCAATCCTGGCGGTAAGCCTAGCTAATCGGGCCTAGCTGGCCAACGGACAAAATCATCATCGGGAAAGACAAAAAGTCCAACGGGCCAGACCCTGCTCTAACGGACCGAGTCGGCAGGCGGAGTCGCCCCCGTCTCCTCAATCTGAGCCAGGCGCTTGAACGCCTGGACTTTGTCCGATCGGTCCACCTTTGCGCGATCCAATGCCTCATGAAGAATCGTGATTGTCTGCTCGTAGGTCACTCGGTCGACCGGGAACGGAGTGCCGTCCTTGCCGCCATGAGCGAACGCAAAGCGGGCGGGATCGCGCGTGCTGGCGGGAGTGCCATAGATCAATTCAGACGCAAGCGCGAGGGCCCGAAGGGTCTTCGGGCCGACGCCTTCGATGCTCAAAAGGCTTTCAAAATCCTGCGGCGCGCGCTCATAGGTGCGAAGCAAAATCTTGTTGAGATACCGTGGATTGATATCAGCAAGAGAGACGGCGTGTCGATGCGGGAGAACCAACTTTGGTAAATGGCTGATAACACGTTGGGTTTCTTGCCAGGATTGGCTGGCGAGATCCGTGGACGCTGTCCTGACGCCTTCACTCTCTTGCGCCACCAGATTCAGCGTGTTACCCCGGGCGTCGCAACAGACCGCTGCGTGCGGCTCGCACACGAAGCTTGTGACCTGTTCTCCAAGCCAATGATAGCGACGAGCCATCCCTGCCTCTTCATTCATTCCTTGCTGGACCACGCTCCACCGACCCGTCCGGGACAAGAAAAAGGCGTGATGGTAGAGCTGATATCCATCCTGAACTGCCGCGCTGTCAACCTTCGCCGACATTCGGCTTGCGTACACGAGCGGGTCGGCCTCCGAGCCCAGTTGTTCGCAGGCGGTCTCAATCTCATGTGGAGTTTTCCGCGATGCCGCCCCCTTCCCTCCGGCGGCGAAGAGGCCCAGATCCTTTTCCAGGCCCTTAATGCCTTCCTTGATCGCGCCGGTTGTTGTCGTCGTCACCCCGCTTGAGTGCCAGTCGAAGCCTAAGACGCAGCCAAAGGCCTGGAACCAAAAGGGATCCGAGAGCCGTCGCAGCATCTCATCCGAGTTATATTCGCTGACAATGTGGCAGGTGATTTCGCGCGCAAGCCGGACCATGCGCGAAAACAACCAGGCGGGCGCCTTGCCGGTATGAAGCGGAAGCTGCGCCGAGCCGGTTCGCATGGCCTGACTGTACCAAGAGCCAGGCGCGCATGCCACCGTAATCACCCCACCCCGGCATTTAGATTTTATCGAAACCGACCGACAAGAGGAGGTAACCCAAGGTCTCACTATGCCCGCGTTTCGTATTCTGATTGTTGATGACGAACCGGCCGTATTGGATGTCCTGTCCAGCACGCTACGCTCGCAATTGATCGGGAGCCAGGTGGACAAGGCATCGACAGCCGAGACCGCCCTTCAGCTGATCGGTCAAACGGAATACGACACCATCATCTCGGATATTCACCTGCCGGACATGGATGGGTTGACTTTGCTCAAGAACGTCCGCGCCCTCTGTGCAGAAACCCCGACGATTTTGATTACCGGACTGGATGATCAAGAGCTGGCCATCCAGGCGTTACGCCTCGGCGCCTACGATTACATCCGCAAGCCCCTGGAGATGGATTACCTTTTGGCGTCGGTCAACCGCGCGATCAAAATGCGCCAGTTGAGCCTGAAGGTGGACGGACAAAAGCTTGCGTTGGAGCAGCACGCGACCCAACTGGAACAGACGGTGCAGGAACGCACCGGTGATCTCAGTCGGGAGGTTGCCGAGCGGAAGGAAGTTGCCGAGGCTCTGCGGCAGTCAAATCTGAAGCTCACGGACTGGGTTACTGAGTTGGAGCACCGCACAAGACAAATCACGAGCCTGAGTGAGATGACCGCCCTGCTCCAGGCCTGTCAAAGCGTCGAGGAGGCATTCACGGTCGCAACGCAGTTCCTCAAAGAGTTGTTCGCAGACGATTCGGGAAGTCTCTGTCTGCTCAACGACTCCATGCAGCTCTTGGAAACGGTGGGCTCGTGGGGCCCTCACATCGCGACCGACAGCGAATTCCAGCCGGGGGCCTGTTGGGCTTTGCGACGTCTGCAGCCACATATGATGGGTGATTTGAGCTCGACCTTGATCTGCCAGCACTTGCGACCGTCGCAGGCGCCGAATTTCTTCTGTGTGCCCTTAATTGGCCAGGGGAAGGCGTTGGGCCTCCTAGTTCTTCAGGTCGGTCTCAAGGAACACAGTCCAGAACCCGGTATCCGCCGCAATCTGATGCTGGCGAAGCAGCGTCTGGGGGAAGCGGTTGCCAATCATATCGCCTTGGCATTGGCGAATCTGAGCCTTCGGGAGCGGTTACGCAGTGAGTCGATTCGCGATCCGCTGACGGATCTCTTCAATCGCCGCTACCTGGACGAAGCGCTCTCGCGTGAGCTCCGTCGAGCGGGGCGCGATCAGCTCCCGCTCAGCATCATCGTGATCGATGTGGATCATTTCAAGCAATTTAACGACAAATTCGGCCATGAGGCCGGCGATAAGATGCTGCAGGCACTTGCACGCCACCTGAACAGTCGCACACGCGGCCACGACATCGCGTGTCGGTACGGAGGAGATGAATTCCTGCTCGCTCTTCCCGGAGCCTCTCTGGAGGTCGCAGGGCTGCGAGCCGAGCGCATCAGGGAGGAGACAAAAAACCTCGTATTTCAGGCGGACATTCCCTCTTTGGCTACAATCCGTTTGTCTTTGGGGGTTTCGTCGTTTCCCGAGCATGGCACCATCGCTGCGGAATTGATCCGGGCAGCCGACCTCGCGCTATATCGTGCCAAGGCGCAAGGCCGCGACCAGGTCGTCCGGCAGGAGTCTCCTAATGCTGTGCCCAGCCTCTCGGAGCCGCCGGCATCATAATCCCCCTCAACTCGTAAATCGTGATTCGGTGGACCTTGCCTGCGCGAGAGAATTTTAATTTAGTCCTAATCTCGGTCTAATCCTGGACTGCTACACTTCCTCGACGAGGCGGACTCCGGTAGTAGGCACCCAGTGCCGTCAGGCGCGCAGGTGTTGTCCCGCCTCAAGGGTGAATGAAATGGAAGTACTCGTCACCTGGGTGTGTCCGCGATGCGGCGGCAAAAAAGGGAGCCCTTGTGACCTCTGCGATGCCACCGGTCGGGTAGAACGTTGGTTACCCGATCATTTACTCAGTGAATTGCGCGTGCAATGGATGATCCGGGCGCGTCGGCCCCTGGCTCCGTCGCGTTAACGTTCGTACTCCTACCATTCCGTATACTTCCACGATATCAGCTTCGTAGTGGCGTTAAAGCTGAGCTCCAGGCGGGAGCCGTGGGGAAAGCATGACAACAGCACAGGGTTTGAGATCGGAAAACGGCGGAACTTCACGCGGCCATTTTGGTAGATGGCGATCATCTCCGAGGGCCTCATGATCGTCACTTGAGGCTGGCCGTACTTTGTAAACGCGTCGTTGTAGGTCAGCTTGCCGATTGAAGCGTCAAGGTCGGTCGATAGGCGCTGTTGCCACTTGGCCTCTGCCTGCTGCCAGTCCTTCCTCTGTTGCCGTTTTTTCTCTTTTATGTTCAGGATCACCCCCGCCATACGTCGAGCGGCGTCGTCCGCAACGGTTCGCATGGCGCGGATAGTTCGCTTCGTCCGGGCTGGCTTTGGTGTTGACATGCTGGCTTCTGGAGGCACTACTGTGCGCATCAGTACTACCTAAGAACTAAGAATTCAGGAATACCCCAATAGTTCACAGACCCCAGGACAAAGGGGGGTAGTCGCAAAGAGGCGCTAAAGGGGCGGTTCAGCTCTTAGACTGGAGGAATGGGGATAGGTACGAGACTGCGCTCGCGCGGCAGGGCAGGAGCATGAAGCCGTATCTTGAACAGCACGCGGCGGCTCTTGTCCCTATTAAGCTGTTGGTCGGTACCGTAGAGAAGATCTTGCTTACCGCGGCCGCTCGCGGTGGTGATCTGCTGAAAGCAGTCATCTTCGGGCCGGCCCTGCAGAATGTCCATCGCTTTGACCATCACTTGAAAGGCCCGCTCCTGGCTTAACCTCAGATTTCGCCGGTCCTCCCCGACGTCGTCGGTATGCCCTTCAATCGTCACCGATTCAATCAGAGATCGGAATGGCCCACAGAATGCCGCGGCATAGCGCGGGATCACTTCCTGAAGATACGCGAGGGCAGGCGGTCGGAGTGTGGCCTGGCCGAAATCGAAGTTCAGCAACGCGTCGGGCATGACGAGTATCAGTAACTGCGGATCGTCGGGGTCTTTTTCGATCGGCAGGCCCAGCCGTTCAAAGTGCTGCATCAAGACTTCTCTCGCGTTAGCTTCAGTCGGGTCCGCAGCGAGCGGCGTAGCCGGGGCGGACTGGAAGGTCACGATAAAAAGCAGAATAAAAATGATCGCGAGTGAGGTCATCAGATCTGTCACGCCGATCGTAAAAAACTGATCGCCGCTATCGTGGTCGCCGCGACCGCTTTTCATGCGCTGTGACGGGAGACGGGAAGGGACACCGGTTTCGTGGGAGAGCGGCCGACGTTACTCAGGGCAAGCCGCCCCTTCGGGGAGATTTCGGTCCAAGGCACCAGGATGTCGGCAAGCCGCGTCATAAGTTGTTCCTGTCGAATGGCGCTGGCTTCCAATCGGTCGAAGACCACACTGAGCTGGTCCCAAGCACCACCGTGATCAGCCGCAGGCGGCGCCAGCTTGCGTCTTGCGTGCCCCTCGTGCACCTCTGAGGCGGACATAGGCAGTTGCGTCGAGACGCCTGTCCTGAGCTGCCGGACTGCGCCGGCGAGGTCTACTAACGGGGTCGCCATTGTGTCCGTCAGACTCTTGCGAAAATGCTGCGCGAGATCCAGGCTCAGGTATTTCAAGAGCCGCGTCTGCTCGGCATGGTGCTGGCTCATTTCAAAGAGCCACTCGGTCGAGCCACGATAGGGAAATACCTGGTCCACCCGATCGACCAGCCCGTGGTAGGTTAAAATTAACCGATGAAATAAGCCTTTTTCGAAAATGACAAAAACGGAGGCGCACGCGAGCCCTACAATAGACGTGACGAACTTGCCGCTCAGGCCATTGATCAATCCCGGCAAGCCCGAAATCGTTCCACCGAGGAATTGTATCTTGCTCAGGCCAATAAAGAAGGCCAGGAAGGTCAAAAGCAAACCGGCGCCTGTCAGCATCGCGGCGAAACTTCGATAAAACGGAAGATTCAGCCGTGAAAAAAGCGCCTCCTCGGTGAATACCGCACCAGCCGGCTGCGTGCCATAGATCCTCGGTGAGTCGTACCAAGCTGAGCCGTCGAGCAATAAGCTCCTGCGATACTTGGCCCAGGTCCTGGCAAAGAGCGGCGACTGTTCGAAGATTTCAGCCAGCTTCCCAAGTCGGTCTTCGTCGATCTGGCCCGCTCCGTTAAGGGTGAGGTTTTCGACCTCCTCGTCGGCTCGGCGGAGGGCGCGTTCGATCATTGTCACTTGGGATGCCAGGCGCCAGCTCACGATCACCGACACGACCAGAAGACCGATCGCACCGATGAGGCTTAAAAGGGGAAGATGCACCTGGTCCCCGAGGGTCACATCCATCAGAAACCACATAGGCATTGCTCCTTAGTTTTCAGGCGGAGAGGGCTCTGCCTCAAGAGAGAAGCAGGAATCACACCACCGAGAGAGCTGACGCATAACATTGTAAGGATTGAGAATTTTGGCAAAGACATTGAATCAATCTAAGGCTAATTTTGACGGCAGGCCGGTATATTTGTCAGGGCGGAAATTTTTTCCCAGTCCAGGTCACAGAGATCGGGACGAACCATGCCTCCCTTGAAGTGAAGAGAGGGGAGTTTTCCGTGAGTTTCCGGAATCGTACGAAAGGGTGACAGACGGCCGGAAACGGAGACGTTTAGACTTTTAGCTGATAAGGAGGAACCCCATGAAACACACAGGACAGCTCGTTCTTGTAGCAGTCTTCGCGCTTGGTCTGGCCGGTTTCGCCTATGCCGCCGGAGGCGCAGGGGGCGGCATGAGCGGCTCGCCGGGGTCCGGGTCCGGCATCGCGCCGGGGACGACACCAGGGACCACGCCGCCGGGCAGTGATATCGGCAGGACACCCGGACTGGGCAGTGAGACACCCCCAGGTAGCCTTACCCAACCAGGAACATCTCTGCCACCGGGTACTCCACGCCCGGGAGAATCGAGGTTGGGCATCGAGGGGAATCCCCTGCCGCCCGCTTCTTCAGTACCGCCGGACAGTGGTCTTCCTCCGCCTCCCCGGACAGGCGAGGGCCAGGGGACCGGAAGCGGCCTGGGATCTCCGACACCTGGCTTAGGCGGCAGTGCTCCTATTAATCCGGCCGACACCACGGGAAGCGGCCGGCACCAACCGAAATAGAGCCCGGATCGGCTTGCACGTGATGGGGGTCTGCCACCTTTTGCCTTTTGAAGGGTGGCGGCCCTTTCTGCGCCTTGTCTTTCGATTGATTCTTACTGCTCCCGGTCTTCCCACCGACAGTCAGCCGGGCTTTTGTCTTCGCGCACACCTAAGAAGACCGGCTGCCGTAACTTCCCATCCGCCGTCCATTCCGCAAACGCGATCTGCGCAACCAGCTCCGGCTTGACCCACATCGCCGTTCTCATGCGCACCGGCGGCGAAAACAGGCAATTGGCCACGTGCAGTGCGTCAAGCTTCTTCCACAAGGCTTCGAGCGTCTTCTGAGTAAACCCGGTGCCGACCTTGCCGGTGAACCGCAATGACGGACCATCGTATAGCCCTACAAGCAGCGCACCGAAATGCTGCCGTCCGCCTTTGGGAGCCGTACATCCGCCGATGACAAACTCCGACTCCTTGCGCACCTTGACCTTCAGCCAGGTCGCCGTGCGGCGACCCGGCTCGTACGGCGCGGCGTCGTCCTTGGCAATGATACCCTCCCATCCCCGCTCCTGAGCGGATCGATAAGCCTTTAACCCGTCGGCAGAGAGGCGCCTGGAGGGGAACAGCACACCTTGGCGCCGTAGCAACAGCGATAAGAGCGCGCGACGGCGGTCGGCGAGCGGCCGCTTCATGAAATTTACGCCGTTGAGTTCCAGGCAATCGAAGATTGCATATCGGGCACGGATGCCGTCTGCGGTCCCGCGCTGTTGAAGCAACTGAAAACGTGAAACGCCCTGGCGGTCCAAGGCCACGATCTCCCCATCGAGAATAAAATCCTTACCAGGGAGCGCCTTTAGAGCCGCGACAATCTCAGGAAACCCCGCAGTGAGATCCTGGTAGTTCCGCGACACGAGGCGTACGGTCGTCCCGCGCCGGTAGACCACCGCCCGAATGCCATCGTACTTTTCTTCGAAAACCCATCCCGGCCGGTGAAACGGCTCGGAGACAAGCGTCGCCATCATCGGAGCGACGAGATTTTTCAGCGGCAGCGTCATCGTACTCCTTGTATCCTACCAGCATATTGTGCTCTTGTGCCGTGGCTGGCGGCGTCAAGGTAAGCTTCCAATGCGGGGTCACGGAGATTCGGAGACGCGCCGGGCAACTCTGCCGGTATTCTTAGCCTGATCCATAACCTCTGACGGAGGATGACGTGCCATCGCCTTCTACTCGCACGGGCATGGGAGCCATCCCTTACCAGGGCGGAGTTTGCTTTCGCGTATGGGCCCCCTTTGCTCCCGTTGTTCATGTGGCGGGAGACTTTAATGCGTGGAACGCAGGTGCGACGCCACTTGCGCCCGAAGGCAACGGCCATTGGTCCCTGGATGTCGCCGGCGCGACTGTCGGTCAGAAGTACAAATTTATCGTGGGTCAGGCATGGCGGCTCGACCCCCGCGCGAAGGAAGTGACGAGTTCGGTGGGCGATGGCGTCATCACCGAATCGACCCATCCGTGGCAGACGAACAATTTCATCATGCCGCCGTGGAACGAGCTCGTGATCTATGAGATGCATGTCGCGACGTTCCCCGATGGTCCTGTTGCCCCGGGGGACTTGTTCGACGCGGTGATCCATGACCTCTGGTATCTGAAAGAGCTTGGCGTGAATGCTATTGAGCTGCTGCCGATGAGTGAATTCCCCGGTGATTTCTCTTGGGGGTATAACCCCGCAAACATCTTTGCCGTCGAGAGTTCCTACGGCGGACCGCGTGGGGTCAAACAGCTCATCGACGCCGCCCATGGTGAGGGTGTTGCCGTGATTCCGGACGTCGTCTACAACCATTTCGGGCCGGACGATCTTTCCATCTGGCAGTTTGACGGATGGTTCGAGTTTTGGAACGGAGAGGAGATGGGCGGCATTTACTTCTACAACGATTGGAGAGCCTGGACTCCCTGGGGCAGCAAGAATCGGCCGGACTACGGGCGCCCCGAAGTGCGGGAGTTCATCCGCGACAATGCGCTGATGTGGCTGGAGGAATATCGCGCCGATGGTCTGCGCGTGGATTCGACCGGCTACATTCGCAATGTGAAGGGCCGCAACGACGATCCAATCGATGACCCCAACAATCTGTCCGGGTGGGGCTGGAATCTGTTGCGATGGATCAATGACGAGGTGAATGCCAGACAGCCATGGAAGCTCACGATTGCCGAAGACTTGTGCAATAATCCATGGATCACGAAGGCTAGCGGTAACGGCGGGGCGGGCTTCGGCAGCCAGTGGGATGCCGAGTTCCACCATGCTGTCCGTCGCGTACTCATCGCCGTCAATGATGACGAACGCGACATGACCGCGATTGTGGGGGCGATCACGCGCCGATTCAACGACGACGCGTTCCAGCGGGTGATCTACACGGAATCGCATGACGAGGTCGCCGCGCAAAACGGCAAGCGGCGGCTTCCGGAGGACATCCATCCCGGACAGGCGGACAGTTGGGAAGCCAAGAAACGCTCAACCCTCGGGGCAGCCCTCGTCCTCACAAGTCCCGGCATTCCTATGCTGTTTCAAGGGCAAGAGATCCTGGAATGGATTCCGTTCGGCGATAAGAATCGTATTGATTGGGACAAGTACGATCGCTTCCGGGGCATTTTCACGCTCTACCGCGACCTGGTGCGGCTTCGGCGCAATTGGTTTGACAATACCCGAGGCCTGCAGGGCCAACACACTAATGTCTTTCATGTCAACCATGGAGAGAACGTGGTGGGATACCGCCGCTGGCAAAACGGCGGGCCCGGGGACGACGTCATCATTGTGGTGAACTTCAAAAACGCCGCGTATACAAGCTACACGATTGGGCTTCCGCGGCCAGGGACATGGTATGTCCGCTTCAACAGCGACTGGTCCGGTTATGCGCCCGATTTCGGCAATCATCCCAGCTATGACACGACGGCGGATTGGGGCAGTGTCGACGGGCTCCCCTGCTCCGGCAATATCGGGCTTGGCCCCTACACAGCGATCGTCTTATCCCAGTAGATCAAGCCCTGTCCTTGAGACACGCAGGGTGACGGCACGGGCACGGGCTGGTCGCCGCGAGCTTGGCGGCCTCTTCACATTCCTTGCCGCAATACGAGGAGCGCGGCGCGGCCAGGCAACGGCACTGCTGATGGCCACAATTCTTGGGATACGCCTCAGTGGGCTTGGGATTAGGATCGGACATGTAAAACACATTCTATACTTTCCGGATTTGACGCGAAAGGTGCTCGGGGGACTTAGATTTCTCAGGCAGGGAGCGCCGGCTCCGACTAGGTAATTGTGGAAGGACGCTTGATGGCGAGGGTCTCGCCGAACTGCGGGTGCTGACAGATGGTGATGTCTTCCAGGCGCAAGTCTAGGGCGTCAACAATCAGTATCCAGGCTGGCTGCGTGACAAGCCATAGCAATTTCTTACTCCATTCCTCGCGAAAGCCGATATTTACTCCGCCGAGGATAAACGGAAAAGCGGCCTGATGAGGAAGGTCGAGGTCCTCGTCTTCGATTCCGCACGCCATTAAGAAGATCATGACCGCTTCTGCCTCAAATGAGTCATTGAAGCAACCTGACACCGGTACCCCCAGGGCCGTGGTGATCATGAACTGCTGCCCCTCATTATCCGCAAATGTAATGCGCATCTTTCAGGTCCTTCGCCACGGGGTCCTCGCCGCAGCCTCTTCTATATCGGTTGAAGCCAAGCCCGACTCAAGACAAGATGCCGCCCAAAAGGGACCTCCGTTGGGTTAGCGAAATAGCTCGAAGTAGGCCTAGGTCGCTGAGAGAAAGACTTTTTTTCTCTGGGTTCTTAACTTTTCACCAAGGCTGTGATAGACTTTTATCAATGAAGTATTCCTTGTTAGGTTTCACGGTCACCGCCCTGCTACTCTTTGGCGGGCCCGGTGTTGTGCGCGCGGATGATCCCCCGCCGGCTTTGGGCCAGGCCACGCAAGATCTGGTAGGAGCCCTTGCCAACCTTGGAGTGACCGTCAGCATCGCCGTGATCAAAGAGTTGAGTAAGGTCGGTGAGCAGTTCACCAAGGAACATCTCGCAGTTGAATCCTGGCGAGGTCCTGCCATCGAACCCGAGGAGTACGTCGGCGGTTTTAACTTTAAGCTATATCCGAAGGGCAAAAGTAAGTCAGAAGATCATTTTAGCGCGGAGACTTTCTATCGCCTTGATCAGCAGGGACTCAAAGAACTGGAATTCAGCGCCAGCCGTCCTTAAATCCCGACCGCTTGGCTTCTCCCCCCGATAGACTTAAGCCGTGTCCATCCTCTCCGAACTGCGTGTCGTCATGGCCGGGCGAAGATAAGGCCCACAGTATCGCGCCGCTAAACTGGGTCGGTAATCTGGAGCAGTCCAAGTTACGGCTTCGGCAAGCGGTGTTGAAATCCGGGAATGCGACCTTTGTCGAGGAAACAGAGACGTACTGGCACGTAGAGTTTCGAAGCCTTATTCTTCGCTTTGTCGATGATGTCGAATTCCTGTTCGATCGTGACAGTCAGGTCATTCACGTGCGCTCCGCGTCACGCGTCGGATATTCCGATCTGGGCGTGAATCGACGGCGCGTGGAAAAGATCCGAAATTTATATCAATAACCTGCTGTGTCACATGTGTGATTTGGTACCTCTCCTTACCTCTAAAGCCCATTCTTGTGATTAGACGAACCGGAAGCTGGAGTGTCATAGCTAAGTGGAGCCCTGCTCTCCCTCAACGGCACCTGTTTTGACGACACAGTTTCGATGCAAAGTTGCCGAGATGAGGTAAAAAGGGCCGTGAATAAGGTAGGAGAGAAGGGAAAAACCGTGTTTGACCACGGACCATTCTGATGCTGAGAAAAACAGGTATTTTATTCACAAGTTCTTTTAAAACCTCATAATAATGGGCAATGAATAGCCCAGTAACGGATGCGTGATGATATCGAAGGTGCAGTATCCATTGATGGCATCGAGGCATCTGGCTCGCAATCTGCAAGGAAGGAATGTACAAACCGAGGCGTCACCGCTCCTTTTCTTTTAAAACGTCGTCCCGTCCTTGACGGGAACCGTTATGCGGGTGACGCTTCGGCGAGTGTGGGAATCTTTCTAAGGAGAACACAATGGAGGAAGAGTCTGGTCTTTTGTCAGAGGAGACCCGGTCCCTCACAGAACAGCGAGCCGGCCACGGCATCCTCATGGTCACAACAGGCGGTGGGACTGTTTTTATCGATAGTCGTGCGGAGGAGTTGTGCCAGCAGATGTCGGGCGATGCAGAACATAAGGGACGCTTACCGCTCGCGATTATGAAGATGGTAGAGGAGATTTCGGACCTGCTGAAATTACGAAGTCACCCAAATGATTGGGAAGCATTCAAGGTCAAACGAGTCATCAAAGGCCGAACCGGCTACATCTTTGCCGCGGGAATAGGCGTACCCGCGCTGCTCAAGCACGATAAACCAAGGATCCTCCTTAGCTTGGAAGCACTCGTTCCGCGAACAACGTCTTTCAGACGACTTACGCAATTTACCCTCACGGCGAGAGAAACGAGCGTCGTGGAATGTCTCTTGAAAGGCTATTCCACTCAAGAAATTGCGGAGAGCATGGCCGTCAAGAAGCAGACGGTCAAAGAACACATCAAGCACATTATGGAGAAAACGAACACCTCAACCCGCACCGGAATAATTGTGGCCCTTGCAGGACCCCCAGAAATATCTGTGTCCCAGGCAATAAAACGGGGGGCGCCGGAGTGTGACCAGGTTTTTTCCCATGGGACGCGCGTCGTCACGCTCGAACGCCCCACTTTGGGGTGGTCCGTTGCCTCGTAACCTAATGGGTGTTTCTCACGTCTAAGAATGAAACAGATGCTTGGCAATTCACCACTGCCATGGTATCGGAGGAGGAGAGTATGTCGCGTCTAATCTTAGCTATCCTTGCAATCGGGATACTGGTGGTGACGAGTCCTGCCTCTGCGTATGTGTGGCGTTGCCATACGCCGAGCGGTGACGTGTGGACAGGGCAACCGCCGCAGTCGGGCGATTGTGAAGAGTTCGACGGCACATTTAACCCTAACGCGGCGCCTCCACCCGCGCCCCCTGTACAATACGCAACACCGCAGTACGAGTACGCAACACCCCAGTATGCGCCGCCCCCGCCACTGCCGCCTGCACCTCCCGTGTATGCGTATCCGTATCCCTACCCGTACCCGGTGCCCTATGCCTATTATCCTCCGGTGCCGCGCTACTACGGCGGAGCCGGGCTTTATCTAGGGCTCCCGCCCTTTCTATTTGATTTCCGATTCGGCGGACACGGACACGGCGGGCACTTTCGCGGGCATCGGTGGCGCTAAATAGCCCGCGCTGGGAACCTCGGGGCTTCAAAAAGAAAGGGCAAGGGTTAGTTACCCTTGCCCTTCTCACTCCAGAACCTCAGTCAGCTTTTATTCGACGACGATCTGACGGGGCTTCGCCTCTTCCCGCTTGGGGATTTGGACAGTCAGCAGACCTTCCTTATAGGAAGCGGAGACCTTCGTCGGATCGACATTGTTGGGAAGCCTAAATGAACGAGAGAAATCTCCCCATCCAATTTCTCGGGCGAAGTAGGTACGGTTCAAAGGCTTCTCGTCCTCTTTTGCCTCGCCCTTCACCGTCAAAACGCCGTCTTCAAATACAATGTTAATATCCTTGCGGTCTAGACCCGGCACAGCCGCCTGCACCCAGAATCCTTGCTCGTCTTCGTAGGTGTTGCAGGGCGGATTCCACAACTTATGGTTATTAGTGGCTTGAAGGGCATCATCTAGAAACTTATCGACATCAAATGGCGCATAACTAAGATTGAAAGTCATGTAAACCTCCTTTTGGGAGCCATTCGGCTCGTCGTTTGTAGTTTAAAGATAAGACTGAAGTACGCATAGTCAAGGGGCTTCGAAAAATTGCATCACTGGGGCTAGGTCCGCGGGGAGTTCCATCGAACACGCCGACGCTATTGAGGTTGATCTAAGGTCCACGCTAAAGTCACACTCACGGTGATTAGCCGAAAACACACAAAACAATGAGGACCAAGCCAACATGAGAAATACCGGGTGGACCTTGTTGCTTCTGGCTTCGGTGTCCCTGCCTGCCGGGGTTACGACGACGGCGCGGGCTGCCGAGCCCCAGGTAACACCGGTGGCGGCGCTGTCTAAAGCCAAGGAGCAGCTCACGATCGCGTTAAAGCATGCGGAGTTATCGTTGGGCCCGCATAAACCGGGTAGCGGCTGGACTCGGATTCATATGCAGCACGTGCTGAACATTCTCGAAGGGAAGGATGGGGCCGATTATCAAAAAAAGGTGGAGAATCCCGGCGATGGATACGGGGTGGTGCGGTATCTCAAAGATGCCAATGCCTTAGTAGCCCCCGATGGCGAGGCCGCTCAGGGGATCGAGTTTACATTCGCCTATCTCGAGGAGGCCGTCGAGCATGCGAACCATGCCCTCCGAGCTCCGACGGTGAAGGCCATTCACCACAATGCCGGCTTGGTCGCCGGCATGCTTTCAGCGGCCCTTGGACGCCCTGACTCGGAATCTCCTGTCACAGGCACCTTGGCATTTGCGATCAATGCGCTGGGACGATCCCGACCGTGAAGGGCGCCGCCTTACGCCGGCGGGGCTATTGGTTCTGTCGCGGCCTCGAGGGCATGGGATGTTTCAGCGAGCCACTTTTCAATATCAGAGGAAAGGTGTGTGAGATCCTGCTCCGAAACCTTGTTGTCGAGCCTATCGAAAAGATGTCGCAAGACATCGGGGAGATGCTTCAGCAGCGTGTTGCTGTCAATGTTTGCCTCGCGGATGCCGCTCGCCAGTTGATTCGCCAGGCTCGGTATGTTCCCCTGACGTTCATGCCCAGGCAAACTCCAGGGCTGGGCGGGTGCGGCGGCGTCGACTCTCTCGGCCGAAGCGTATTGCTGGGTAATGGCAATCTGCTCGGACTGCCGGACGTTCAGCTGAAAACTCGAAACTGTCCCGAGGTCGCCAATTTTCAGAGCCTTACCTACCGCGCCTTCAATATCACCCCCCAGGAAATTGTTTACAATCGTTTGTAATTTTTCTACTAATTGACGGACGTCGGCCTCTTCTTGGGGATCGATCTGGCCTTGTACGGACACTTGATACGAGCTGCGGATCTGACTCGCGGACGCTGTCCCGTGAAGGTCCAAACTGGACGCCTGGTCGGTCCCGTGATATTTCAGGTCAACAGAGGACGCCCGGAACAAGGATTCCGCAGACAGCGTGATCCGGTCACCTCCCGCCGTTATTACGGACAGATCGGTATGCGTTTCGGCGCTCGCCTTCAGTTGCGTCAGGTCCGATGTCCGAGACCTGCTGGTCGGCATAGAAAGACCGGGCGCTGACGGCAACGACGAGGAACTAGAAATAGCTTGCATATGGAGTCCTTGTGAAATTGATGCCGGGGATGGTTGTAAAACCTTATCGGTTTTTCCTGGAGAAACTCGATGGCTCTTGGGGCGAAGAAACCTGACAAAATAGATCTGTTCTACCCAACGACTAGGGGGCTTTCGCCGGTGCCGAAAGTTACAGCGCTGAGTGACAGCCACAAAGGAGGCTATGAGCGATGAAAAATGTGGAAATGACCATCGACGGGACGATCCTCACCATCAAAGTGGACCTTTCAAAAGAGTTTGGCCTTTCGGCGTCGGAGAAGAACATCATTATTGCGTCTACGGAAGGTAATGTGACCGTTCCAAATCGGGACGAAAAGATCGGTCTCAATGTATACCGAAAAAAATAAAAAAGAAGGCCGGGCATCGGGATACTCAAAGGGAGTCCTAGTCTTCAGACGTGTTAAACTTTGTGACCTATGCGGTGTCCAACGAGTATTAAACGGGAGGTAACGGCATGACGAATCAGACGAGAGAGTGGAGATTTCCTATTGTATTGCTATCGGTACTAATCTTTGGGGCTGCGATGTCCTTATCGGCCTGGGCTAATCCCGATGAAAGGATGTCCCGAGGAGGGCATGACGAAGGCATGTCCCGCGGGGGCCATGACGGAATGTCGCGAGACGGCCACGAAGGAATGTCCCGGGGCGGCCATGGGGAGCGGGACTTATCCATGCACGATTTTGTCGCACGTTCATTGGGCGGGCTTCTTCGTCATGCAAAAGACCTCGGCCTGTCGGACGAACAAATCACCAAGCTAAAAACCTTAACAGCAGACTACGATAAGGCAAAGATTCGCGGCGAAGCGGATCTGAAGCTCGCCGAACTGGATGTGCAGACTCTCATTCATGACGAGAAGTCCGATCTTGCCGCCATCGAAACCGCCATGAAAAAATCGGATGCGGCCCACACCGCTTTGCGATTGGAAGGGATCAAGACGATTCGGGCAGCGTCAGGCATTTTGAGTCCTGAGCAGCGCGACAAGTGGCGCAGCCGGATGACGATGCGACATAAAGAAGACAAGGGCGAGCAGGGTGGCTACTCAGGACGTCCGAACGAAAAGCCACAGGAAATGCCGAAGAAGCAGGCGCAGTAGGCAGCTCGGCGGCACCCGCAGGGAATCGCCTGCTGCGCTGCATGGCGCGGTCAGGACTTCCCGTGACATTGGCTTTCACCTAAGCGGCGTGCATGCCGCCAAATGGGATCTCACATTTTCGTGTCTCTGTCGGTGGACAAGAGCGTCCTTCGATGACGCGAGTTGTTGCAATATCCTGTATTATCACCCGAAACGAACACTAGTAGAGGTGGACCAGGCCAGACAAATTTGGCCTGGTCCCAGGAAATTTGTCGCTTGTACTGCCTGACGGCACTCCCTACCCTGAAGCTAGATAGTCCAGCCTGAGCGAAAAAAATACCAAGCAAAGGAGGTGGACAATGAAACGGCAAGCGCTGGCAATTGCAGCTGCCACAATGCTCACTATTGGTCTTGGTATCGCAAATGCCTCTGAGCAGAGCTTGATGCCGGATCAAACTGCATCGCCTGACATTTCGGCTTGCTCAGATCCGAACCTCTGCCCCCAAGAAGAAATGATCAATGAAGGGAACCAGGTTTTTTTCCCTGATGCGCAAGGCGGAATTCTAGTAGGTCAGCCGAGTGAGTCGATGAACGATGTCGACGTCGAGGAACTGGCTGAAGATGAGGATACCGCTACTGCCGAACAGGCGTCGGATGATAGCAGCGTTCCTGACGTGATCATTTTCGTACAATAACCAACCCAAACAGGAGGGTAACGATGACGAAGTTGATGACAGCAACTGGGGCGGCGGTGTTGAGCCTTTCTCTTGCCGCCCTTGGGTATGCGGCACAGGGCGGTCATGACCCGGGAGATTCGTCTAGCCCGGCAAAATCTGACGCCGCCAGCCCGAGTATGGGAAGCGATCGCGGATCGCAACAGGACACAGGTGCCGGCGCGAGCGAGCAACCTAAAAAGAAACGGAGAGCAGGTGAATCAAGTTCTAGTATGGATACAGACCGTAACACGGGATCCAGTTCCAAGAAGGCACCGGCTCCGCCTGTGCCTAGTGAAGGATCCAATCCGTCTCTCGACAAGGCAGGCAAGGGCTCAGCCAGCGGTGGTTAGGTGAATTAAGTCGAGCGGGGCTGTGAAAACGGCCCCGCTCAACGCTTCCAGTGTTTTTTTATATGTCGAAAGAAGGTTAGGATTGTCTGGGTCGGTACTGCTGGAGTAACCGGTCATAAAGAAAAATGGCAAGGGGCTCCAGATTCATCGCGTCGGCCGCATTGTACGCCAGTAGAAGATCCAGTGAGGCCGTGTCATGCCCGTGCCGCCAGCGATTCCATAAGCAGACCGCATCCCACCCATCGAGGCCACGCAGCGGGCCGGACCGCTCGATTCCTGCGATGGGTTCGATCTGTTTCAGCCCGCCGCGGAGTCCCAGGCGCCTGGCAAGAAAGCAGAGATCAATATGGGGTTGATCAAAGATAAGACGCGGATAGCATGCTTTGAGATACGGCAGATCGAAGGCCGCCCCGAAAAAAGTGATGACCAGGTCATAGCGGGCCAGTTCTTCACATAACCGGTCCTGCGTCAGGGAGTCTCCGCGAACAAGGCTCGTCATCTGCCCCTCCGCATAAAGGCCCACGACCGTCACATCCCCAAGCGGTCCACCCGCCGTCTCAATATCCAGATAGACTGCCCGGGGGCGCAGCCAATCATACAGCCGCCACTGATCCCGCGGCTTCAAGCAGCCGGCAAAATAGCGGGCGTCCTGCTGTTCATGACGGTCCAGTGCATGGGATAGATTCTCATCATACAGGTTTTTGCGACTTCTCCTGATGCCGGGCAAGGACTGAGCCGACAAAAAACCTTGCCAGGTGGCAACGCCATGATCCCAAAGCCTGCGCTCAGTGACTTCGCCAATCCCGTTCAGCAAAACGAATGTGGATTCGATCATCCTGCAGGGCGCCTCTGGGTACGTTGGCAACAATGATACCGCAGTGAAGCGAAAAAGGGCAGAGAAGCGGTCAAACACGTCAAGCACAATGGTGACGGATGGAATAACATTTGCTAGCATGTTGGCCAGCTTGGAAGGCTCACGAGAAAGCGCAACAAATGGACCGGCCGAGGGAATATTATGAACACTCCACCAAATGTCGCGAGCACAGTCGCGCGCATAGTAGGGGGCCAACGTGCAATTTGATCCTGCCATCTCGGCGCGACTCTCATTCAAACGCGCCCAGGAATCCGGAGAGCTAGGACAGGATTCTGAGAAGGCCAGAGCTGCTGAAGAGACCTTTTCTGAAAGTGCAGGCAGTGATGCCAAGGCCGCATACCGCATGCTCCTGGAAATCGGCGAGCGCCATCCCGACGCCATCGCGTTTCAGGAATTCCTGATCTACAGCACGTGGCAGCAAGTCACGGAAGAAACGATCCCGGCGCACTTTCAACGGGGAGCGGAGCTGTGCGATCGGTATTTGGGCCGGCTCACAAGCGGACACGACGAGACTCAGGCGGCACAGATCAGCGACCTGAGACAGTCATTTCGCGCGGGCCTTGGCCTGGGGGACGAAGAGGAGGACTACGACGAGGATACGCTTAAAGGAGGAGACTAACAGCAGCCGAGGCCTACCTCTGCAACGAGTTCAGCCTAGGTGCCGTCGATGGGTCCGTACGAAACCCGTACCGTGTGGTTGCCGATCGTCGCGTCTCGCTGCCCCCAAATATAGAGAAACGCTTGGGGTAGCGGCGTCTCAGGAAGTAGGACTTCTACCACCCATTTGGAAGACGAGAGCTTGAGGTACGCGCCGTCGCGCTGGATTTGAATCGGGCACCAGGTCTTCAGCCGCACCGTCGGTTCAATATTCTCCTTGGCCCACACGATGTCCCCCACGACAAGGCATTTCACCGGCGGCATGGTCCCCGCTTCGCTCCGCCCACCCGGTAGGACACGATTTCCTGTTGAGACGGTAGGGAAAAGGGAAACCCCGATAAGCACCAGCGCTGCCAAGACCAGGTTCATAGGTCTCCTTCGCAACGTTCCCTTAAAGTATTAAGAGTAAGTATGCACGAAGAAAAGCTAATTGTCGAGGGTTTTGTTTACGGAGAAATGTCCTGAATCGAAAAAGATACCACACTGGAGCGGAGGGTGGTCAGAAATCGCGCGTCGGCAAGCCAGATTCCTCACGATGCCAGACGTCTTGTTTCTGGAAGTTGAGCGAGCGACTCAGCTCGGCTGCGGAGAAACACTTCAAGTATGAGACAGGCAGCTTGGAAGCCGCTGTCCCAATCGTTTTGGACATCCAGAGACGCCATCATCTTTATCAATCGCGCAAGCTCGGACAGCTCGCTCTGGCGATCATCGATTATTAATTGAGCCGCGAGGCAAAAATCACACGGTGCAGGGGAGCAGGCATGAGCACACATACAGGATTGTCGCGTCAGCAGTGCTGCTAATTCCTGTACGCCCATGGTATATGATACCAAAGCCTTTGCCCGAGAACATGATTCATCCGGTGCAAGATAATCTTCTTTAGGGTCTTATAACTTATACTTAACCCTATCGTAAAAACTCCTTAAAGCATTCAAGTTCAAAAGCAGGGCCGCGCGCGCAAGACTCGGATTCGTTCGCTGTGGTGATTGGATCTAGGTATTATGTCTGCTAATATCCGTGAAAATCGAGGGCACGATTATGAGCTATATTGAAGGTAACCTCGTTCCTGGCGAACGAATCATCTACCGAGCACACTTGCACTGGAGCACTTTCCTTGCAGCGGGTCTTGTCTTGCTTGTATGCACGAGCGCGGCAATTTTCGTGGCCAGCGACAATAACCAAAGCTTGGCCCTCGTTATCTTCCTGATCGGAACCTTACCCCTAGCATGGTCGTATCTTCGATATCGCTGCTCGGAATTCGCGGTCACGGATAAACGAGTCCTCGTTAAGACCGGCGTGATCGCGCGGCATACGCTCGAGACGTTGCTGAACAAAATAGAGAATATTGGCGTCGAGCAAACTTTGATGGGCCGGCTGCTGAATTATGGCACGATCCAGGTAACGGGAACCGGCTCGACAAAAGAGACATTCACCAATATTGCCGCGCCGCTGGAATTTCGAAAACAGGTGCAGGGAGCGACACTGAATTATGACGCCGCCAGGAGCGGGCCCGCTGTAGGGCAATCCTCCACGCCGTTGTCTGAACGGGAGGAGAGGGACTGTCCGTTCTGCGCGGAACGAATCCTCGTCAAGGCGAAAGTCTGCCGGTTTTGCGGTCGCGAGATCCCCACTTTACCTGCCAAGTAAGCGTCTACGAAACTGCCACGAAGAGCAGCACAGTTCCTTCGGAGATGCCAAGGCACCTCACGTCGATGAAAGGACTATTACCTTCGAGTGATCCGGTTAGAGGCGTCCGGTCAGAACTAGGATGAGCAGGATCAGAAGGACTAAGCCTAATCCACCGGAAGGGTAGTAGCCCCAGTTTGCGCTGTGAGGCCAGGTTGGGAGTGCGCCTACCAATAGGAGAACCAGCACCACGATCAGGATGGTATTCATATAGGGGCTCCTCCTTGTGAGTGCGAAAGCGTTATATTAAGTTGTTAGACTTAAGCTTTTAAATTCGCCTATAAGTAATGTCAAGAGATATTCACTCTGCTAACTATACTTAATATGGCTCGAGCCATGTGGGTTTAAAAAACCTCCAGGACGATCCTTGACATCCTCGGATGCGAAGGTTGTAATACAGTCCACTCGCCGCTCGTATGTCATCTAACCACGAGACCCTTGATTTTGTGTCGATAGAAGGCCTGCTGGCCTATGGCGAAGCCTTGTCCTTGCTCAACCGGGCAGAGGGCGCACCCGCGGCGCCCATTTTGCCGCCGCCAACGGATCGCGTGCAGCGGGTGCACCAGGCGATGCCTCTTATCCAGGCCTTCGTGCAGCGCACCCAATCGGGATTTCCGGACGCCCAGGCCTACGCGGCTGCGCGGGGCGCGCTCATCCAGGACGCTTGCGACGGCGATGAACTGGTGTTTTACGCCGCATGGAACAAGCTCGTTGCGGAAGGCGAGCTCACCGCGCTGTATCGTGCGCCGATCGGCGCGGTGCAGAAGCCTTCCTATCGGCGTCCGGTGGCAATGGTGCCGCGCGCACAGCTCACGCCGCAATTGGTCGAGGGACGGGTTGCCCTGGACTTGGGCGACGACGGGTTTCTCTTATTGCCGCGTGATCTAAGCGGCCGCGCGATCCTGTTTGCGATGCGGCACGGTATCTCGCGCGTGGAAAGCAAAACCCATCGGGTCGGACGGCGCTTGCCGAATCAGTTGGATCCGGTGCAGGGCATGGCGAGAGCTGATGCGGTCGGCGCCGCCTTCGCGCGGATGGTTGGTCTGGTCAGACAGCAGCTCGATTTTCTTCGCCTCACTAATTACCTCGACCCGCGGGGGTTTCTGCATTTCGTCAGTCGCAGTCCGAATACGAACCAGCTCTACGAGCGCGTTATCGCCTTGTTGCTCGAGGGGGAGCAGGTGAAGGGCCCGGCGACGGTCCATGACGCCCTGCAGGCGCAGGA
>DASXSU010000036.1:0-31588 GCA_036505795.1 Nitrospirales bacterium
GCGCGGGGGAAGGGACGACGATTGCGGGCTGGCCTGCCGCTGGTGCCTAGCGGCGGTGGGCGAGACACACTGGGCTAGCAACTGTTCTAAGCCTGCTGCCGGGCGTGGACAGAAGCGAAACACCAAATCGGCAGATAAGCATGTAGAGGCCTTTCGCTGACGGTCTTCGGACAGGGGTTCGATCAACATAGGTCGCCCCGGGGAGTAATCCTCGGGTGACAACGGGGCTCAATCGGTGAACCCTACAGTCCGTGATGGCGGGCTATGGTAACGCCGAGGGGTCGGAGAGGGCTAACCTCGCCGGCCCTGTAGAGACTCAGAGATCCGCCGGTCTTAAGGAAGATGGGCAGACACTCGGAGCATCGAGTTGATGCTAAGACGCCCCGCATTCCCAGTGCCGAACGGCAGCAATGGGGATGAAGGCATAGTCCGGACCGGGTCGAAAGACTCGGAATATTCCGTCCCCTCACCTCCACCATCATGGCCCCTGGGTCATGGGACTCAGGGGCTTTTTTATTTATCTTCCTACCTATGCCGCGTAGCTGAACACAACAAAAAATGGAGATCATGAAGTGCAAACAGTGAAAAAATTCCCGCGTTGTAGCGTCCTGTATGCGTCATCCTGGATAATTGCGGCGTTATGTCCTCTTCCCGTTTTTGCTCTCGATACCCTGCCTTCTTATAACGCAGATCTTTCTCAAACCTCCGTATCAGGGCTTTCTTCCGGCGGCTATATGGCCGTGCAATTCCACGTTGCATATTCCAGCACGGTGATAGGCGCGGGCGTTCTCGCTGGGGGGCCTTATAACTGCGCAAAAGGCAGTGCGTGGAGAGCCACACACAACTGCATGAAACCCGATTCATTCAATCCCGTCCCGGACGTCAAAAATTTGGTAACGATAACGGATAAACTGGCAAGCGCGGGTGATATCGACAGTACCGGTAACTTAGCCAATTCGAAGGTCTGGCTGTTTTCGGGCACCAAAGACACTATTGTGAACCAGCCCGTCATGGATGCCCTGCAACGGTATTACCAGCACTATGTCAGTCCTACGAGGATCTATTACAAACATGATCTTCCTGCAGGGCATGGCATGATTGTAGGAGACAGGACGGCGAGCGCCTGCTCTCTATCCGAAAGCCCATATATGAATAACTGCTCCTACGATGCCGCTCTCAACTTACTCGAACATATTTACGGGTCGGGCAACACACCGTCCAGTAAGCTAAGCGGCACGTTTGTGCAATTCGACCAAAAAGAGTTCCTCGATGGCGATGCATATTCTCACAGCATGCGGGACTCCGGGGTCGCCTACATCCCGGCTTCTTGCATTTCAACCCGATGCAAGGTCCATGTCGCTTTCCATGGCTGTCTTCAACACATCGATGCCATCGGTGATGAGTTCTACAAGAAGGCGGGTTATAACGAATGGGCTGACACCAATAATCTGATCGTCCTGTACCCGCAGACTATTGCGCGGTTCGGCTGGAATTGGAAAGCGTTTTGGACATGGAAGTATATCATCAATCCGAATGCATGCTGGGACTGGTGGGGGTATGACGATACAAACTATTACAAAAAAAGCGGCAGTCAGATGACGGCGATCAAGAAAATGCTAGATCGTGTGGGTTCTCCTAGAATGTAAGCTTGTCTTCTGCGCCCCGTCACTGGCAAGTTTACGCACTTTCTAACCGCCCGGTTTGTCTGTCTTTTCTCTTTCAAATACCCCAAGCACTTTGAAAATCGCGGGCAGGCCAGCAGCCACAGCTGCGACGAACGCAATGGTCGTATCAAACACATCGCGTTGTGTGAGATACAGAAACAGGGCTCCGCCGGCCAAGACCGTGATCAAGGGGACTTTCAAAGTATTCCAGCTACTGGTCTTGTCTTCTGCTATCCATGCGGACACGGTCTCGGGACGACAGCACTCCGCAAGCACGAATCGCCTGAAACTTTCATTGATCAGCCGAAGATCGGGAGCGAGCATGATCAGACGTTTTCCCAATAGAATGCCGACGTCCGGATTTGCGGGATTGACAAACCCATTTTTCGCCAGGTGATACAGAATGAACCTCTCACCGATCGTACAGCCGGACCAGAGCACGCGATAATACGCCTCCGCTTGGTCCGCAATATGTTCCACAAGTTGTGTCGGCGTGAGCCTATCTAATTCCGAAACAGTCAGAATTTGCTTGCCCAATTTTTGTAAGTAGACGGTATGTGCGCATTCCAGACACAAGATCGATAGCAAGTCCGGCGGAATTGGATGGCCGCCGGCCTGCATGCCTGTGAGTTGAGTGCAGTAGTCTACAACATTGCCTTCGTCTTGAACCCGGACCTTGACAAATCTACTGAGCATCTCGCCCCAGCGGTCGGCCTCTTCCACGCTTGAAGACGTGTCCTGACAGGTTTTGCCGTTGAGCAGGGGGTACGTCAATGGGTCGCTTGTGGCTGCGACCATGACCGGTCTTCCGGCTCCGACCACCTCTTCCAGAAATTGAAGTTTCTGATGATTTGCCTGCGGATCCTCTCGTTTATATTCAAAGTGATCGATCGCTAAGACGCTCTCCGTGGAGTTCTTTAAGGCGCCATAGTTAAACGTATCGGCCCACTTGCCGTCCCGCCCAAAAAGCCGTAGATCGAGCACCTGAAAATCAGGGCGGTGCAGTAAACCCGTCTTTCCCGAAAAGGGCGGGCCTATCAGGATAATGTTTTTATTAATCGGTTCCTTGAGCAAGTTCTGACCGACGGAGGGCGCAGGCGGATCGAAACCTAAGAAGAAGACGCGTCGGGCGACAAAACGGACCGTCAGCATCAGCACAGCCAGAAACCAAAGGCAGAGGACGAGGCCGATGACCCATCCCAGGAACGCTTTCGGCAGCGTCCAAACGGGCACGAGCGAACTGACATACATGGCGTTCGGTTGTGGCTGGGCGGCGGTCGGTTCTGGGATTCCGCGCGGCACAACCCGCGCCTCCAAGGCCATCTGATTCTCGGCATGACTGAGCAAATAGGTTTTATGTTTCGATTTCATCAGCACAAGATGGCCGGCGTCATCTTTGTTCCATCTCCAGGCTTCGTCTGCAGAGGTATCGCGGGCGAGTCCACGCGTCTCGACCGTAAACTGATTGTACGGGATCCGGATAGCAGCCAATACGTCCCCAAGTTTCGCCATCAGAAAATTCTCTTTGTGAACCGGGAACTGGTCTTTCGGCGCCTCCGTCACAGTCGTGTTGAAGAAGAAGTTGTAGTATTGATCCAGCTGCTCGCCGAGTTGGCGTTTGACGAGCGGATCATCCGGAGCGACACGAAGACTGCGGTAGTACATCGTAGTACGATCGACGCGGCTTTCAAGGCTGCGCGCGATGGAAAGCTGGCCGTGCTTAATCAACAGCACCAACTCATTGTCGGTCGCGATTTTAAAAAAGGCGACTATGGGAAATACGCCAAGCAACAGCAACAGGGAGACGACGGCCAACACATACCCGATGCGAAACGTGAAAAATGGCTTGCCTTGGATCCATGGCGTTATCAGACGAAGGGGAAACTCATTTTGTTCCTTCCGCAGAAAATAAGCGAATACCAGTGTCGCCGTAGGGATCATGAAAGCGGCGCTCAGGACCTGCCACACCGGTAGGCGATAAAGGACGAGAACAAACGCGCCGCACAAGAACAGGTTCACCAGAAGAATATTGAAGTAGATGTGGATTCTGGATTGGTCCGGCCACAGCCACGCCCGTTGGCGGGGCTGTGTCGACAGCGAGAGATACAGATGCAGACAACCGGCTGCGATGAGGAGGAGTGCGGCGTAGAAAATGAATAAAATCATCGAAACGGTCAGCACCTCTAAATTTGCGGTGCGAAGATGCTGCTTGTCGCGAAACACGACCAGCGACCACGGCATCTGCTCCAGCGGGGTAACGTAAAATCGATGCCCTCGCCCTTCATAAGAAGCATCCAGCCAATCGCTCGAGCGGCCGAATACCGCAGCTTTCACGAATGGGTTCTGATCGGTCTCTTCGAAGAGATTTTCGCGTAAGTTTCGCGCTTCTTCTGAGTGGAAGAGCACCCTTCCCGTGTCATCGATAATGGCATAGCCGAAACTGGGAGGAATCACGGGTTGTGTCAGCGATAACAGCCGCGCGTTAATAGCGGCGACCCAACCGGAAAAGCCGGGTTTAGTTAAGGGAATGGCCAGCACGGCTTGGTTTTCCCCCGTGGTCCGAGAATAGATCGGTTCCAACCAGAACCGAAATGTCTCGGCGCTGTCCTGAATAGTCCAGAGACGATCGTCGAACACGTGTTGCACGTAAGGTCTGTCCTTCAAATTAATAAAGGGCGTGTTCTCTTTCTTTACCGTCCATTTAGCCCGCTGCTGCCCGTCCTTATCGATCCAATATGCCATTTCAAAATACGGATACGGATCGCCCAGCGGATCGACCAGCGATCGATCCGTCAGGATGCTTGTCCTGCTCAACGGCTCTAGATCGTTTAGAGCCGACGGGCCGCGTTGGTTGAGAAGCTCTAGTTGATGAGACAAGCTCTTTACTTCGGTAAGGAAATTTCGGCTGATGCTGGTCGCGAAATCGCGAAGCTTCGTGTCCATCATTCTTGCCATGCCGCGATACGAATACAGATCGGTCACAAAAACCGCCAGCACAGCGCTGCCGATAAGTGCAGTCGCTCCCAGGACAAAGACATCCGCGATACGAAGCCGATCCTTCGGGCCCATATACCGGACTTTCAACAAGGGCAGGCTTATCACGGTCATGAGACCGATAAAAATCATTACGATCAGCCAGATATAGGAGATGGCCTTCGCCTCAGACAGGTAACGGTCGGCAGTGATTAGTCCGCTGACGGTCCAATTAAGCCTGCGAGACGGGCCTTTCTCGAAGTCGGCCGGCAGAATAATTTCTACCGGCTGGATAAACAGCTTGTACCCCGTACCCGCAATATGGACGTCCTTGAGCCGGCTCGAGGGCTTCGGGACAGATGCGATGGATTTGTCTTTTCCCTCTTCGGCCGTGCCTTTTGCCTTCAGCGCCTCCTCTTCTCTAATCAGGTCTTCGATATTGGTGATCCTGGCCCTGGAGGGCTTTTGCTGATAGAGCACTTTGCCGTCTTCTTCAGCGACCAAGACATCGTCGAACACCGGGCGGCCGGCAATGGGGCGCATCAGTTCTTTCAAGTCGCTTCGCGCCAGCAAGGTGATAATTGTCTTGCTCTTGATGACCTGACCTCTATACGTGAAATACAGCCAGACCGATTCGGCTTCCTGGCGGGCGCTGAGGCCCATTTCGATGAGTTGGCTTTTACCGTCGGCTTGGTCTGGATTCACGATACTTAAATTCGGCACCAGCTTGATGGCCTTCAAGACGTCCTCCGCTTCGGCGGCATTTTTGAAGGCCTCGGCCAGGTTTTCGATATGCGAGGAGAGTTGAGTGCTCATCACCGATAGGACCCTGAAATTGCGATGGGAGAAATAGGTCAGCTTGGCGGGTACATACTGACTGTAATAGATCAGAAGCGCGCCGAGCAGCAGCAACATGGTCAACGCCGGCAGGATAAACCACTTTAGTGTCGGGAGCTTCATGGCTGGAGACTCTCCTTGTCTCCTGGAAGGGTTCCGGGTACCGACATGCCGGAAAACCCGTACGCCCTTTCCGAATTCTTGTCAATCCTCAAACTTGAGGTGAATCCCAGAAGCCTGTCTATACGACTTTGGGGGCTTGATAAATACTAGGTATATAGACTAGGTACGCCAACTAAGGGGTTATTCTCCAGTTTAGATATCTTAGCTATAGATATAGCACGGTGTTTGCAGATCTACGGGTGTTGTCCTGACGCCTAACAACCTCTTGAATCCTTGCCAAGAAAGGACAAAGAGGTTGAAGCCGGAAGGAAGAAAGGTCCCCATGAAGACATTGCGTGTGATGCTCACCCGCGCGGAATTGATCGCCGCGCATTTGGCCATCGGTCTCACCTGGATCGAGCATAGGTTAGACCTCGATCCTGACGCCAAACCGTTATGGCGGGCTCTGAAGAAGTTCAATACGGCCCTCGACACCTGGGAATGTGGAGGCACCGCGAATTTGGTGTCGGTAGGTGGAGGGGCTCTAAAGGAGGAGGGCATCAAAACTGCAATGCTCCCGTCCCAAGCCAAAGTGAAGAAGGAAATTCTCGTGCAGTGGAACTGTTTTTGTCACGCGCCGAATGAGGCTTGCCGGTACTGTCGAGGCAGCGGCCATATCAAACGCTGGATGCCGGCCCGACTAGTGGGCTATCTCAAGGATACAACCTACATGATTGTTGCGCGTCGCGACGAACCAAAGGCGGACATGTTGACCCCCGCCTGATTCTCCTGGCGGTGATCGCAGGCAATGCAGGCTCTTTGTCATAGTGCTGCATGGAGCTTCAATCTCTCGAAGGGACAATTTCGATAATTTTGCAGTGAAGCGTCCCTTCTCTGATTGCGAGACAGGCGACGCTCACCGGCAACCGAAAGCGTCGGGGGCCGGCGCTGCCGGGATTGATGAACAGCACGCCTTGTCGTTCCTGCACCAGGGGCCGATGGGAGTGGCCGGCGATGACCGCGGCCCAGCTGTCACCGCCGGGCGCTTGCTCCAGTTTCTTGAGATCATGTAGTACAAAAAGCAATTTCTCCCCGGCCTGAACGAGCCTGGCCTCGGGAATCTTCTCAGCCCAATCGCCATGATCGTTGTTGCCGCGGACCGCAAACACCGGAGCGATCTCGCTGAGAGCGGCCAACACCCCCTCGTGGCCGATGTCTCCCGCATGAATGATGAGATCGGAACCTTGCAATGCGGCAACGGCCTCCGGGCGGAGAAGTCCGTGCGTGTCCGAGATGATTCCAACCCGGTACTCCGCCGACCGGCTGTCGCCCACGTGTCGAGGCAACTATCTCACCCGCCCATCCCTGGCATCTTATTTCACCCCCTACCCCAAGCCTATTCCACCCGCCCAGCCCCGCGTCCGCATCTCACCCTCCCAGCCATTTCACCCGCCCACCCCAGGCGCGCATTTTCACCCACCCGCCCCAAGTCTGCCAAGACAGACTTTTACTCCCGTGGAACGCGCCCCTTCCCGGTGGGCTCGCCAAGACGGCGCCTTGACCCCTGGGACGGCCGCCTTTCCCGTGGAACAGGCTTTTGGCCCGTGGGACAGATTCCTTTTCCCCTATTCCACCATGAAATCCATCAGCATGCCTCGCGTAAAATGTGGTGCCCCCCGAACCAGATCAGGCAGAAAACAGATTAAGCCGTACCGGCCCGGGACGAAATCCATCGTAAAAAATCCTTCTCCTCCAGGCTCAAGACCGACCAGTCCTCCCACGGGCGTGCCCGACGGCGAGGCAGCGACCCCGGGTTGAAAGTCATCGAGAAAAACGTCGACCGTCGCGCGGCGTGCGAGCCGCACCACTACCACTTCGTGCGGCTGGCTGCCCTTGTTCACTACCCCGACCGTTCTCCTGCCGGCCCGTAAGGGTTCGGACAATTCGAAACTGAAATCTGCTTCGGTGATCGTGATGTCCGCATGTGGGGGGCTTATTTTTTTGGGGAGCCCGGGCGCGACGCGAAGAGCTTTCAACATACCCATCGCGACGTGGGGTACTCCGTGACGATCGGGAATCCCGCAGATCACCACATACTCTCCGGCCTCGAGATGGACAGTGGCCTCCGCCTGCTGGCCTGGAGTTACGCTGTTGGGGCCGCCTCGGCGTTGGACCCACGACGGGAGGCGCTTATGATTGGCGCGGATCTCGGCCGTGAAGTCTTGAATGGTCTTGCCCTCCGGCAATCTGAGGAATTGAACCTGATGCAGGTCTTCGCCCTGATTGACCAGCCTAGATGTGATCCATCCCGCCGGAATTTCATCAGGGCCACTGAACGCATACTCGCGAGCGGTGTACACCGCATCGACTGTAGAGGCGGGCGGACTCGCAAAAAGAGTGGTTGAACCGGGCAAAGCGATCAGCAAAAGGCCGACCAAAGTTATGCGTACGATCAAACGACTGCCTCCCTTCATGAGAGGAGCTTCTGGACCCTACATTTTACCGTGTCAAATGTTAAAATGGACATACGGCAGGCGACCCTTTCGCAGGGGTCATGTCTGCGTGGCCGACAATCCACAAAGGACCAAACCGGTTCGTCGTTCCTGCCGTAATATGAATAAGGACAACGGATTCTGAAGACAAGTGAGAAGGAGAAGTCACTATGTCCAAGGAGAGCGGACAATCGTATCAAGTCGTCAAAACCGATGATGAATGGCGGGCGATGCTGACGGCCGAGCAGTTTCGTGTGCTTCGGCAGCACGGCACGGAACGGCCATTTCAAAATGCGTATAATGCGAATAAGGAGCCTGGCATTTATCAGTGCGCAGGCTGCGCTCTACCGCTGTTTTCATCGGAGCACAAATACGAAAGCCGAACCGGCTGGCCCAGCTTTTGGCGACCGATCTCGGAGTCGGCGCTCGGCAAGCAGACGGATCGAAATTTACTGTTTCAGACTCGAACCGAAGTGCACTGCTCACGGTGCGGCGGCCATCAAGGCCACGTCTTCGACGACGGCCCACCGCCGACCGGCTTGCGCTATTGCATTAATTCAGCGGCGCTGGCCTTTGTCCCGGCTAAAGTCAAAGCTTAGTCTATCTGCTGAATGGCCGACAGCAGCCACTTGCCGCCCCGGTACCGCATGAAGGTCCAGGCTTCGGACGCCTCCGTGGGGTTCTTGTCGTCGCCCTCCACGACGTAGCCCGGTTCGCCGCGCTGTTTCGTGAGCGAGATCGTGTAGTCCCGGGCCGCCCAGCGGAACTGCACCGTTGCATAGTCGGTATCGTCTTCGGTCCAGGATTCTGTGACCGCGGCATCCAAGACGCGCAAGTCTTCAACATGATTTTCGACTTCGCGACTAACGTTTTCGCTCAACGTGGTGCTGAAATAATGAACTATTTCCGGCGTGGTCAAATGTTTCAAGGCATCCAGGTTCTGATGAGACCAGGCTGTTTGCACATCAGAGAGAATCTGATTGAATTTGTCCCGGTCGGCTGGGCCTACCGCACTGGAGTCCGATGGTTGGCTCATGAATCCGGACCTGGATGCCGGCACGGTCTCGATGTCGCTATCAGCCACGACATTGCGCGCCATGCCGGGATACGCTGGCGCTGCGCTCGGGCTGCGCCGGACTTTCATGAAGTAGTACACACCGGCCGCTCCCAAAAGCATCAGGAGCAGGAGCAACAACATAGACCCGCCGCCGCTCTCATTCGCGCCGTCCGTCGTCCCGGACTCACCGTGAGGCGCTGCCTGAGTATTACTGGCGCCGAACAACATGTGGCCGATCCACGATCCCGCGACGCCTGCTGCCAACCCGGTAAGTATCGGGTGACGCTGCCAGAATGGCGGCGGGCTTGCAGGCGGCGGCTGGACAGCGGGCGCCGGTCGCGGCGCCGTTGACGGAGCTGAATTGGGGGTCGTGGAGCGTTGGATAGGCTTGTAGCCGTTATTGTCGTAGGTCCGGGATCCGCGACTGCCGATGGAGCCGGAGCCCCCGCCTTGGGAGATACCCCCGCCGGAGCTTCTTCCGCCCCCGCCGCCGGCTCTGGCGAACGAGAGAGTCGGAGTAAGTGCCATGGCAAGCACGACTGAAAGAGCGATAAGTTTTGATGTCTTCAAGTGGATATCCTTTCGTGGGGACGCCGGTGCAGTGGCCTCACAGGAATTAGGCTACAGGCTATATAGTAACAGGAAAGCCCAGTTTCAAGCCCGAATTTATAGTTTTCCGTATAATTGACCCCGGGGCGCGCTGGCGGTCAACAGCAATAAGCGATCTATATCAAGGAGAACGGTATGAAAATCACCATTCTTGTAGCGTTCTTCCTCACAGTATTGTGCGGCTCAACGTTCGCCGTACAGGACGACATCAACCTCGCTCCGAAAGCTCCGCGGCTTGAAAAGGCGACGTTTGCGGGTGGCTGTTTCTGGTGCATGGAAGAAGCGCTCGATAAGGTACAGGGGGTGGTTTCAACGACTTCCGGCTATACAGGGGGGCAGAAACCCCATCCGACCTATGAGGAAGTCTCGGCAGGCGCCACAGGACACGCGGAGTCCGTCCAGATTCTCTATGATCCAACTAAAGTCAGCTACGAAAAGATTCTCGATCTCTTCTGGCACAACATCGATCCCACGACCCCGGATCGGCAGTTCTGCGACAAGGGCCATCAGTACCGCTCGGCCATTTTCTACCACAACGAGAATCAGAGGCGTCTGGCGGAAGAGTCGAAGAAGATGATCGAAAAGATCAAGACGTTTCCAGAGCCGATCGCCACTGAGATCGTCGCAGCTTCGGACTTCTATCCGGCCGAGGAGTATCACCAGGATTTTTACAAGAAGAATCCGCTTCGCTACAAATTCTACAAATACAACTGCGGGCGGGCCCAAAGGCTGCATGAGCTCTGGGGGAAAGGGTAAGTTCAGGGCGCCGCGTATCCCTCATCCGGCATCGATTGCTTCTCACCTGCCTTGCCTTTTCAGGCTGTTCGGCCTAGTATTATGAACTAGGTGTAAATTGTTTCATACGAACTGATGACAGCCCCATGATACCGCCCTCGAAATTCCGTTTCGTCCTCGAGGAAAAACTAGCCACAGAGAAGATCCCCGTTCTCCGAACAACTTCGCTTCTGCTTATCGGACTGCTTAGCAGCTTGCTCACTCCTGTCAAAATGATCGCAGACACCATCCTGCGGGATCAGGGTTTTACGGTGCAGATCCTCAGGCTGGCCAACAGCCCCTATTTTTCACGCGGGGCAAAGATCAGCAGCATCAGCAAAGCCATTATTAACATCGGATACGGTGCGCTGCGCGATATCGCTCTGACGGTGGAATACGCCGATCTCGTACAGAAACGCTTGCCCAAGCGCGTACAGCTTAGAAGAATTTTGGCCAAGGCGTTCGTCGCCGCCCGCTGGGCAAGCGTTGTCGGCCAAGAGAGTAAATTGCCAGGCGCAGAGGCGTTCTTCACCAGCGCGCTGCTGGAAAGCCTCGGCGACTTGGCGGTCGCGGCATACCTGCCGGAGGTCTATCAGAAGATCGAGGCAACGGCACGGTCACAGGGCTGGTCGTATCACCAGGCGCATGCCGCCGTGACGGAGATGTCACCGCACGATGTGACGGTGCTCGTAGGTTGGCACTATGATCTTCCGGAACATCTCGTACACGCCCAGCCGTTAGCAGGAACCATGGCAAAATGGCCGGAGAAGGAGCAAGCCAAGCGCATCGTCCATTTCGCAAACGATCTCGCCTATAATCTGTTCTCATGGCCGTATCCGGAGATCCTTGACGATTTCGGGCCGCTGCTATCGGAAACGACACAAGGATTAGAGCTTTCCCCTGAAACCCTAATGGTCAGTCTCGCGGTGGAATACCAGCAGGCGTTGAGGCTTGGGGCCGCAGTCGACCTCGATGGCAACTGTTTTACGTTTGAGAGGACGATGCCGGAGGATTCCGACCGGAATAATTTCTTAGGGCTCTGCGAAAACGCGCAGCGGGCGCAGGTCTAGTACGCTTCCGCGGCCTATGTAGTGGTGTTGCGCTAATGGGATCTTGTGGAAGCCTTTCGCGCTGAGGCCTTGGGAGTCCGATTGGCTTTTAAGGGGCCTCTTTTGGGGCCGTGCGGCCGCCGACTTCCCTGGACAGATGCCTTGCTGCTTAATTGCTGCTTACGTGCAGCCATTTGTTTCCCAAGCTGGTCCAGATCGAGATTCTCTTCTTCGGCCTTGGGCAGCACGTCGGCCTCTTCCTCACGAATGTGGTGCCGGACGCTTTCTGCCATGACGGTGAACTTCGCCGCATAGCGGTCGCGAAAGCAGGCGTCATAGATTCACACGGACAGGGCAATACAACACGGATTTTCGCCATCTGGACATTCTCGGCTCTGGAGATCAATTTTTGTCGATTGTTGTCGGCAGGCGACCTTGATAGGGAATATGGAGCTACGCATTCGGCGGGGCGCAATAAATAATACGAGGAGGTTGATGTTATGGTGCAGAAAATCGCGATTGCAACGTTTGCGACAGTCATGGGTCTCGGCCTTGCCGGCATTGCCGGTGCCGCTGATTCGCCCAAGGGACAGTCCAGTTCGGAACTAAACTCGCTGAGTCCGCAGTCAGGGTCGGCGTCAGAAAGTGGCAAGACCGGCATCGGTTCGACGTCCGGCTCGGATGCGAGCGCCAATACCGGCCTTAAGGCCACGTCGCAGGACAAAATGACGCCGTGTCCCGAAAAGAGCTCTGCCAAAAGTGCCGAGGGCAATAAAGGCACCGGCATTGTGGAAGGCACGCTTGGTGATCAGCAACGCCAAGCCAAGTCTGATTCCATGGACTCCTCCACGAGGCGGCAGTCCGAGGCGCGCAGCAGTGCAGAAATAAGTTCCCGGATGAGCGCAGATCCATGCGCCGATACTCCGGCGTCCCGTTCTCATAAAGACAACCGCTAGCAACTTTCACGGCCCTGCCGTTTCGAAAGCGGCAGGGCCATCTCTTTTGTCTCTCTTGACGATCTTTACCAGGCGGCTTAGGTTTTCTCCTGGTTCAAAGGTGGCGCCCATTGTCTCGTCCAGGTTTCATCACTCCGTGGATTTTTGCCGTTTCGGGTCTCTTCTTATTCGCACTCATGGTGCGGGCCAACGATTTCGATGTGTGCAACAATGAGAATCCGACCGGAATCCTGCAACCAGGGGACCGCGCGAGCCCTCAAAGCCTGTACTGCCTCGGATTTTCTTACGCCACCGGTAAAACTGTTCCGGAAAGACATGAACCAAGCGGTCACTCAGTTCCGCAAGGCTGCCGACCGGGGGTATGCGCCGGCGCAGGCCATCATGGGACTCCACTACTTGTTCCACAATTCCGCTGAGCGGCTCGCGTATATCCAAAATTTAAGGAAGGATGTGGACATCAGCGAGGCAACGACGATGTGGAATATCGGCAAGAGCGAATATGACAATTGCCGGCGAGCGGGCAGGGAGAACTGCCATGATCCGGAAGCCCCGCCGCGGTAATCCCACCAGGCACTGCTACTCCGCGACGTGGACCCCATCGACAAAATAATCGGTGGCGCCGAAACAGTTGGTGGGGATGTTGCGGTACTCGTGGTAATGTACGATGACCTTCTTGCCAAGTAAGCCCGCTATTTTTTCAGCAACGGCATCGTCCCTGACGCTGAACTCCCAAATGACAGGGGCGGTGCCTGGCACCGTCGTCATGGCAAGTTCCCCTTCGTAGGTCCTGCAAATCCAGCCCTTCCGGGAAAATTTCTGCAGGTATCCTGAGCGGTCGCCGTCCGAGTAACTCCAGTTCAGTGTGATCCAAAGGAATAGTCCGTATAAAATGACCGGGGTAACGAGCAGGCCGATCAGGAAGCGTGTAGCGCTTCGCCGCCAATCACGACCGGGACGAGAATCTTGGGCTGAGTAGGCGGTCACGTTCAGGCGCAGCCGTTGATGGCAGCTCCCTTAGGTCAGGCCACAAGATCTGTGTCCGGTCTTTTCGAAGTACCGCTGGTGATACTCTTCAGCGCGGTAGAACTCCGACGCAGGGGTGATTTCCGTCGCGATAGGCCTGCTAAACCGCCCCGATTGCTGGAGCTTGTCTTTCGAAGCTTTCGCCGCGATTTCCTGCGCGGGGGAGTGAAAAAAGATCGCCGATCGGTACTGTGTACCCACGTCAGGGCCTTGCCGGTTCAGGGTCGTTGGATCATGAATTTTCCAGAAAGCCTCGAGCAGCTCTTCAAACGAAATCTTCGCGGGGTCATACTCCACCTGGACAACTTCGGCATGTCCCGTTTGTCCTGTGCATACCTCTTGATAGGTGGGGTCTTTGGAGCGGCCTCCAGAGTAGCCGACGGCGGTTGAGGCCACGCCTTTGAGTTCTTGAAACGCCGCCTCCACATGCCAGAAACATCCCGCGCCAAATGTCGCCTTTTCCATAGTCTCGGCTCCCTGGTTTTGCATAACTGTTGCTAGAGTACCTGAAGTCCTCGTCTTCTGCCAACAAGCCTGCCATTGGCACCCGCCCGTTATTACACCCGCCCGCCCCGGGTCGGCCAAAGCCGACCCTTTTCCCGCGGCTCCGCCAAGACGGAGTCTCTTCCCGGGGCCTGGCGATCCCATGCCTGTTATGGTATGCCAGCGGCATGGGGACACGGCTGCTTCTGCTGATCCCACCGTTGACCCAACTCAATACTCCATATCCGTCGACCGCGTACCTCACCGGATTTCTTAAAGCGCGTGGCTATGAGGTGGCCCAGGCGGATGTCGGGATTGAAATGGTCCTGGCGTTGTTTTCGCGCGCAGGACTCACGCGACTGTTCAATGAGATTCGTGGCCTGTCCGGGGAACTTGCGGGCGAGGCACGGCAGATGCTCGCTCTGGAGCGCCAATATCTCGACACGATCGATCCGTTGGTCGCGTTCCTGCAAGGACGAGATCCATCGCTTGGGCCTCGGATCTGTCAAGGCGGATTCCTCCCGGAAGGACCTCGGTTCGCCGGCGCAAAGGAGAATGCCGGTGCCACCCAGATCGATCAGGCGAGACATTGGGGCGCGCTTTATCTCGAAGATCTCGCCGATCTTGTCCATGAAACCGTGGCACCCCAGTTCGCGCTGAGCCGTTACGCCGAACAGGTCGGAACCTCGGCCTCTTCGTTCGACACCGTGCTCGAGGCACTGTCGGAGCCGTGTAGTCTGACCGACCAGCTCATGCTGGATGCCCTGTGGCGGCACTTGGAAATAAACCAGCCCGAAGTGGTCGGACTGACCGTACCTTTCCCAGGCAATTTGTATGGGGCGCTCCGTATTGCCCAGGCCCTGAAATCGCGACTGCCTGGTCTGCCCATTGTGTTGGGCGGGGGCTACGCCAATACCGAGCTCCGGCGACTGGAGGACCCGCGAGTATTCGACCTTCTGGACTACGTGACCTTGGACGATGGGGAGCGACCGTTGCTGTGCCTCCTGGAGCACCTGGTCGGAAAGCGTGATGAAAGCGCGCTCCGTCGCACCTTTCTGCGTTCGAACGGGAAGGTGGCCTGGCGCGACTCAGCCCACGAACCGGATTTCAACATGGCGGAGCTCGGCACGCCGACCTACGCCGGATTGCCGCTCTCGCGCTATCTCTCGGTGCTGGACACGTTGAATCCCATGCATCGCCTATGGTCAGACGGCCATTGGAACAAACTGACGGTCGCGCATGGCTGCTATTGGAAGCAATGCACGTTCTGCGACGTTGGACTGGATTACATCGACCGGTATGAGGCGACGCCCAGCGAGATCCTGACCGACCGTATCGAAGCCCTGATCGCGGAAACAGGCAGAAGAGGCTTTCACTTTGTAGACGAGGCCGCGCCGCCGGCAGGCTTAAAGGCGCTGGCGCTGACCTTGCTGGAGCGTGGAGTGACGATCAGCTGGTGGGGAAACATTCGGTTCGAATCGGCATTTTCGCCCGACCTGTGCCGGCTTCTGGCGGTATCGGGCTGTATCGCCGTCAGCGCCGGGTTGGAAGCGGCCTCGGACCGGCTACTCGAGGAGATGAAGAAAGGCATTACGGTCGCGCAAACCGCTCGCGTCGCCGCCGCGTTTCGCGACGCCGGCATTATGGTCCATGCGTATTTGATGTACGGGTTGCCGGGAGAAACGATTGCGGAGACGCTTGCGAGCATGGAGCGGGTGCGCCAGTTGTTCGCGCATGGCCTCATCCAGTCTGCATTCTGGCACAAGTTCACCACCACGGCCCACAGCCCCATCGGCCTAAATCCTGATGCGCATGGCATTCACATAACGGGACCAGCCTTCGCCGGGTTCGCCGAGAACGATCTGATGCATGTGGATTTGAGGGGCGAGGCGCCTGACTGGCTGGGCGCCGGGCTCAGAAAGGCGTTGTTTCATTACACGGAGGCGGAGCGAGTGGACGCCGATGTGCGAACCTGGTTCGATGTCCCCAAAGGCATGCGATTAAAACCACCGGCGGTCCCCAAGGATTGGGTGACCAGGGCCCTGCGCGACCTCAGCAAGAAAGACGACGCCCGTGGCGTCAGGAGCGAGGAAGCCCTGGTTGAGCCGCGTAGTCTATCGGAGCGCCGCTTCGTCTGGGTGGGGGGAACGCCGGTGGTCGAAAACAAGGGATCGGAACGTCGTCGCGTGATTCTTCCAGCCCGGACGGAAGATGCGGAGTTCCACCTTTCGCCGGAGAAAGCAGCCTGGTTGGTCGATCTCATTCAAAACGCTACGCCAGTGCCTGGGAAGCGCAACGGTTATCCCAGATTTCAGGAAGTTAAAGGTGAATATTTTCTCGGACCGCAGGCTTTCGAGACGCTCCTGCGATCGGCGACCTGGAAAAAAGCCCGGGCCGTGGGTCTGCTTCTCGTCTAATCACAGTCGTCCGCCTCTTGTATGAATATACCTACTGATGTAACCTAGAGTCGGCGCCAGAACTATTTTCAGCCACATGCGGTGCTATCGAGAAACGGCATAGCCGATGAATGCTATAATAACGCCCCATCCATGATTTCCACGAAGACCTCCTTGGTCTTGTTGCTTGCCACGAGCGTGGCGTCAATAAGCCTTTCGCACGCAGCCGGTCTGGGCGCTGAGACGCCCATCTCCGGAACTCTTCTGAATGAAGCGCCGCCGGCCGAGGCGGTGCTCCCGGAGGTAAAGACAGATCCACTGGCGGAGTTGCGGGAAGCGATACGGCTTAACCCCAATCACGCGGATGCACATTTTACGCTCGGCGTGGAGCTCTACACCTCGGGAGACGTGGCGGGCGGCATTGTCGAATTGCGAGAGGCCGTTCGTCTGAAACCGCACCATGCCGACGCGCGCTATCATCTTGCAAAGGCGCTCCTGATCCAGCGCGACGCGCTTACGCTGACAGAGAAAAACCGAGGAGCCGGCAGCGGGGAGCCGGTGCTCGCCGAAGCCTATGTCGAGCTCGGCAAATCTCTGATCGCGGCCGGAAACTTTACTGAGGCGGTCATGGAATTGCGGGAAGCCATTCGCCTGGAGCCGTCGTTTGTTGAAGCCCATGCTAGTCTGGCTTTTGCTCTCTTCAACATGGGTGACATCGACAGCGCGATCGAGGAGTATCAGACGGCCCTGCGGCTTCAACCGGAAACCGGACAGGCGCGCCTCAACCTGGCCACTGCGTTGATGGCCAAGCATGACTGGGCGGCGGCCCGCACGCAGCTTCAGGAAGCGCTGCGACTACAGCCTGATCTCATCCAAGCGCAGTACAACCTCGGGGTCGTGGCCTACACGATGGGAGACGTCGCCGGCGCGATTGCGGCTTATCGAAAGGCGCTGCGCATCGATGCGGCTTATGCGGAGGCGCATTACAATCTGGGCCTCATGCTGAAACTGACGAAACAAGAAACGGAGGCTGTGCAGGAGTTCCACGCCGCGGCGCTCGCCGGCTTGCCCAAAGCGCAATATTTTCTCGGCGCGGCCTATGCTTCCGGTCTCGGAGTGGAGAAGAATCTTCCCGCCGCGATAAAATTTTGGTCCCTGGCGGCCGAGCAGGGCATGCACCAGGCGCGGGAAGAGCTTGCGCAGCTTCGCCGGACCGCCCTGCTACCAGCCAGACAGTCTGTCGGAGACTCGCGCGTCCTTTTGACGGCATTTCAAGATTTCCGCAGCAAGATTTGGGATGAATTCCCAGAGCTTCAGGGGAAGGCCGCCGGAGGAAGCGCTGGGGTGGCCCTTTTGCAGCAGGGAGAATGGCAGGAGGCCATCCCGGTGTTGATTCGTGAAGGCTATGCGTTGAGCGAGCCGGCCCAGAGCCAATTACAAACCCTATACGAAGAGGGCATCAAGGGGCAGATGGCTCCGTATGATCCGCGCATCTTTGCTTATTTCAAGACAACAGCGGCTGAAGGTCTCCCCCGGCCGCGCGTCATGCTTGCGCGCATCTATGCAAAGGGGTGGGGGGTCCCTCAGGATTTCGACAAGGCGGCAGGCCTTCTCAAGGGGAGTGAGGATGAGGAGTCGATACGGCTGCTCCAAGAGATCCCCACACTCAGGCAAGAGGCCCAGCACGCAGCGACGAAGTCTCACCCGCCATCGTCCACGACGCCATAGCCGCGCATCCTGGTGATTCGCACCCTGTTAGGATCCAAAGTTCTTGCCGCCGTGCTCCTCGGCGTCTCCGCGACGGTCCTCGCGTGGATTGTCTGGGTGTCCGCCGGGGGCACGCTGACCGCGATTGAGCGAAGCCCATACGATTCCTGGCTGCGGACAAGGCCCCTCGTGCCGGTCAGCCCGGCCGTAGTCATGGTTTCGAGGGATGCGGCGAGCGATGGCCGGTTTGGAGCCGGTGAATGGGACCGTGCGCTCCTGGCGCGGGCGATCTCTGCATTGCGAAACGCCGGAGCCGTGGTGGTCGGGGTGGACATTCCTATCAGTGAGCCCAGCACGCCGGCGCAAGGGGGGGCAGCCAGTGACGCCCTGTTGGTGCATGCCACCGAGACCGCGGGAGGTGTCGTCTTTCCTCTACCGGTGCAACTCTCACCTGACCAGCTGCCGCATGAAGACCTTGCCCTGTGGCAGGTCGTTCCAACTGCCGGGGCGTTGCCGGTTCTTGCTCACCACGCGAAAGGGCTCGGCCACACGTTATCGCTTGCCGACGAAGATGGCATGGTTCGCAAGATTCCTCTCTATGTCTTGCTCGGCGACCTGCCGCTCCCGGCCTTCGGTTTCGCGCTCGCGCAGGCGTTTTTTCAACTGCCACCAGCCCAGGTCCGCCACGGCGGGCCGCTTATCCTCAGAGACGCCAAATTTCCGGACCGCCAGTTCAAACAGCTGACCATTCCACTCGATCGGCACGGGCAGATCTTGATTAGTTACACGAAGGCCACCACCGGGGCCGGGTTTCAAATAATGTCCTTTCTGGATCTGTGGAAGGCTATTGAGGAGGGGGAAGGCACGCAACTTCGTGAACGGGTCGGAGGCAAGGTCGTACTGCTTCTGCTGTCGACCGCGCGAACCGCCTACGCGACCCCTGTGGGACAGCGGACGGTTGCGGCGGTTCACGCGGACCTGCTCAATACCATCCTGACCCGAAGCTGGTTTAAGGAGACCTCTCCGCCATGGGGCCTAGTTGTGGGATTTGTGCTGGCAAGCCTGGCCGCATGGCTCTCGCTGGTTGTGCCAGGCTGGAAAGGCCTTGCTGCAGTCGTGACTCTCATCGCTGGATATCTAGGCATGGTTTTTCTGGCCCTGCCTATTGGGGCAGTCCTTTTACCTGTCTGTATTCCATTTGCAGCCCTTATTGCAGCCTCAGGAAGCGCGACCCTCTGGCTGCAGCTGTCCAGCGCTCAGCAGATGAAAGTGTTGGAAGCAAGCATGGGGAAGGTCCAGCAGGAGCTTGCCGCCGTCCGGGGAGCATTGATCCGGCAGGAATCCGGTGTGGAAGATCTGGAAGAAGATCTGGAGGTTGCCCGCAGTGCAGCGGCGCGCTCGGCCGGCAAGGAGAAGGAACTGTCACAATCGGCAGAGGCGTTACGTGCACAAGTCGTCGAGGCTAAAGCGGAGGAGCAGAGGACCAGAGAGCGGCTTGCCGAACTTGAAGGCGTGCTGCGCGGGCTCCGTGCGGCGACTCCGGAGCCGGCTCGGCTCGGCACTGCCGAGCTTGAGCGGCTTCGACACGAATGCGGGCAGATGGGGATCATCACCGGTGATCCTGCCATGGTGGCGATGTTTCGTGACATCAAGAAGGGAGCGCGCTCCCCGCTGTCGATCCTGATTCTCGGCGAGCCCGGCACCGGCAAGGAGCTGTTTGCGCGCGCGGTCCATCGTCTCAGCCCCCGCGCTGCCCATCCGTTTGTCTCTGTCAACATGGCGGCTCTCTCGCCGCACCTCTTTGAAAGCGAACTCTTCGGGCACCAGAGGGGCAGCTTCACGGGCGCCATTGCAGACCGCAAAGGGTATTTTGAACAAGCCCATCTGGGGACGATTTTCCTCGATGAGGTGGGTGATCTCCAATTGGAGCACCAGGGTAAGTTGTTGCGCGTCTTGCAGGAAAAGACCTTTTATCGCGTGGGGGCGACCCGGCCGACGACAGTGGATGTCCGGGTCGTGGCCGCCACGAACAAGGATCTTCTGCGGGGAGTCTCGGAAGGCTGGTTTCGGGAAGATCTTTATTTTCGACTCAAAGGTCTGGTGCTTTCACTGCCGCCTCTACGGGAACGGCCGCGAGATGTGGCGCTGCTGGCGGAACAGTTCCTCCGCGACTTTGCTAGTCATGGCGGGCGGGATGGACTGGCGTTGTCCGCCGACGCGCTCGCGGCGCTCGAAGCTCACCGATGGCGGGGAAATATCCGCGAACTGCAACACTGCCTCCAACAGGCGGTGGCTCTGGCCGAGGGGCCCTTGATCACGAAGGAGGGTTTGCGGCTGGCGAGTCCGGAGGACGGGACCGGTCGGGGGCCGGTGAGCGATGGGTTGACGCCAGACTCTGGAAGCGATCAGGAGATGCTCGCCTGCCTTCGCGAACAGGGATTTGACATGCAGGCAACCGCGCGCGCTTTAGGCTGCGACCGCAGCACCGTCACACAGCGGCTGAAGGGGATGGGCTTTCAGGCGCTTGTAGCCTCAGACGGCGATCGTGCGAAGGCCGCAATGACCCTCGCCGGTGATCCAACCCTGGCCCATACCGTCGAGCTGAAGCTAGTGGAGTACCATAAACATCTTTTGCAGGTCATTGAGGGCTATGACTCCGCCGAGGAAGCAGTGGCGGCGTGTAAAAAGCGATACAAGAATCTGCCTGATCGCCATTTCCGGTCCGTGGAGACTCTGATCCGCCAGTTCCACCGCGCGCCATCTTGACCTCGCCGCTGATAGTCGGGTCAGAGTCGATTTATTCCTAACGGGTCGCGCCGAAAACCAGTCATAAATCGACTCTGACCCGGATTCCTGCGGGGACATCCCCGCATCCCCGCACGGCTACGGACTTCCTGGCCGAAGCGACAACGTAGCGCGTAGCCGCAAGTCGCTGATCTCGCGAACAAATTTGAAGCAGCCGTTCCACCCCTTCGTGGCCCTCCTCTTGCTCTGTCGTTAAGCACACATGATTAACGGCCAGCACAGGCAGAAAGGAGGTGAAGAGAGGCGCAGGCGGATGGCAGGTCGAAGGAACTGAGAATCACACAAACATAAACATAATGAACAAGGGGGAACTATGACAAACAGCGCAAATCAGACACAAGCAGCAGGGTTAACGGGCGCTCGAATCAACCCCGCTGGGACGGGGCTCAAAGATCAAGCCCGGGTGACGCAGATCAACATGAAAGAAGTGGCTCTCGTAGTCACGGCCATTCTGGTTATTTCGGGACTCGTCGGAGGCTACGTGTTCTACACGAAGCAGCCGGAAGCGGGAGGGACCGTCACCACCAACACCGAGATGAGAAGTGTTCCGGCACAACCGGCTCCGCTACCGGTGGCGATTGCCCCGGTATCGACTTTTGTTCCCGCGCCGGCGATCAAGCCGACCGACTCCATACACGCGGATATCTACTTCGACTTTGACCGCAGCCGGCTGCGCGCTGACGCCGTCACAACCTTAATGGAGAAGGCAGAGATTCTGAAGAAGGAGGGGAACTGGTCGATTCTCGTCCAAGGTCATGCTGACCAGTACGGGCCGGTCGAATACAACAAGGCTTTGGCGCTTCGCCGGGGACAAGCGGTTCAGCAGTTCCTGGTCGAGCTTGGCGTGCCGGAGGCGGCGATCAAGGTCGTCACGATCGGGAAAGACGCAACGATCTGCGAAGACCAGGGCAAGGAGTGCCAGCGGCTCAATCGCCGGGTACATCTGGAGATGAAGAACCTTGGGTCGGTGCCGGTGGCTCACGCCCCCATAAATACAGAGGCCGAGCCGAGCACAGAGCTCGACTCTTCTGCAGTGACACAGTAGTTCCACGACCCTGGGCTGCGGCCTTAAGCCGCAGCCCAGGTCCTGCGACGATGCCTCACCAACCATAAAAGGAGCTCATCATGGTTTTGAACATACGTCGAAAGATCCTGTTGATCCTTCTGATTGGATCAGGCGCATGCGCCACATTGATGCCAGCCATCCAGGTTTTGGCCGGCGAGCTCCACAACGACACTGCACTAACCCCGAGCAAAGCGACTCAGGGGTCCCTGCTATTGCGGAGCGAGCAGGGCGTCGTTATACCCGCACCCGTCCTTAGCACAGATGTCGAAATGAAGGTCACCGGGCCGATCGTGCGCGCGACCGTGCGCCAGCAGTTCCAGAACCCGGACTCCGCATGGGCGGAGGGGATTTATGTATTCCCGCTTCCCGAAGAGGCGGCCGTGGATCACCTCCGCATGAGAATCGGAGAGCGGATCATCGAAGGCATCATCAAGGAGCGGACAGAAGCCAAAAAGACCTATGAGGCGGCGAAAGCTGCCGGCAAGCGCGCGAGTCTCGTGGAGCAGGAGCGGCCGAACATCTTTACGACGTCGGTTGCCAACATCGGCCCGCAAGAGACGATCACCGTTGAGATCGAATACCAGCAGCTCCTCCACTACGATCAAGGACAGTTCCGGCTGAGATTTCCCATGGTCGTAGGACCTCGCTACATCCCGGGTATGCCACTGGCCGCCGATAAAATATCGATCCAGAGGAGGGGAGAGGACGCTCTCTTGGCAGACTCCAGGCCACGGGAGAAACGAGCTCGTCTCGGCGAGCTCGGGGGTGGGCTGGGTGAAATGGCGGGTGAAAATGGTACTGGCTGGGCGCCAGACACTGATGCGGTTCCGGATGCGTCGCGGATTACACCCCCTGTTGAACATCCGAGCATGGGCACGATCAATCCGGTCACGTTGACGGTTAATCTCGCCCCGGGATTTCCGCTGGCACGGTTGGAGTCGCCGTATCACAAGATAAAGGTTAACCCCGACGAAGACGGTCGGTACACAATTACCCTACAAGACGGACCCGTGCCCGCCGATCGGGACTTCGAATTAGTCTGGCAGGCGGCTGCCGGCAAAGCTCCCGAGACGGCGCTATTCAGCCAAGAGAAGGATGGGCAAGCCTTCGCTCTGTTCATGGTGTTGCCACCGGCGCCTTCGGCTCTTGAAGAACACCGGCTGCCGCGCGAAACCATCTTTGTGATCGATACTTCCGGTTCCATGCACGGAGCTTCGATCGAGCAGGCAAAAGCCGCCCTCCGTCTCGCATTGTTGCGCCTGAGAGCGGAGGACAGCTTTAACATCATCCAGTTCAACAGCATCATGCATGCGTTATTTACGCGTCCCGTGCCGGTCACCCGAGAGAATCTCGACAAGGCCCTGCGCTACGTCAACAGTCTTCAGGCGCAAGGCGGCACCGAAATGTTGCCTGCATTGCAGCGCGCGCTCGACGGCGCCGAGAATCGCGGCCGCTTGCGGCAAATCATCTTTCTCACCGACGGCGCGGTCGGTAATGAGGATCAATTGTTTTCGGTTATTCGTGAGCGACTCGGAGACAGTCGATTATTCACCGTCGGCATCGGTTCTGCGCCGAACAGCCATTTTATGCACAAGGCGGCAGAGTTCGGTCGAGGCAGCTTTACCTACATCGGCAGCACGACCGAAGTGCAGGAAAAGATGGGGGCGCTGTTCCGAAAGTTAGAGCATCCTGCCCTAACCGATATCAACATTGAGATGTCTGACTCCGCCGGAGTCGAAATCCTGCCTGAGCGGATTCCGGATTTGTACCTTGGCGAGCCATTGATTGTGAGCATCAGGGCAAGCCGGTTGCCGGAACACATCCGCTTTCGCGGTCGTTTCGGCGGCGCGGCATGGGAAACCACGCTTCCGATATTGAAAGGGGAAAACAGAGAAGGACTCTCGGTCTATTGGGCGCGCCAAAAAATCGGGTCGTTGACGGATAAGCAGATCGACGGCACCGAACAGCCCGCGATCCGCCAGGCGATCGTCGACCTGTCCCTCAAGCATCATCTGGTCAGCCGGTACACCAGTCTTGTCGCCGTTGAGATGACGCAGGCCCGGCCGGCCGATCATGCCCTAAATACACATGCGATGAAAACCAACCTCCCTGAGGGATGGAGCTACACGGCGGTCTTCGGGCTGCCCCAGACCGCGACGCACTGGCAACTCCAGATTGTGTTAGGGCTGCTCGGGCTATTCCTGGCGTTCATCATGTATAGGCGTCAGTGGCACCGGGTATGAAGCGACCCTTGCTTGCCGTTGTTACGGCCATCCTCATGACATGGGGAGTGTGGCAACTGGGCCAGGGCATCTGGATCTATGCAAAGGCCGAACTCGCGCAATTGCTGTTGCAGCGTGCCTGGCAGCGGACGTTGCGAGGAGAGGCAGAGCAAAAACCGTGGCCATGGGCCGATACCTGGCCCATGGCCAGACTGCAAATGTCGAAATATGGCGTCGATCTAATCTTGCTTGCCGGCGCGAGCGGCAGGACCTTAGCCTTCGGGCCGGGGCATGTCTCGTCCAGCGCCCTGCCGGGAAACCCTGGTACGGTGATCTTCAGCGGGCACCGTGATACTCATTTCAATTTTCTCGCGCTCGTGACCCCGGGCGATGAGATGATTATTGAAGTTGCGAAGAAGCAGCGTCACCGGTACCGGGTGATTCGTACCGACATCGTGGATAGCCGAAAGGCCACGATTGCAGCGAGCCAGGAGGCTTCTTTGGTGCTGGTCACCTGTTACCCGTTCAACACAATGGTGCCCGGAGGTCCGTTGCGCTACATCGTCACCGCAGAGAGGTTGTGACGACTACGGATGGACCGGTAAGATCATCCCGGTGTGGAGGCGGAAGCCGTTGTTTTGCCGGTCTTCAATATAATGTTGGAGTGTTTCATGCATGACTCGGAACGCCAAGAGATTCCACGGAATGTCATCCGGCCGAAATAACTGAACCTCAAGGCTTTCGTGGCCTGCTTTAAAATCCGAAGTCACCAAGGAGGCCCGGTAGATGATGTAGACCTGACTAATATGCGGGATACTAAACACCGAAAACAAGGAAGTCAGTTCCACGTCCGCTTCAGCCTCTTCCCTCGTCTCTCGAATAGCCGCCTGCTCGATCGTTTCTTCGTTCTCCATGAACCCGGCAGGTAACGTCCAGAGCCCGTATTGGGGCTCAATCGCCCTGCGGCAAAGCAGGATACGGTCTTCCCATTCAGGGATACAGCCCGCGACGATGCGCGGGTTCTGATAATGGATAACCTGGCAGGTGTCGCACACGAAACGCGGCAGGGTGTCACCCTGCGGTATTTTGAGTGCGACCTTCGCGCCACAGTGGCTGCAATAGTTCATCGCAGGGAATTATCGCATAGTTGTCCCTCGCGAATCAGTTACCGCAATTTTTTCGGCTCCGCAATACCTTGGACAGGTCTGTACCAGGAAGACGTCCTGGTTCACGGTGGAATTACCAGAATGTCCTCTCAATATAACTCCTAGATTGAATCGGGCGCTTCCCGGGCTGTATCGTGTGGCTCTATCCATTGTCTTCCTTGAAAGCGAGGCCGCCATGATTTTCATTGAGCACTGGGTGGACATCGTGGGCCTTCTCATAGTCGCGGGCGGGATCGGATGGCTTTTTCATTTTCTCCAGAAAGAAGGTCGAGGTACGGAGCGGCAAGTCTCTGAAAAACCGGCTCTCTTCCTCGAATTCACAGGTAAGCAAATGTTCGTGCGCCCCCAACGAAGCAAGCTCGTGCCTGTCTCGCGTAAAAATGGCGAATCGGTCTTTCCCGCCCCAAAACCTAAGACCGCTGCCGTCATCGAACGGCTCCGGGAGGAGCTTGTCCTTATCAGAATGCTCTACCTTGCCACGGCACGGGATTGCGGTAGAGCCCTACGTCGATATTCCCAGCGTGGGCGAATTCAGGTGAAAGGCGCAGGGAAACAAGTGAAGGCTACTCAGGCGCGCCTTGTCACTGCTAGCCGAGTACGCCTGGCGGTCATTAGGCGGGCCCTGATGGATGGTGATCTCGGCATCCGGCCCAATCGGCGTGCCCGGCAGAGGACAATTGCCGGCTTTCAGCGAATTTTCAATGACCTGAGGTTAAACCTTGATATTCAGGGGCATCGGTTGGATCGAGCCGTGCAGACGCAATGGAAAAAATGCGCAACGGTCACCAACCGCCTGGCCGATGCTCTCCTGACAAAATCACACCAGGCCCGGGTGCGCACGAAAGAGCAATGGAGTCACCTCATCGGTCGAGTGCCGGTGCAGATCTGGTGGCGGAAAGCGAAGAGTGAGGTCACGCAGCACCGACACCGAGTCATGGCGGACTATAGGACTTTGCAGCAAGCCGCTCATGGGTCCATCCGCCGACTCTGGCAGGCGACCATGCCGGGCGAAGAGAAACCCAGCGCGCCGGCGCGCGCCGCTAGTAGTCCTCATCCTATCGTTTTAGGTTTGACCAGCTCCGGCACATTGAAATTGAGAAGCCGGCTTGAGGATGAGGGAGTATACCCATCTGGGCAGGCCATAAGCGAGCCAAGAGGGACCCGATCCGTCAGCAATGTCACGGTGCGGTTTATCGGCACGCCCCAAAGGCACACTCGAGAGTCCGCTGAAAGCAAGAAGGCTGAGCGGATGGTGAAACCATGAGCGAAGCGGTCGCCTCCCGATTCTATCCGGTTGGCTCTCCCCTCTATCCGGTCGGCTCCCGCCTCTATCCGGTCGGCTCTCGCCTCCGTTCGTGCCTCAAACAGCCTTTCGGCTGCTCTCCTTGATAAGCGTGGTTTCCTGTCGGGGTTCGTCGACGTAAGTCGCGTACATCGCGACGACCCATGTGAAAAACATCAATCCTAAAATGGCGATCACCGGAATCATGGTGTCCTCCTTTCCGCCACCCTCTTCTGCTATGATAATAACCGCCCAAGATGAAACGGACATTAAGACGGCATTAGACCTGTCTCATCCGGGCTCTGAGCCGGTGTTCCGAGCCAACCCACACTTGTAGACCCCTCCGTCCGCCGAAGGCTCTCCCAGATACACCACGCTTGACAGGCCGTGTGCATCTGAAGAATAATGAGAGTCAAATTCAATATTAGAACCATGAGGGTCTTATGGAGCAACAGCAGTTCTTATGGGAACTTGTGGGACTCGGCGCCGTTGCGGGCCTGATTCCCGTTTATCTCGGAATAGCTGCGGCGCTCATCGCCATCAAGATGTTAAACCGGTCGTGGGAAGGGTTTTTGATCGGCATCTCAACCGGCATTCTTGTCTATCTGTTTTTCGATCTTATGCACGAGGCCGTGGAGCTCACCGGGGCGAAGGATCCGGGTTCCTGGGTGATCTTTCTGGGGAGCCTGCTTATTGGATTCGTAGGGCTGGTGGCGCTTGAGCAAAAGCAGCAGATCAGAAGTCGATTCGAGGCGCACCGCCTGTTTCTTCCGTACATGATTGCGCTCGGGATGGGTCTGCATAACCTTGGTGAAGGCCTGGCTATTGGAGCGAGCTACGCGCATGGAGAGTGGGTCCTCAGCGGGGTGCTGGTCAGCGGTTTCGCCTTACATAACGGGACGGAGGGATTTGCGATCATCAGCGCGACCGGAAAGGCGCCGCTTGGGGTCAAGGACATTGTCTTAATGGGGTTGATCGCGGGATTACCGACTTGCCTTGGAGCCGTTATTAGCGGAGTCACCGTCTCTCCCTATCTTTCGATCGCCTTTTACGCCCTGGCCGCGGGGTCTCTCCTCTACGTGATTTTTTCTCTCGTCGCGATTTTTTATACTGCGACCCGGCGGATGCAGACCGCGAGCGGCGTCTTCGCAGGGGTCAGTCTGATGTATGTGACCGCGATGCTGCTCACGATTATTACGGGTATGAAAACGTAGGATGAAAACCGCTTCGATTACGGGTATGATGCCGGGGTACAGCATATGCGCATCTGCCCCAAATGCCGTCTGATCACTGCCGACGGTTCTACCTGTGCGGAATGCGGCTGGAATCCGGCCCGCGGATCCACTGCCGACGGGTCGCCCGCCGGGACGTACGCGGGGCGTCTTCAGGCCCTCATGGTCTTCACCGCGGTCATGTTCATTGCCGCCACGGTGATTGCGTTTTCGGTGAGTCGCGGAGATACGTTGGGACCCGCGCTCGCGGGCGGATTTCTCGGCGCCGGTCTCATTGCCGATGTCTTTTTGATGCGGCTCATTTATCAGGCCGCTGAACTCTATGAAGAAGCCCAGAGATGGACGGTCGGGGCGTTGCTGACCTTCCCTTTCGGCACGCTCGTGTTCGCCTGGTTACTTGTCAAGCGTCTCCGTCAGGAAAAACCGGTCTCCCCACAAGCCTGAACGCCTCTTGAACCGCGCAGGGCGTTGAGATATTCTCTTAAAAGGGCCTCTTATTCCTATTATCTTTTGGCAACGGAGGTGAGACCGTGAAACATGTAGTCACGACGGCGGTGCTAAGTGTGGCGATATCCCTGCTCGTCGGATGCGGAGGAACCGGACAGACCATTCCAATGGCGATTGATCTGAAGAATGTCCCGGACCCGGAGCCTGTACGCAACGCTCCCCGCGTGGCCGTTGTGCCGTTTGAGGATGTTCGTGCGGATACGACGGCAATCGGCCGTCATCAGCATTATATAGAAACGACGGTGGACCGGATTGTTCCTAAGGAGGGCTCTGCCGCGGACCAGATTACGAAGTTTGTTGCGCAGTACTTGAAGGAAGCCGGCTTTCCTGTGACGGTGGTTCAACCGGGGGCTCAACCTACGGCGGACAAGGCCGATGTAATTATGACGGGAGAGATCGAATCCTATTGGAACGAAGCCGTGTCCCGACTCGGGCGCACCGAACTGCGCTCGAAGAACCGGCTCCGGATAAAACTCACGAACCTCACCGACGAGAGCACGACATCCACCACGGTCGCCGGGGAAGCCGACACCAAAGTCGTCACATTTGAACCATCCGATCTGGCGCAACTCGACGGTGAGGCTCTGGGCCAGAGCATGGCGCGCTTGCTGGCCGACTTGAAGGTCGTCGAGCGGTCGCTGAAGCCAAAGCCGGCAGGTTGATGCGTATTCCCTACCGGAACTAGTGATCTCAACAGTGCCGGTAAGGCCTGAACGACAACACCCACGTGGCAAAGCAGTCTATTTCCGTTGAGCAGTTACGGAAGCAGGTGGAAGAGTTCCTGGCGCTGCCTGACTCCGACCCTCAAGCCGCCATCCTGAAAGAGCTCCTCGGTTCTGTCCTCCGGCTGAACACCGCTCGGCTGGACATGCTCGACCTCAAAATCATCCACCGCAGCCTTAAGGAGATGCGGTACGCTTTCCGTGTCTTCAAACCCTATCGCCACCGCCGCAAGGTCAGCATCTACGGATCAGCAAGGCTTCCGGCCGATACGCCTCTTTACGACCTGGCAAAGCGCGTCGCGATGTTGCTGTCCCAGCAGGGTTTTATGGTTATTACGGGAGCCGGCGATGGCATTATGCGGGCGGCCAATGAAGGGGCCGGCCGCGAAAACAGCTTTGGGGTCAATATCCTGCTGCCGTTCGAGCAGGAGGCGAATCCATCGATCGTCGACGATCCCAAGTTAATTACGTTTAAATATTTTTTCACACGCAAACTGTTTTTCGCGCGCGAATCGCATGCCAGCGCGGTCTTTCCCGGTGGTTTCGGGACGCACGACGAATGCTTTGAAATTCTGACGCTCTTGCAGACCGGCAAAAATAATCCGCATCCTGTCGTGATGGTGGATGTCCCAGGTGGGACGTACTGGCGGAAATGGCAACGGTTCATCCAGGAAGACATGGTCGCCACCAAGCTGATATCGCCCGAGGATTTACATCTCTTTCGCATCGTGGACTCGGCGGAAGCGGCGGTGGCAGAGATCGTCGGCTTTTACCGGAACTACCACTCATGTCGATTCGTAAAGGGCCGGCTGGTGGTACGGATGCAGTGCCCGCTGGCGCCCACGCAAGTGGATCAGTTGAATGAGCAGCTTGGCCATCTGTACCCTGGCGGGAAGGTGGAGCAGCGGTCCGCGCTGCCAGAGGAAGCGGATGAGCCCGAGTTACTCGCGCTGCCGCGACTGGTTGTACCCTACGATCGACGAAGCGCGGGCAATCTACGTCAATTGATCGACCTGATCAATGCGTTGCCTGCCCCGGGCCCCCCGCCTACGCTCACCTAGTATCGCAGCGTCACGGAGGAGGCGCTGTTCCGCGCCCCGAAAAACTTTTTGGAGAAGGCCTCTACCTCCCCCGCGTCATACCCTTTACAACTGAAGATGTCGAGGTACGCCCGGTTGGTATCATTGGCGAAGTGCCCGCTGATGAGGGACGTCTCGATAAGTTGGGTCATCGAGTAGCCCGCAACCCGGCCTTCTCCGAAATGGACGATTTGGCAGTCGCCGTAGCGTTTCATGCCGATCAGGTCGCAGAGCTGGACCACATACGCCTGAATTTTTTTCCGGCTGCGGATGGTTTCGGGATTACAGTCTTGGAGGTCAATGGAAGCGGAGAGGCCCCAGGCCTTCCCTTCTCCAACCAGCTCATCTTGCAAGCCGTCTGGAGAGAGTGCCGAGGCCATTGTCGGCAAGATCGCGCCTTCAGCGTTTACGAGTGCATTCATCGATAGAGATCACCTCCTGGTGTTCGCCAGCATTAACTGCGATGGAGTCGCACTATATCACACATTTTACGATATCCATCCCCCGAGTCAATTTTTTTGTTGCCGGGCCGAATTTATTTAGCGGGGAAACTATGAAGCCATCTTCGGAACGTAGTTGCGAATACGGGCCTGACCTTCTTCCACGGTCATTTTTCCCAACTCGACCTGCCGACGCACCCACAGTTCGTGTTGGGTTCGCAACTGATACGCCCGGCGTCGCTGAAGCGCGTCCCCACTTAATGTCCAGATCGACGTGAAGTAGGTGTCCTGTTGCGAGGACAGAAGCCCGGCTTGGCCGAGGACGGCTTCCTCATCGAAGAACGGAGAATCCCAGGACCAGCTTTGGTCATAGGACGGAGCCGTCGAGCAGGCGACAAGCAGGAGTGCCGCCAGAACGGCCAGAAGAGGTCGGCGGCTCATCATGCCCAGAGAATAACGAGAGGGGGCCGCGGAAGCAAGGCTGCCTCACGCTGAACGTTTGTCATCCTGCCCTTCGGTTGTTCATGCTGAACGAAGTGAAGCATCTGTCTGGGACCTCACGGTAAATTCCGTGCGGGGATAGATTCTTCGCTGCGCTCAGAATGACACCGCGTCGCTCAGAATGAGAGACGTCGCTCAGGTCAAGGCGGGCCTGGATTCATCCCAACCGGCTGGGTATCGGGGGAAAACCCGCGCCGCAACGTCTGTTCCGTGACGACCGACGTCGACATGAACTGAGGGAGATAATCCTCCCCGCCGGCCTTCGCTCCCATGCCGGAAAGGCGACCGCCGCCGAATGGTTGTCGTCCGACCAGGGCGCCGGTGATACCTCGATTAATGTAGAGGTTGCCGACCAGAAACGACTCCTGGGCGCGCGTTATGTTCCGGGGGCTTCGGGAGTAGAGACCGCCGGTGAGCGCATACTCGGTCGAATTGGCAATCGCG
>DASXSU010000037.1:0-25955 GCA_036505795.1 Nitrospirales bacterium
TCCATCTCCCAAATCGAGACAGGAGCTGTCGTGTGGTCACCTGAGGCGACTACGGGCAAGGGCTGCGCGAGATCCCCGCTGTCCGATGCGATGTCCTCAGGTTCCAGCAGCGGACCTTTCGAGAGCAGCACGCCCCGTTCAATCACATTTTCCAACTCCCGGACGTTCCCCTTCCACGCGCGCTGCAGGAGCAACTCTGCGGTCTTCGGGCTCACCCCGGTCACCGCCTTTTGATTACGAGCAGCCGATGCCTGAACAAAGTGCGCCACGAGGCCGGGAATATCGAGCGGGCGCTCGCGCAAAGGAGGAATCGTGACGGGGAACACATGCAAGCGATAGAACAGGTCCTCGCGGAACCGTCCCGCTTCGACTTCCCGTCGAAGCGACCGATTGGTCGTGGCGATAATCCGGATGTCCACGGGGATCGAGGATTTGCCGCCAAGGCGATCCACCTCGCGCTCTTGAATCACTCGCAGAAGTTTCGATTGCAGGGCAAGGTCCATCTCCGAGATCTCATCCAACAACAGAGTGCCGGTGTGCGCTTGCTCGAATTTACCGGGTCGCCGTGCCACCGCGCCGGTGAATGCCCCGCGCTCATAGCCGAACAACTCGCTTTCCAATAGGCCGCCGGGAAGCGCCGCGCAGTTCACCGCCACAAATGGCCGATGCGCACGCGGGCTTCGCCCATGGATATACCGGGCCAGCACTTCCTTCCCGGTGCCGCTCTCGCCTTGGATCAAGATCGTCGCCTGGCTGATGGCCACCCCTTCGAGGGTATGGAGAATGCGCAGCATCGCGGGATCGTGGGCGATTACTTGCACCGCCGGGCGGCCGAGCACCGACAACGTCTGTGTTTCCAGGGACCCCAAAAGTGCCGGCGCCGCAACGCTTGGTGCTTGCGCAGCGGTTCCCGGGGCAGAAGGGCCCTCTTCCAGTCGATGGATCAGGGCCGCCACCGCTTCGTTGTCGAACGGCTTCATGAGATAGTCGGAGGCGCCCGCCCGGATCGCCTCTATAGCGGATTCCAGTGTGGCGTAGCCTGTGATCAACACGACAAGCGTCTTCGAAAACCGGCGCTTGATCTCGCGGAGCAGCTCCAGGCCTCCGAGCCGCGGCATGCGCAGATCGGTGATCACCAACCACACTGCCTGTTGCTCGAGCAGGGCAAGCGCTTCTTGACCGTCCCTTGCCACGAGGACCGGATGTCCAGTTCGATTCAAGACCTCACACAACGCGGTGCGGATGCTCGGCTCATCATCAACGACAAGAATCGGGCCGAGATCAGAGTGCGGGTGCTGTGCCATGAGTCGCGTTGACTCCCTTCTGTGTAGGAAAAATCAAAGTAAAGGTGCTGCCTTTTCCGACCTCGCTCTCGATGTCGATCGAGCCTCCATGCGCCAGCATGATGTTGTGCGCAATCGCCAGACCTAACCCCGTTCCGTCCGGCCGCGTGGTAAAAAACGGATCGAACAGCCGCGCATGATCGCCGGGCGGGATGCCGCGTCCCGTGTCCGTAATACGGAGCGCCCCGCGGCCGGGATCGATCTCAAAAGAGCTGAGCGTCAAGTCTCCGCCGTCCGGCATGGCCTGAACCGCATTGAGCACGAGGTTCAGAATCACCTGCCGGAACATTCCCTCATCCCCCCAGATTGTCGACGCGGCCTCTTCCAGCCGGCTGGTGATTCGCACCGCATGGCTATCGATCATCGGGGTGGCCAGCATTAACGCCTCGTCAATCACCTCGCGGAGATTCACCAACTTACAGCGCGGCCTCCTCGGGCTCACAAAGGAAAGCGTATTGCCGATCAAATGATCCGTGGCACGGACCGCGGTGCAGATATGATCCGCCAGCTGGCGGCGGACAGGATCTCCAGCCAGTTCTTTGCGCAGCAGCGAGCCGAATAACTCAATGCTACCGAGGGGGCTCCGGATCTCGTGCGCCAGCCGCGCGGCCATTTCGCCCATCGCGGCCAACCGATGTTGCCGCTTCAGTTGCTCTTCGAGCCGCTTGAGCACCGTCACGTCTTGAAACTGCGCGATCCGGCCGATGGGGCTACCGTCAGCCCCTCGCAAATCGGTCAGTTCGACCGCGAGCCGTCGGGATTTGCGCACCACCTCGCCCGTGACTGACCCTGGGTATCCCCAATCCCGAAGTAGTTCCGACAAGGACTGGCCGATCAGCTCATGCGGGTCCATTTCCAGCATGACCTCCGCCGCTTTGTTGACGGTCGTTATCTGAGCCTCCAAATCGGTGACCAGGACGCCGCTGGTGAGACTTTCCAGAATTGCGTGCAGATGGGTTCTAGTCACTTCATTTCTCGTCAGGCTTTCGCGTAGGGCCTGATTCGAGACTTCAAGCTCCACGTTCAGGTTCTGAACGCGGACACTCAAGATCTGATACGCCCGCTCCAATGTCACGGCCGCTTCATCGAAAGAGGCAAACGCCTGCTTCAAGAGCGCGGTTTCCTCCGTCTTCATCTGCTCCATAAGCACGGCTTCCTCTGTCTTCATCTGCCCCATTAATTTCCCTTTGGAGGCACAGCAGGCGCCTCCGGAGCTACGGCTCGGGCCAAGTGGGCCGATGCGGCCGCCGCAAGCAGGCGGTCCTTATCCGTCTTCGAGACGCGCTCGAAAAAGTCGAGGGCTTCCTTGGACAGGTTCGCCGACGGTGATGTGCGGGCGAGCTGATAAGCGGCCCACATACCATCCAGGGTGTCTGGCTCTTTCATCTGAATTTCGCGGTATAGATCTTGTCCCGCCCGCCCATCTCCGTACTGGGCGAGCTGATCCGCGCACAAAAGGACCAGTTCCGGCCTGTGAGGCGCCTTGGCGTCTGTGTTTTCCTTGGACCCTGACGCGGTCTTCCCGCGACCGCCCTGCAGGTAGGTTTGACAGGTTTTTGCCGCTTCTTCCTGCTTGCCGGGGCGGCTCAACGCGGTCAAAAGACCTTCTCTCGCCTCATCGCTCCACGCGCCGTCGGGAAACCTGCGCAGATAGTCCTTCCAGGTGCGCTCAAGATGGATGAGATCTCCTTTTTTGCGATAGGCCTGGGCCAAGGCCATCAGCCCATATTCCACCTGGACAGCAGGGACGCCGGCGGCGAGGGCAGCCTGCATCAGAGTGATGGCTGAATCAACCACCCCGAAGCTAGCCAGCGTCGCGGCAACGACCAAGGCGGTGGGACCGTGCACGGACGGCGTGGTTAATATCGCTTGATGGCGAAGGAAAAGATTCGCCACCTCCACGCTATTACCCGCAGCACTCAGGCTCCGCAAAATCGTCTCTAGACCCTGCCGGCCCTGCGCCCGCCAGGGACCGCTGTCTGCCCGAAGCAACAACTGATCATAGGCAGCCGCAGCCTCCTCCAATGCTCCGACCCGCTGATAACTTTGTGCAATGTGGAGAAGCGCTTCGCCCGCCCTCACATGCTTGCTCCAGCGTTTTAAAATCACCCCATAGGCGTCGCGGACATCCGTTTCCGGAGCGCCGGCAAATGCTTCCTTCTCGGCCAGCTCCGCCAGACCGAGCCAGGCCGACAGTTCTCCTTCTGTTCCCGGATGGCGTTCCACAACCGTCAGGTACAAGTTTTTCGCCTGCTGCATCTGCCCGCTAAGCTTGAATCCGTCAGCCATCCGCGCCAACATCACAGGCGCGAACGAATCGCGGGGATGGAGACCGTAACCGGTATTGAGCACACGGCGTGCGCGAGGCCAATCTCCCAATCGCAGATAGCTGTCCCCCATGCCGAAAAGGCTGACCGGCCGAGCTTGCAAAAGCGTGGGCCATTGAGCCTCAACCACCTCGTAGAGCTCACGCGCCTGTCGATACTGACCCTGCGCATGAGCCACGTCGGCCAACCCCACCGTCGCTTGCCCAAGACTGTCCACGTCGGGGGGATATTGGCGGGCGATCCGCAGAATGTTTGCGGCCGGCGCGAACTGGCCGGACGCGATGTAGACGTCGGCAAGATCCAGTCTGACAAAGGGCGCCAGCGGGTTGCCTGCCGACTCCTGGCGGAGAACCATCTCGTATCGGGCGATTGTTTCTTGTTCGAATCCCTGTCGCAGATACAGGCTGCCGATCCGCCAAAGCGCCCAGGACGCGCGGGGACTGCTGGCATAGCGTCTTCGTAACTCTTCGAGTAAGGAAATGGCAGCGCGGATGTCCTGAGGGCCGCTGATGCTACGAGCTTGGCTTTCGGCGGAGAGAAAGTGCGCCGCCTCCTCCACACGTGTGCCGGCGCCAAGCCGGCTTGCATCGAGGAAACTCAGTATTGCCTGCTGATACTCCCGTTGCTCAAACTTTAGAATTCCGTTCCGTAGTTCCTCTAGGCCGGGGCCAGGGTCCGGAAGCGCTCGCTCGAGCCAATGGGCCGCTTGGCTTTCCGCTCGAGTCTCGACCGGCGTCACCACTGCCCATACCGGAGTTGTGGCCATTAACTGCAACATCGCGATAGACAGCACAACGGCTTTGCCCGCAAGCAAAAGGCGAGACATGACCCTCCAGGCCCACGCCACGTGGACGGCCCTTTCTGTCTTAATAAACAGCATCCCTGTCAGGAAAACGCAATAAGTGGACCGTTCAGGCGGTGGTGGGCAAAACCCGTGGCCCTACCAGGTGGAGGGTAAGTGTCTTACCTAAGGGTAAATCGAGGCTAGAATAGGCTAGATATTTGACGGGGAAGTCAATGATCGGACAGGGTGAACGGTTTCGATTGGCTTGGGGGCCATCATGGCTTTCTTCTTCATCTTTTCTACGAGGGTGGTCCGATTGAGGCCGAGCAATTGGGCAGCGCGGCTTTTAACCCCGTTACTTAAGTCCAGCGCCTTGGAGATGAGCTGGCGCTCAAATTCGTCAAGAATGCCGGGAAGGTCCACTCCTTCAGGGGGAAACACGACGTCTTGCTCCGGCAGAATCGTATCCTTCGGCGTGAGAATTCTCGCCGGAAGATCTTCGGTCTCAATGGTCCCTGACTTCTTGAGGACGGCCAGGCGCTCGATCAGATTTTCCAACTCGCGAACATTGCCTGGCCAGCGATAGTGAATCATGGTCTCCATGACCGCTGGAGACAGGCCGGCGATGGCGGTATCCTTGTCGCGATTGACCCGATCGAGAAAAAATTGCGCCAGCAAAGGAATGTCTTCCATCCGCGCTCGAAGCGGAGGCACGACGATCGGGATCACGTTGAGGCGGTAATAGAGATCTTCCCGAAAGTGGCGGTCTTCGACAGCCTGCTCCAAATCCCTATTCGTAGCCGCAATGACGCGTACATCGACCGAGATCGTCTTCGTCCCTCCCACCCGTTCGAACGATCGTTGCTGCAGCACACGCAGCAACTTGACTTGAAGGGCGGGCGGCAGTTCGCCCACTTCATCGAGGAAGAGCGTACCCTTATGCGCAAGCTCGAAGCGACCGGCCCGGGTGGCCACCGCCCCTGTAAAAGCCCCACGTTCATGGCCGAACAGTTCGCTCTCCAACAGATTTTCGGGTATCGCGCCACAGTTGACCGGCACGAACGGGCCGGTCCTCGTAAGATTCTGATAATGCAGGGCGCAGGCGACCAGTTCTTTGCCGCTGCCGCTCTCGCCTAAGATTAAGACCGTACTGTCCGTGTTCGCGACCCGGCCGATAAGGCGCTGGACTTCGAGGATCGCCGGACTGCTGCCCAGGAGATTGTCCGCGCCGTACTGGCGACGCACGGCCTTACGCAGGCTTTCGTTTTCAACCTGAAGCCGCCGACATTCGAAGGCATTTTTGACGGCGACCAAAACCCGTTCGACTTCATACGGTTTCGTAATGAAGTCGAACGCTCCCACGCGCATGGCCTGCACGGCCATTTCAATGGTGCCGAAGCCGGTCATCACAATACTGAGGCTCTTGGGAGACACCTGTTTGACGGTTTGGACCAGGTCAAGGCCGCTGCCGCCCGCCATTTTAACGTCGGTCAGAATCAGGCCATACTGGTTGGCTTGGAGCCGATCCAGAGCATCCTTTGGATTAGACGCCGTTTCAACATGATAGTTTTCTTTTTGCAGCATGCGAGAGAGGCTGGAGCGAATAGCCTCTTCGTCGTCCACAATGAGAATAGAACGGTCAGCACCTACAATGCTCATGCCTGTTCCTGTCGAGGGGGGGTAATCAGATGGATGGTGAATCGGTTGCTCTGCACGATGCTCTCTAGGTATTTATTATGTAGCCTTTTCCTTCTGAATTGTCAAGGTCCGAAGCGCGTGTCGCCCTAAAGCTTGGCGCGCATGCAGCCGATAAGTAGACCAGGTGAGCCGTACTTTGCGAACGGGACCCGACCATTATGGGACGACTGAGCATCAATCACGTGCAGCCTGGCATGGTCTTAGCCAAGGATGCCCATACGTTTCGCAAGCAGTTGCTGCTTCCGACCGGCACGGTTCTCAACGTCAAGAATATCGAGCTCATGAGGGCCTGGGGCGTCTCGGAAGTCGACACCGAAGGATGCGCCGAGCCTTCCCTTGCGGACGTCGAGGCGCGCCTGCAACTGGTGCCGGCCTTGGCCGCCGCGAGCCTCGCGCTCGACAACCGGTTTAAGGACGTGCGGGAAGATGCGACGATGAAGGAGATCCTCACGATCGCGAAAAAACAACTCCTGGAAGAGAATCGATGAGTTCGACCGTCACTCCGGATGTCGCCTGGGAAGGCGTTCTCTCGAAGGTCCGCACCTTCCCGACCCTGCCGATGATCGTGCATAAGATCACCGAGATGGTGAACATTCCCGAGACTTCCGCCAAGGACATTGAAGTCGTCATCGCGAAAGACCAGGTCCTAACCGGCAAACTGCTGCGACTCGTCAATTCCCCCTTCTATGGCTTCCCGCAAAAGGTCACGACGATTTCCCGGGCCGTCGGCATCATTGGTTTTGAAGCCCTCCGAAACCTGATCTTTTCCAGTTCCGTGATCAATCTATTTCGCGCGCAAGGGTCCGAACTCTTCCGCCCCGCTGAATTTTGGAAGCATTCGGTTGGAACAGCCCTCGCGGCAAAAGAGCTCGCCCGGCATCTGGGCGAGAAACAGGTGGAAGAATTCTTTGTCGGTGGTCTGATGCATGACATCGGTAAGCTTGTTCATGAAGAGTACTTCTGTGAGCCCTTCCGGCAGGCCTGTAGCCTGGCGCTCAGCAACGATATCTTGTTGCTTCAGGCGGAGCAGGAGGTCCTGCATTTCACGCATGATCAAACCGGCGGCCTGCTGCTGAAACACTGGAATCTCCCTCTCAAGGTTGTCGCGATGGTCCGCTTTCATCACCAACCGGCTGAGGCGGCGGAATGCCAGAGAGAGGCCGGCGTCATCCACCTGGCGGATATCCTGTGCCGAGCGAAGGGGCTGGGCTCAGGCGGCGACAATAAGATTCCTCTCCTCGATCAGGCGACTTGGAACAGCCTCGGGTTGACCCTGGGCGATCTGGAACAGGTCATGGGCCGTATCGCCGAGAATTTTGACGAGGCCGTCGCGTTTCTGGAGCCCTAGGCGCATGGCCATCACCAAAAATTACCCGGCTTCCATTCAATGGTGGTTCGAGCGCCTCGATGCCTTTCCCGATTGTTTCAGCGATGCGGGGACCGGCCCCGGAGACGCGTCACGCGAACAGGGCCTTCACAAGTCGCTGCTGGCGGAAGTCGACCACCTGCTGCCGATGGTTCACTCTGCTCTGTATCTGGTCCAGCCGGACACGCTTGAATTGCAGATGCGAGCGGTCAACAACCAGGAGTGGGCGATGGAGTTAAAGGAGGTCGGCGCGGAGCAGATCCGCGAGGGGCTGATCGCCTGGACTCTAAAGTCCGGCCGGCCGGCGGTCGTTGATGCCTCCACGGTCAATCCCCATTTACAAGTCACCATCGTGCCACTTCTCACAACCCGCAGTATCATCGGCGTCTGCTTGATCCTGCGCGACCGGTTGCATGGGGAGATGAGCCTCGAGCAGGTAAAAATCCTGTCGATCCTCGGAAGCCAATTCGCCTTCCTTATCGAAAATCAACGGCTGTTCCGAAAGTTGGAGACTCACAACCAGGACCTGGAATTCCAGGTACAGCAGCGGACCCAGGACCTGGAAGCTTCGCTGCGGTCACTAGAGCAGATGAACCAGGGGATTCTCGAAATGACGCGGCTCAAGAGTACATTTCTCACCAACACAAGCCATGAGCTACGCACGCCGCTGAATTCGATTATCGGCTTTCTCCATCTCATCAAGGACGGCCTGTACAACAGTAACGATGAACACAACGAGTTCGCCCAACACGCGCTCGACAGCGCTCAGCATCTGCTGACCCTGATCAACGACCTCCTCGATATCGCCAAGATTGAAGCGGGAAAAATGTCGGTGGACAACGAGACCGTCCAGCTGGATGGCGTTTTCGAGGAAGCGCGCGTGCTTATGGAGGTGCAAGCCCTCCAGAAAGGTCTGGTGCTGACCTTCCAGGCGCCGGAGACCTCCAAGCTGCAACTTCGCGGCGATCCACGGCGGCTCAAGCAGGTGCTGGTAAACCTCATAGGCAACGCCATCAAGTTTACGACGAGCGGGAGCGTTCAGGTGAGTGCCTGCGCCACGCCCGACTCGTGGTGCCAGATTACCATCGTCGATACCGGCATCGGAGTTGCCCCCACGATGCTCGAGCGTCTGGGAAAAGCATTCGTTCAGGCCGATGGTGAAAGCACACGGCGCAACGGAGGCACCGGACTCGGCCTTGCCATTTCCCGCGCCCTCATCGAGCTGATGGGGGGAAACTTCACGGTAAGCAGCAAAGGCGAGGGCTGCGGCACCATGGTGACATTGCGACTCCCCCTTGCCCGGGTATCCCCCTCACGCATTGACGATTCTCTGGTTGCCGCTCCCCGTCGTTAGTTAGTCAACAACTTCACGCCTTCCATCTGAAACCGCCTGTTGCCGGGGTAGCGTCCGCCATGCTACAAGGCCTTCTAACGGCAACACTCTCGCATGTTTAAGACCATCATCGAGCCTTTCAAGATCAAGGTCGTCGAGCCGATCCGGATGACGACTGCCGACGAGCGCCGGCTCATTTTGAAACGAGCTCACTACAACATGTTCGAGATCCGCGCCAGGGACATCCTGATTGATCTCCTGACGGACAGCGGCACCGCAGCGATGTCCTCCGAGCAATGGGCGGCAATGATGCGCGGCGACAATGCCTACGCCGGCAGCGACAGCTTTTACCGTTTTGAGGCCGCGGTGAAGGAACTGACTGGATACACGCATATCATTCCTACACATCAAGGGCGCGCGGCCGAGCGCATCCTGTTTTCGATTGTCGGCGGGGCGGATAAAGTCATCCCCAACAACACCCACTTCGATACCACCCGCGCCAACGTTGAACACACCGGCGCGTCGGCGGTCGATCTGGTGATCCCGGAAGGCTTGCAGCCGCAAGTCAGGCACCCTTTCAAAGGCGACATCGACCTCGGCCGGCTGGAAATTCTGCTGAAAGAAACGGCGGTAGGGCGCGTGCCTCTGTGCATGCTGACGGTGACCAACAATTCCGGCGGCGGGCAGCCGGTCTCGATGCAGAATCTGAAAGCGGCCAGCGCCTTGTGCCACCGCTACGGCGTTCCGTTATTTCTGGACGCCTGCCGGTTCGCGGAAAACGCGTATTTCATCAAGCTTCGCGAACCCGGCTACACGGACAAGAGCCCTCTCGATATCGCGCGTGAGATGTTTCGCCTGGCCGATGGCTGCACAATGAGCGCCAAGAAGGACGGCCTGGTGAATATGGGCGGGTTTCTCGCGATGAATGATGACCGCTGGGCCCAGGAAGCGCGCAATCTCTTGGTCCTCACCGAGGGCTTCCCCACGTATGGAGGCCTTGCGGGGCGTGATCTGGAAGCGATTGCGCAGGGCCTTCGTGAGGTCCTGGATGAAGACTATCTGCGCTACCGCCTGCGCTCCGTAGCCTATCTGGCAGAGCGCTTGACGGTCCTCGGCTATCCGATTATCCAGCCGCCGGGCGGACACGCCGTCTATATCGATGCCAGGGCGCTGTTGCCTCAGATCCCCGCAAATCAATTCCCTGCCCAGAGGCTCTGCTCAGCGATCTACGAACATGGCGGCGTCCGAACCGGCGAAATTGGAAACGCGATGTTCGGCCGACTTGAGAACGGCCAGGAAATTCCGGGACCGATGGACCTCGTCCGGATCGCAATTCCCAGGCGCGCGTATACCCAAAGCCACATCGACTACGTCAGCGAGGTGGCAGAGCAGGTCTATAGCCATCGTGAAGAGTTGCGAGGATTTCGGGTGCTTCGGCAGACCGCAATACTCCGGCATTTCACGATCCAGTTCGAACCGCTGTAAGAAAAGAACGCCGATGAAAGAGGTCGCCTTTCTGAAAGGGATGGTCCAAAAAGTACACGCGCGCAACATTCTGGAGATCGGTGCGTTCGACGGGACGAGCGCGCTCGCCATGGCCGAGTGCCTGCCGGAAGATGGCAAGCTGATCACCTGCGAGATCAACGCCGGCCTTGCCGGGCTTACTCAAAAGCGGGCCGGTCGCCATCCTCACGGACATAAAGTCGACGTACGGGTCGGGCCGGCGCTGGAAACATTGCCGCAGCTGGCCGGACCTTTTGATCTTATCTTCATCGATGCCGACACGCGCAACTACGTTCAGTACTATCGACACGCGATGACACTGCTCTCTCCGACCGGCGTTCTCTTAATAGACAACATGCAAGCCAGCGAATTGGTCTTAACCGCGCCGGTTGGAGATGCCTCAGCCGCGGCGATTCAGGAACTTGCCCGCGAGCTTGCATCCGATTCACAACTGGACGCCGAGTTGGCGCACGTGCGTGACGGCGTCATGGTGATCACCCGGCGCGCCGTGGCACGTACGATTTGAGGCACTGAAAATGAAAGCGATCGTTCCAGAGGAAATCGAGTCCTACGCCGCCGCGCACTCGATCGCTGAGTCGGAGATCTGCCGGCTGATACGCGAGGAGACTTATCGAACTCAGGAGACCCCGCAGATGCTGGTGGGCCCTTTGGAGGCGGCCTTTTTAAAAACGATGATCCACGTGACACGCGCGCGACGCGTCCTGGAAATCGGCACCTTCACGGGCTATAGCGCGCTCGCGATGGCCGAGGCCCTCCCCAGTGATGGATCGGTCATCACCTGCGAGGTGGATCCCGATGCCGCATCGATGGCCCACACCTTTTGGGACCGCAGCCCGCACGGCAAAAAGATTGAGGTCCGTATAGGGCCGGCGCTGGGCACCCTGGCGACTCTCGCGGGCCCGTTTGATATGATTTTTATCGATGCGGACAAGATTAACTACGTTGCCTACTACCGGCGGGGGCTGGAGCTGCTGTCACCCCACGGAGTCATCCTGATCGATAATGTGCTGTGGAGCGGAGAAGTCCTCAAGACAGAATCTCAAGATCCGTCTACCGCGGCGATCCAGGAACTGAACCGCACGGTGGCTGCCGATCCGCGCGTCAATGCCGTTCTGCTGACCGTCCGGGACGGTGTCTTCCTCATCACCCGCAAGCGGCCATAACAATCTCGTGAGAGCGGACTAACGCCCGAACAATTTGACCTGACCGGTCTCCGGATCGTAACCGACGGTGAGTTTGCCTTCCATGACCTGGCGTAAATGCTCGCCGGCCAGCGCACGACGCCAACCTTGAAGAATCGGCAGCTTCTCCGCCTCGCCACCCCCGCGCTCGAGGGCGAAGATCTCGAGGTCCGCCGACGATGCGAGGAGCTGCGGTGAGATAGAGGCCTCGATTGCCCGGACCTTCAACGCCGTTCCCAATAGATCCGCGAGCCCCGCGGACTCCGGGTCCACACGCTTGCGCTTCTCCGCGCGCGGCAGCTCGCGTTCCGGAACCGACAAACCACGCTGTATCGCGGTCACCAGCGACTCCCCGTATTTGTCCACTTGCGAAGGCTGCACCCCGCGCAGACTACGCAGTCCTTCCACAGTGGTCGGACCCCGCCGGGCGATTTCGAGCAGGATGTCATCGCGCAAGACCCTCCCGCGGGGCCGGTCACGCTTCTGGGCCTCATGCTCGCGCCACACCGCCAGCTCGCGAAGCACGCCGCGCGCGCGAGGCCTCAGTCCTTCCCATCCGCGAATGCGTTGATACCGCAACTGCGGGGCCCGTGCCTCTTCCCCGGAGACTGCCTGTAACCGTTGGAATTCCTCCTCGGCCCATTCCACTCGACCCAGGGCTTTGAGCCGGTCACGCAGATGGGCGTGGAGCTCGAACAAATAGCGGACATCTTCATGGGCATAGTCGAGCTGCTCCGCCGTGAGCGGCCGTTGCGCCCAGTTGGTGAAGGTCTCGGTTTTATCCAACGAGACGCCCATGACTTGCAGTACAAGCTGGCCATAGCCGATCTGAGTCCCGTAGCCGACCATGGCGGAGGCTACTTGCGTATCAAAGACGGGAGAGATGGAGCCGCCTTCGACAGAAAAAATCTCGAGGTCCTGCCGGCCGGCGTGCACGATCTTCAAGATATTCGGGTCGGTCAGCAGCTCCAGGAACCCACCGAGACCCGGCACAGCCCGGCGATCGACGATCGCGATGAGATCGTCGGTTGCAACCTGAATAATTTCGAGGCGGGGCGCGTAGCTGTCCTCTCCCATGAACTCGGTATCGATCGCAAGCCGGTCACTCTGCCGAAGCCGCTCGCACAGGACCTTAAGCCCGGCTTCGTCCTCAATGTACAGCGTGGAGGCATGCTTCTGGGACACGCGGAGTCCTCACTTAAAGATCAGGGAATGATTGCTTACTCAGGCATTATACGCGAATACCATGAAGGAAGAAAAAGACGTGGCGCCGTCCCTGCGGACGGCGCGGAGAAGTCTGGAAACGACGAAAGCTATTTCCGCAGAAAAGGCTTGGAATCCTCACCCCTGGAATTCGTCAGGCTGAGCAGCTCGATCCCTCGGGTGCCTTCCGGTACTATAGCCGTCACCATGCCGTCATTCACTTGTGTAAACTTCGCGGGGCTTCCCGGCCCAAAGGCCACACCGCTTACGCAACCGGCTTCGCCAAAGTGCTCCCCGGTGATCGTAATCTTATCCCCCGCCTTGCCCTCATCCGGGGAGACCTTCTTGATCTTTGGCACGATACCCTTGCAGACTTGGCTCTTGGCAACCTTGTTTGCGCCGGAGGCTTTCGTGCTCTCGATGCCGCCGCCCGGCCGCGCGCCAGGTCCATCGGTCTTGACAGGCCTCTTACCGGGAGTCAGCTCCCCTGCGAGAGCTGGGCCGGCCATAGAACCGGTGAATGCGACCAAGGCCAGAATTAAAACTAGACGTCCTGTTACAGTGATGCTCATAGGTCTCCTCATCTAAGTGTTTTGCATGTGTTATAAACACCTATTTTAGGTCATAGGGTCGACATAGTCAACCCTGACGTTATTGCTCAGCCGCGCGTGCGGGGCCGCGGCCGTTTTCGTGAGGGATGGGAAGGTGCGACATCTTTGGCGGTCGTTATCTTCGCGCCATGCTCCTCCAGGAGTTCTCGAAGAAGCGACCGGTGACACCGGTCCTCTCGCTCGCAGTAACACCCCACAGAAAAATTGGTCTGATGTGACAACTGCGCAAGCAGGTGAAGTATGCGTTGACGACTGGGCGCCTGCATTTCGCGACGGTAGCTTCTCGCATATCTGGCCCATCGAGGATCCGTGAACGGCTCCGAGAGGGCCCAGTTGACCAACTTCGCGCTGGGCGCGAGCTCCGGCAACCATACGTCGAAGTAGTTTCGGCTGGAATAATCTGTTTTACGCACGCCACGCGGGACTCTTCTGACTGTGCCCAATCGAAGACCTTCTTCCGACGAGCGCGGACTTCCTAAACGCACGATCCGAACAGCCACTCGTGTCCCTCAGGCGGATTGTCAGAGCGCATTAAAGCCATCGACGCACTCGAGATTTGTACGAAGCAAACTGCTCCCCAAACAAAGAGCCGAGGGCCTTTTCTTCCGGGTAGATTTGGAAGCGGTCCATATACCAGATGAACGCAGGAAGAAGCAGAAAGGCAAGCACGTTCGACAAATAACTGGCCCAGCCGAGCAAGACTAAAAGAAAGCCCAGATACATTGGGTTCCGGGTCAGCGTGTAGATGCCGGTCACCACTAACAAGGTCGATGAGTCGGGCTTCATGGGGTTGACGGTTGTCCCTGCTCGACTGAATGAGGCAATCCCCAACCCGCATATGACTGCGCCCGCGACGGCGAAAGTCGCTGCTAGGAGTTGGCGACCCGGAAGCATGAACCCGGCTGCCGGTACGGCCCAGGCGGCGAGCCACATGAGCGCAGCGATGACGCCGACGACAGCGACAGGCGGAACCTTCAATTCAAGAGCATTCATGGCGTCCCCATCTGTGATGCTGAGCGAAGTCGAAGCATCTAACCCTATTGCGTGCGGCTCGCCGACCCAAACGACAGTCAGGCCAGGAACGCGTCCAGCGAGACGGCGGTTTCGGGGAAAGCTCTAAGGATCTGCTTGTCAGCCGTCACCAGAGGCACCGAAAGATCTTTGGCGACGGCCACGAACTCGCAATCATACGACGAGCACACCGACGCCGATGCCAACCCGAGCACACGATCGGTACTCACCGAATATTCGCGCCCGCTCATCCAGGATTCAGCCTGATGAGCTATCTGCCGTGCTATCTCCAGCGTTATATGCCCTTGGCGAATGAGTCCCACGAGGGCGCTCCGGAATTCCGAGCGCCAAAGCAAGGGGGTTACCCACTGAGAATCCTGTTCAAACACCGCCTCCGACTGAGATGTCAGGCCACTGGGCACAAGAAGATAGACTAATAAGTTGGTATCCACGACGATCACAGGCGACCGGCGCTTTTGAGCTGTTTTAACCGTCGCTCCGTGAGGGCCGGCCCCTTTACTAGTTTACGAATCTCCCGCGCCCGGGCGAGGAAGGTCTCGGGGTCCAGAGGAACACTCCCCGTGGACTGTTCCAAGCAGAGGATCACTTCTTTGTTGAGGCTTCGCCGATGTTCGCTCGCATTCAGCTTGAGCCGGCGGTACACGGCTTCCGGTATGTTCTTGATCGTAATTGTTGCCATCTCTGCTCCTTCTGATGGTTCCATAATGGTTCCATAACGGAACCATTCTGTCCTCTACCGGTCATGGCTGTCAAGTATTGCTCCTTGATTGTTATTTTTCTCATGAGACACCGAGAAAGATGATTCGTTCAGCGGAGGGAAGGTTGGCGATATGATGAGGTGCTTCGAGAGCCTCAGCGGAGCGAGGGATTCTGGGCGCGATGCTTCGCTGCGCTCAGCATGACAATGAAAGACTCAGCAGTGCATGGGACGAGGGAGATGCTAGATCCTTCGTCGAACCTCAGGATGACAGCAGTGGCTCAGGGTGACAACGGGAAGCAGAAGGGGGACATAGAAGCAGAAGGGGGACAGGCACCATTCGGAAATGGAGACAGTCCCCTTGCCGAACCGGGATTTAGGGAAGGACAGACACAATAGGGGTCGGGCCGAGGTGCGAGAAGATGTCGGTGGCGGAGACCGCAAAGGTCATAAATGGCTGGGGCCAGACTCCAAGAAAAAACGTACCGGCGAGGCTGATAAAAATGACCGCCTTCAACGGGGTGGGCACCAGAATCGGGGACGGGTCCAGCGGCTCATTGATATACATCTTTTTCACGACGATGATGTAGTAGTACATTGAGATGATGATGCTGACAAGGCCGACGGTGATGAGCGCGTAGAGGCCTTGCTGAATGGCGGCCACAAACACGTACAGTTTACCGATGAAGCCGGCCAGCGGCGGGATGCCCGCCAGCGACAACAAAAAGATCAGCATCGAAAACGCGAGAAAGGGTGAGCGGCGATTCAGTCCGCTGTAGTCTTCGATTTCATCGCTGTTGGTCGTTTGGCTGAAGGCAATGACGACGGCAAAGGCGCCGAGGTTCGCGAACAGATACGTGAGCAGATAGAACAGGACAGAGTCAGCGCCGGTGCGCGTGCCGGCCGCCATTCCGATCAAAATGATCCCGATCTGAGCGATCCCAGAGTAAGCCAGCAGGCGTTTGATGTTCCGCTGCGCGATCGCCACGATATTGCCGTACAGCATGGACAGGATGGCGGTGCCGATCATCAACCACACCCATTCGGGTTTGAAACCCGGGATCGTCGAGAAGAGCATTCGCAGCAGAATGGCGAAGGCTGCCCCCTTCGGGGCGATCGACAGGAAGGCGGTGACCGGCGTCGGCGCGCCGTGATACGTGTCGGGAATCCACGTGTGCAGCGGGGCCGCGCCGATCTTAAATCCCAATGCGGCGATAATGAGCACCCAGCCGACTGCAAGCCCGGGGGTGAGGTTTATCGGCGTCCTCGCCATCTCGGAGAAGATCAGCTGACCTGTCTCGCCATAGACGAGGCTGATGCCGAAGACCAACATGGCGGCGGCGAACACGCCGAGGATGAAAAATTTCAAGCCGGCTTCGCTGGATCTCAAGTCTTCCCGGAGGTACGGCACGAGCACGTAGAAGCCGAAGCTGGCGAACTCCAAGGTCACAAAGACCGACAGCAAATCGTTCGCGGATGCCATGAACATCATGGCCAACACGGTCATCATGACCAGGAAGTAATATTCTGCTTTGAAAAACCTGAACCGGCCGACGAAATCGATCGAGGACAACAGGACGAGGATGCCTGCGAATACAACAAAAATCTTGAAGAACAAGGCCAACCGGTCCAGCACAAACATGCCTTTGAACAGAACCCCCTGAGTGCCGACCGCGTCGTACCAGAGAAGGCAACCGAGCGCGATGGCCATGCCGCCGATACTCAGCCACGCGATGTCGCGAGTGGTGAGGCGCGGGAATAGGAAGTTCACGCAGAGCACGACGCAAATCCAGATCGTCACCCAAATCTCCGGCAGCATCAATAAGAGGTCACTCGGCGTGAGGTCGAGCTGGAAGGTCATGGCAAGCCGACCCCGCCCACCTGCGTCGCAACCGGCGCAACCTCAATAATCCTGGCCAAAATCGGATCCACGCCGGACCGGATCACGCGCAGCAACTGCCCGGGAAAAATGCCGAAGATGATGCTCGTCCCCATCATGATCAACAGGGGCACGCGGTCCACCCAGGCGCGGGTATCATGGGCATGCTGCCCCAGCTCGCTCAACTGCCCATAGAACAGGCCTCGCATCATCCGGAAAAGATAGGCCATCGTGAGGACGATCCCAAGGACCGCGATGATGGTCTGAACGGGGTACCTGGTCCAGCTCCCCAATACGATCATCACCTCGGCAATGAAATTGACGGTCCCCGGCATGCCGATGGAGGCCATACAGGCGACGATGAAGGCGCCCGCGACAAACGGCATCTTGGACGCCAGCCCGCCGAGTGACGGGATGTCGCGGCTATGAGTCTGGTCATAGACCCATCCGGCCATGGCGAACAACATGCCGGTCGCCAGAGCGTGGGCAAACATGTAGAGAACCGCGCCCGTCAGGCTGATGTAGTCCAGGGCCGCCATGCCGAGGAAGACATACCCCATGTGACTGGAGCTGCTGTAGCCGATGACGTATTTCGTGTCCCGCGCGTAGTACGCCACGTACCCGCCGTACAGAATGCTGCCGATGCAGAGAATCGCGGCGATCGGCATCAACGTGTGCGTCGTCTCCGGCAAAATTTGAAAATCGGTCCGGATGATCGAAAAGTGACCAAGCTTCATGAGGACGCCGGCATGCAGCATACTCGTGGCGGCGGGGGCGGCCGCGTGCCCGACCGGGGACCAGGAATGCAACGGCCAGAGCGGCGCGATTGACGCAAAGCCGAAAAAGCACAACAGCCAAATGATCGTCGCGACCGTACCGCTGAAATGGGCCTTTTCGGCGAGGACCGGAATGTCGAAGGTATGAAGCCCCGAGAACTGATAAATGAGCAGAATCCCCATGAGCGCCAGCACCGCTCCGGCGGACAAGAACAGCGTGAGCTTCATCGCGGCGTACTCTTTGCTGTTCCGGGCGAAATTGAAGATAAAGCCCGGAGAGTCCCGCATCTCCTTTCCTTCCGGATTGGTCATCTCCAGATAGCCCTTGGTGTGGCTGCCCCAGATGCCGAGCAACGGGTACATGGGGATGACCGACATCTCATAGAAAAAGTACAGAAAGAACAGGTCCAGCGATACATAGACCCCGATGGTCGCGCCGGCGAGCACCAGCAGAAACGCATAGAATTCTTTTGTGCGGTCCTTGATATGCCAGGAGATGAAGACGCCGGTGAACAATAAAATGGAAGAGGCCAGCACCATGGGCACGCCGATGCCGTCGACTCCCAGGTGGAACTGGATGCCGAGCTGCTCGGACCAGAGATAATTCTGCTCGAACTGATAGCCACCCTTCTGCCAATCAAAGGCGAAAAGCAGAAGAAAGGAGGCGAAAAACGAGATCCCGGAGAAGAGGACCGCGATCTGCCGGACCAGAAGCGGTCGACGGTTTGAAATAAACAACAGGACAACTGCGCCCGCAAACGGAGCGAATAGGATGATGCTCAGGAGGTAGCTGTCGATCACGGGCTCACCTTACTATCTGAGCGTACCGCTTTCACGCCTGAGCCTTCTTCAAGCCGCTCGGCGAGCTTTTGTACAGAGCCGTTGATCATATTCAGAAACGGCGCCGGATACAGACCGATCCAAAAAATCATGACGCTGAGCGCCACGGCAATTGCCCATTCCCGCGGCTGCAAATCCGGGAGCGGGGCGGTGACACGACCCCCCACCGGCCCAAAGAACGCCCGTTCGTAGTACCACAGAAAATATCCGGCCCCCAGGATGACACCGAAAACGCCCAACGCCGCGAGCAGCCAGTGTCGCTGGAACGCGCCAAGCAGGATCAGAAATTCCCCGATGAACCCATTGGTACCGGGAAGCCCGATCGAGGCGAAGCCAAGGATAAGGACGAAAGTTGCGAGTAACGGCACATGCCGCGCCAGCCCGCCATACGCGGAGAGTTCCGCCGATCCGGTCCGGTTGTAGAGAAAGCCCGCCATGAAGAACAGCCCCGCGGTGGAAAACCCCAGGTTGATCATCTGCAGCAGGCTCCCCTGCAATCCCTGGTAGTTCAGCGCGAAGAGGCCCAGCATGACGAACCCCAGGTGGCTGATGCTGGAGAACGCCAGCAGCCGCCGAAAGTCCGTTTGCATCAGCGCGATCAACGCGCCGTAGATAATCGCGATCAGCCCCAGCGCCGCCATTAACCAGAGCCATTGGTGCGCGGCTTCCGGAAGCAACGGGAGGCTGAACCGAATGAACCCGTAAGTGCCCACCTTCACGCCGGCCAGCACCACGCCCATCACAAAAGGGCCGTGCACCAGGGCGGTCGGCAGCCAGGTGTGAAATGGAAACACGGGGGCCTTGAAAGCAAAGCCGACGAAGAGGAGGAAGAAAATGAGCGTTTGCTGCGACGGCGGCACCGGGACGGTCAGCAAGTCCAACAGGTCAAAGGAATAGAGTGGTTCGGTGTGGTGCATCACCGCTTCGGCGTGGAAGTTTAAATTGAGCAGGACAATGCCGACCAGCATCAGCACCGATCCCGATAGCGTGTAGAGCACGTATTTCAACGCGGCGTACTGTCGCTCGGGGCCGGATCCCCATAACTTGATCAGAAAGTAACTGGGGATGAGCATCAACTCCCAAAATACAAAGAACAGAATGAGGTCCAGCGAGGCAAAGACCCCGACCGTTGTTCCCTCCAACGCAAGCAGCGCCATGAAATAGGGTTTGACGAGGAATTTTCCGCTCTCCCAGGAATACACCATGATGAGTAAAGTCAGGAAGGCGGTCAACGGGATGAAGAGCACGCTGATTCCGTCCACACCGAGGTGGTAGCCGATTCCGATCGATGGGACCCAGGAAGACCTTTCGGCAAACTGAACGTCAGCCGTCTGCGGGACAAAGTTCAGGAGCAATAGGGCAGAAACAAACAATTCCAGGCCGGCAGTCGCAAACGCGGTCTTTCTTATGAGATCCTCATGACTCTGAAACAGCCAAATGATAAGGGCGCCCACGAGCGGCAGGAACGTGAGCACCGTCAAGATCGGAAATGCGATCTGATCGTCCGCAAACAGCTCGTTCAGAATCATGAGCCGCTCCCCAGCCATACGAACAGGACAATCAGATTGACGAGAATCACGAACCCGGCGACCAGGATCGTCGCGTAGTGGTGCACGAGACCGGACTGCAACTTCCTCAGCACGCGCGCTGCGCGATGATTGCTGTAGCCGATAATATTCAGCCCACCGTAGATCACGTATTTTTCAATCCAGGTCGAGCCTTCCGCCCCCATCTCCGTGAGCCGCCCGACGCCTACCACTGCGCCGTCCAGCACTCTGGTGTCTGTGGCGTCAAGGGCTCGGCCCACTGTCTTGCTGCTCTGTACGAACGCCTTATCGTAGATCTCATCGACCCAATATTTGTTCAATAGGAGGTTGTAGGCCGCCGACATCCTGGCGCGCACACGGTCCGGCATCTCCGGTCGCATCTGGTAGAAGTAGTGCGCCGTGAACCATCCGGCGAACGCGATCAGGGTCGTCATGGCCATCAACAGAAGCGGGAGCATGGGGGGGGCCATCTCATGGGACTCGGCAGGTCGGAACGTGGCCGTGACCACGGGACGCAGGAACTGCTGGAACCAGCCGTTCTCCAAGCCGCCGGGAATCACCCCGATCAGGCCTCCAACGACGGACAGAATCGCGAGGATCACAAGAGGCACGAGCATGACGGATGGCGACTCATGGATGTGATGCGCCGCATGGTGATCGAGACGCGAGTGCCCGTAAAAAGTTAGATAGAGCAGCCTGGACATATAAAAGGCCGTGCAAAAGGCCGCAACCGCGCCCAGCAACCAAAGCACATAGTGTCCTTGGGTAAAGGCGTGGCCGAGGATCTCATCCTTGCTCCACCAGCCGGACAGAAAGGGAAACCCGGCGATCGCCGCGGTGCCAATGAGGAAAACCGTGTACGTGACAGGGATGGACTTCCGTAGTCCGCCCATCTTTCGGATGTCCTGCTCGCCGCCCAGCGCGTGGATCACCGAGCCGGCAGAGAGAAAGAGCAGCGCTTTGAAGAACGCGTGGGTGACCAAATGAAAGATCGCGGCTGTATACGCCCCGACCCCGCACGCAAGGAACATGAAGCCCAGCTGCGAGACGGTGGAGTACGCCAGGACCCGCTTGATGTCCGTCTGCACAAGACCAATCGTTGCAGCAAACAGCGCGGTCACCCCGCCGATGCCGCCGACCAGCAGCAGCGCGGAGGGCGCGAGATCATAGATCGCATGGTTTCGGACGATCATGTAGACGCCGGCGGTGACCATGGTCGCGGCATGGATGAGAGCGCTGACCGGAGTGGGGCCTTCCATGGCGTCGGGCAACCAGGTATGCAGCGGCAGTTGGGCCGATTTTCCCACCGCCCCGATCAAGAGGCAGATCGCAATCGCCACCGCCGTTTTAGAATCCAATGTGGCCGCCTGAGCGAATACCTGTGAGTACTCCAGGCTGCGAAAATGAGTGAACACGAGGAATATCGCGATGAGAAATCCGGCATCACCGATGCGGTTGACCACAAAGGCTTTGGTTGCGGCCTGCGCGGCCGACACACGATCGTAGTAGTAACCGATCAGCAGATAGGAGCAGAGTCCCACGCCTTCCCAGCCGATGAACAACACGACATAGTTGCTGCCCATCACCAGCACAAGCATCGAGACCATGAACAGATTCATGTATGTGAAGAACCGCGCAAAGCCCTCTTCACCGTGCATGTAGCCGACGGAGTACACATGAATCAGAAAGCCGACGCCGGTGACGACCAGGAGCATCACGCACGTGAGGGGATCGATGAGAAAGCTCAAATTGACGGCAAGATCGCCCCCGAAAAACCAGCGGTACACGATGACCGTGCGAGGCGTGGGATCTTCGAGAAGTTGCCGGCATACCCAGAGAGAGCAGACGAAGGAGAGCAGCACGGAGCCCCAGCCAAGCCGATGAGCAACCTCGTCGGAGAAGCGCCGGCCCAGCAACACGTTGAGGCCGTTCGCGAACACCGCGATCAGCGGGAACACGACGATGAGGATAACGATCTGATCAAACACGAGGCGCTACGCTCATAACAAAATTCTCAAAATAGCCAGATTCTTCGCTCACGCTCAGAATGACAGCAAGAACGGCGTTACCATTTCAACAGGTTGATCTGGTCGACGTTCGTTGCGATCTTGCCGCGGAACACCACAATAATGATGGCCAAACCGACGGCCGCCTCACCCGCCGCAATCGCGATCACGAAAAGAGCGACCACCTGGCCTCCCAATGATTGCAAATGATCAGCAAAGGCGACCAGGTTGAGATTCGCCGCGTTCAACATGATTTCAATGGACATCAACACGATGATGAAGTTGCGCCGGACGAGGACTCCCACGACGCCCGTCACGAACAGGATCGCGCTGACGAAGACATAGGCGGACACCGGAATCATGACGACTCGTTCTCGAGATCGGCGCGGGTCGGATTTTTCGTCAAAACAATTGCTCCCACGATGGCGCCCAGGAGAAAGACCCCGACGATTTCAAACGGCAACAGATAATCGCTGAACATGAGGATGCCGATGGCGGCGCTGTTACCCACCGTCTCGACCGCCTGCGGCGTAGCCGTTCCCTTCACACCGGCATAGCTGGACGCAAGGAGCACCAGCAACAATTCGATGCTCATCGCGCCCACGCCCACGATGTACCAGGCATACCGGCGGTGCACGTAGCGCTCCTCGGACTTCAGATTGAGCATCATGAGGACGAAGAGGTAAAGGATCAGGATTGCGCCCGCGTAGATGATGATCTGCACCGCGGCGAGGAACTCGGCATGCAGGAGGACAAACAGCCCCGCGATATGGCCCAGGAGCAAGAGCAGCGCGATGCCGCACTGGACCGGATTTCTCAGCGATACGGTGAGCACGGCGGCCACGACGCTGACCAGTGCGAAGTACGCAAAGAAAACGGGGACCATGTCTAGGGGTCGGGACGCGGCGCAGTCACGGTATGCGGAAACTTATAACGGTAGGCACGGCTGTCGGAGTCGTTTTTCTCCTGATTGTGCGCGTACAGATATCGTTTGGCATCGTCGATGTGTTTTTCGCCCACTTCGTACAGTCGCGGTTTATCGAATATGAGGGTCCGTTTGTCCGGCGTAGAATACTCGTACATTTTCGTCATTGCAAGCGCATTCACCGGGCATGCTTCGACACAGTAGCCGCAGAAAACGCACTTGGTGATGTCGATGTAAAACTCCGTCGCCACGCGGCTGAGCGGCCTCTTCGGATTCTCGGCGCTGACCACCTTGATGCAGCGTGACGGGCACGCCGCCTCGCACAAATCACACCCGACGCAACGTTCCTCGCCGTCGTCATACCGTAGTAGTCCCAACGCCCCCCGATGCGCGTCCGGAATCGTCCGCTTCTCCCGCGGGTATTGAAAAGTCACCGGCTTCACGAACATGTGCCGGATGACGAGCTTCATGGCGGTCCGGATCTCCGAGAATGAGAGGGCATTCCAGAACGTCCGGAGCAGGCCGGGTTCCTCGGTTGCGGCTCTCATGACTTGCGAGCCTCTCCGCCGGCTGCTTCAATCTTCTCAATCGAGACCGGCGTAAGCTTAAACGTCGGCACACCGGTATGCGGGTCGATGGCGCAATCCATTAAGTCCTTGACGGGAGGCTCGTTGAAATGTTCCGGGAAGAAGCAGGTCCCCACGGCCAAATAAGCGTTGGCTTCCGTCTGCATCTCAAGGGTTCCGATCGCTGACGTGATCCGCACCGCGTCCTTGTCCGCCACATCCAAGCGAACGAGGTCATCCGGGTGCATCTGAAGCCTGGCGCTGTTCGGATAGAGCTGAGTCAGCCCGGACGCGCGCGTCGACATCTTGCCGTGATGGTACAGGACCTTTCCCATCACGAGCGTAAAGGGTTTTTGGGGAGGACGGCCCTCATCCGGTTGATAGCGCGCGGCCAGATCGCGAGCATAGCCGTCGTTCAGGTACATTTCCGGCCGTGCGACGACCGGCCGGGGCTCGCCGAGATTGTAATAGCCCGGCAAGAGCTTCATGATCTCGGACTGGATGGCATTCGAATGCTGGTAGTCCATCGGGTAGCCCAGCAGCGAGCCGATCGCGGCAAAAATCTCCCAGTCCGGGCGGGCTTCCTCGTTTGGCTCCAACGCTTGGCGGACGCGATTCACCTTCCCCTGGACGTCGGTGAACGTTCCTTCCTTCTCCGCGGAGGTGCACGCGGGCAGCACCACATCGGCCATCCGGCCGGTCTCCGTTAAATAAGGATCCTGGGAGATAATAAACTGCACTTTATCGAGCGCTTCGCGAACTCCGCTGCTCGCCGGCAGGGTCGCCAACGGATTTTCCCCGACCAGATACAATGCCTTGATCTGCCCGGAACGGCAGCGCTCGAGGATTTCCATGAGATTCGCGGAGGCCTCGGGTCCCGCCGGGAGGGTCACATTCCAGACGCGCTCAAGCTTGGCCCGCGCGTCGGGATCGGCATATGACGCCTGCCCCGGCAGCAACTCCGGCGCGACCCCCATATCGACGGCGCCCTGCTCGTTGGCTTCCTCCGGGAGGCCGTTGATGCCGCAACCCGGTCGGGTGAGCTTCCCCGTGATCCAGGCGAAATCGACAAGCGTCAACATGTTCTCATAGCCATGCGTACGGCGCAGCACCCCCTCGCCACAGAGGATGACCGCAGTAGCCGCCTCGGCGTATATGCGGGCAGCCTCCACAATAGATTCCTTGGAGCTGCCGGCCGCGGCCGTGATCATTTCCCAGGACAACCTCCCTACCGCTTCTTTCAGCGCGGCAAAGGCCTTCGGCGCCGAATTGATGGCGGCCTCATCCACCAGATCTTCGTCCAGCGCCGCTTTCACAAGACCCTTGATGAACCAGCCTTCACCACCGGGACTGATCGGCAACGGATGCGAGGCGAGCTTCGCAATATTGGTCACGGCCCAATCGGCGACGACGACCTTCGCGCCGTAGACCCGGAGCGCCTCCTTCACGCGCAGACCGGTGATCGGATTCGTTTCGGTGATATCGGTGCCAATCAGCAGCAGGGCCTTCGCCTTCGTGATCTCGACGTAGCTGTTCATCATTCGACCGACGCCCGCAGCCCGCTGCATCGCCCGCGTGAAATTCAGATATCCGTAGCGCGCGCTGCCGTCCAATTGATTCGTCCCGATGGCAGCCCGCATCAGCTTCTGGAACAGGTACTGCTCCTCGGTGGTGCACCGGCCGGTGATCAGTCCCGCGATGGCATTGGGTCCATGCTCGGCCTTGATGGCTGTCAGCCGGTCCTTGATCAAATTGATCGCGTCATACCACGGCATGGGAACGAAGCCCTCGTCGGTCCGCAGCAACGGCGAAGTCAGCCGCTCTTTGCTGTCGATATATTGAAACCCGAACCGTCCGAGCACGCAGAGACCGCCATGGCCCTCCGCCGTGTCCGCGCGGTCGCCCCACTTGTTTTTCCAGGAGAGCGGCGAGGTGACGCGTTGAACATCGCGCCCGCTGGTCTCAATCTGCATCTGGCAGCCGTCCGCGCAGTACCCGCACGTGGTCGTGGTTTTCTTCAACTGCCACGGCTTGTAGATGTACTTCGAATATTTATTCGTGATCGCCCCCACCGGACAGACCGCCAGGCAGTCCCCGCAGAATTCGCACTCCAGGGCATTATCGCCCTTGGCCACGACATGCGTGGTGCCTTCCTTCTTGAAGAACTGCAACGCATCGATCATCTGCACGTCCTTGCAGATGTTGATGCACTCGCCGCAGAGAATGCAGCGGTTCATGTTGAAATCCAGGACGAGGCTGCGCCGATCCTCGGGCAGACCCTTGGGCTTGGCATTTATCAGATTCGTGACGCCGTGCT
>DASXSU010000038.1:0-9677 GCA_036505795.1 Nitrospirales bacterium
CGTCGCGCCGCAGCCGATGTCTTCGAGTATCTGGTGATTGTCTCGTCGTTGGTCCGGCCTGCGGCCATCTCCTTCGTGCACGACTTCGTCCGGCGGGCGCATGGCGAGGCATTCGATCCCCTTCATCCCGTTTTGCAGGAAGTACTGGCTGAGACCTATGGGATTATGGTGTACCAGGAGGACGTCACGAAGGTCGCGATGGCTCTCGCCGGCTTTTCGGTGGAAGACGCGGACCAACTGCGCAAAATCATCAGCAAGAAGCACAAACAAAAGCAGTTACGCGATTATTGCCGGCAGTTTTATACAGGCGCCGAGAAAAGCGGCGCCTCCCGCCCCGTCATCGACCGGATCTGGGCGATGATCATGAGCTTTGCCGGGTATAGCTTCTGCAAGCCGCATTCCGCCAGCTATGCGCAGGTATCGTTTAAGTCGGCCTACGTGCGCGCCCACTATCCGGCCGAGTTCATGGCGGCCGTCATCAGCAACGAAGGCGGCTACTACTCAGCTTTCGCCTATCTGTCCGAAGCGCGGCGGATGGGGTTGGCGATCCGGCCTCCGGATGTGAACGCCAGCGACTGGGCCTATATAGGGAGCGGCACGGCAATTCGGGTCGGGTTGATGCAGGTGAAGACGCTTGCGCGCGCCCTGGTTGAGCGGCTCGTCCGAGAACGGTCGCGCGGCGGGCCCTTTCAGTCATTCCATGACTTCTTGAGCCGTGTGCGGCCGGAGCCCGCTCAGGCCCGGACGCTGATTCGGGCCGGTTGTTGCGACTCCATTGCCGGAGAGCTGACGCGGCCCGCTTTGCTGTGGCGGCTGCAGGACTTTCGTCAACGCCATGTCTACGAGGCCGGTGCGTTGATCGTCCATGACACCCGCCCCCCCTGGAGTCATCGACCCCTTGCAAACGAAGGCAAGGGGTACCCCGGACAGACTCCTCTTCCCCAGGGGCACGGTGCCTTCCCCATTCCTGAAGAATATTCCGCCGACCAAAAGCTTCAGCATGAGATCGAGACGCTGGGTTTTCCACTCAGTTGTCATCCACTTGATCTTTATCGTGCGCAGCTGGAGCGAATTCCGTACATCTCTGCCCGGGACATGGCTCAGCATGTGGGCCGTACCGTCACGATGATCGGCTGTCTGGTCACCGAAAAAATGGCACAGACCAAGGATGGCGACCCTATGGAGTTCATCACGCTTGAAGATACGACCGCGCTCTATGATGCGACCTTGTTTCCTGCCGTGTACCGCCGGGTCTGCCAGTTGCTGGCCACGGGACACGCCTATGTCGTGCGTGGTCGCATTGAAGAGCAGTTCGGCGTGGCAACCTTGACTGTTGAGAACTTACGGGCCCTGAACGGCATGTCGCTTCCCCCCACCAAAAAGAGCACAGCGTTCCAACTCGACGACATGGTAAGTGTGGATCGTGAAGATGAAGCGGGACTCCCGTGACCAGCCTCGATCGGCGGCGGCCTTTTTGCCGCCCTCACTCACCCTTCCCGCGTTGAAAGCCGCGGCGGCGGACTGTACCGGATGCGACCTCTATAAGCATGCGACCCAAACGGTGTTTGGAGAAGGCCCGAGCAAGGCCGCCGTCGTCCTGATCGGAGAACAACCGGGAGATCAAGAAGACAAGATGGGTCGGCCCTTTGTCGGCCCCGCCGGCGGGATTTTGAGGAAAGCCCTTGCCGAAGCCGGGATTCCCCTCTCCAAAGTGTATGTGACAAACGCCGTCAAACATTTCAAATGGGAACCTCAAGGCAAACGGCGAAAACACAAAAAGCCCCTGGCCAGCGAAATCGCCGCCTGTCGTCCCTGGCTGGACGCCGAGATCACGGTCACGCAACCGAAGATCGTCGTCTGCCTGGGCGTGACTGCGGCTCAAACAGTGCTGGGCAGACCAGTTCGACTTGGTGATGAGCGTGGGAAATTCCAATTGAGTCTCGCCGGGCGCGAGACATTTGTGACGGTCCATCCCTCTGCGGTTCTGCGCCATCCAGAAAGAGAGCAGCAAAAACAGGAATACGAGCGCCTCGTGGCCGATCTCGTGCAGATCCAACGCAAGCTTTTCCCAGGCCACTCTGATCCTGCCGCTTAACGTCCTCGCAGGTTTTAAACACCACGTGGGTGGATAATTTCTACCGAGGCTCTTGGTTTTTGTACATTGTTCGTGTCGTCAGTCTCCTGTTATTGAGAAATGTACGACGTATCACTTTACGATAAGGAACAATTCAACAGGAGGTTCACGATGGTTCCAGCACTGATTTTGTGGTTACTCGGGCTGCCCCTGGGCTTAATCGTTCTGCTGTGGCTGTTTGGCGTCATCGGTCATTAAAAGGCTGTTTCGCATGTCAGTCCCTCGCTTGAAGTGGGGGTAGTCCCGCCAAGGATGTGGCAGCCTGCGACATAATTGAGAACCCCCTTACATAGTCTCGCCGGACACTGTCAGTTTTACGCGCTGTGGGTCCGGCCACAGTTTCGCCGGCTGTCGTCTTTCAGCGTTAATTGTCCCCTCGGATTTTTGACGGTCCACCTGGTACGCAAGTTGCTTTAGTCTACGTTGGACAGAGGATCTCCTCCCGAAAAGGCAAACCCCGAGTGATCGGGCGACGCAAAGCCACGGATCTCTTAAGAGACCGCCGGGCTACCGAATGAGGACGCGGGCCGTGAGATCTTCCAGAACACAGGAGATTTCATGGTCACATCGAAACGCCGCTTCCCCATCGTGTTCTTTCTAAGCGTCTACCTCCTCGGGATAACTCTGAATAACCCACTGTCGCACGCGTCCGGCCGACCGAGGATAACACCGCATCACAATCGAAGAACTCCGAAGGCTCGCTGTGAACGAGCGGCGCTGGCCGGCAATTACGTATTGCCTTGCACTTAATTATATTACCTCAAATAATCGTGACATTGCCGGTGCAAGGGAGTAAAACGAGAGGAGCGATGATGGTACAGAATTTGACTATAAGACGATTATGGTTGGCCCTCTTCATCATCGCCATGAGCGTGGCGACAAGCCCGTCCATTTCCTCAGGCCAATCGAACGCCAATTACTCTGCTGTTCCACCATTTCTTGGCGCCGCCGTTCCGCCCAACATTCTCTTCATTGTAGACTTATCGGAAGCCATGCTTCCGGCGGCATATGGCTCCTACCCACTTTCGTACGATACTGCGGGAATCGGCGCGACCTACGCGAGCAACTATAATGGTACGGGATTCACCGTCACAGATCCGACCGACTCTTTCAGTGCGAGCAAAACCTACTTCGGCATGTTCGATTCACTCGGTTGCTACACTGCGACCAGTTCCCAGTTCGCCGCGCGGACCTCCAAGACTCTCGTGACCGATTCGTGTGCAAACACCCAGTGGGATGGGAATTTCTTGAATTGGGTCGCGATGCGGAAGAGCGATCTGGCCAAAAAGGTTCTCATCGGTGGGCGCACGGTCTCCGCCTCGAATACTGATGGAACCGCCAATTCGCTATTGGGCGAGCCGAAGACCGGGCAGGGCGGCAGTACCAACACCTGCAACAGCACCAGCAAATCGTGTTACCGCTATGTAAAGTTTGTACCCTCTGTCCTCTTGGTCGGCCGAGTGCCGAGCAGCCTCGCCGCGGATACCGCTTCATTTTCGGCAGGGTCCGAGGCGCGGGGCCTCATCAGCACCTTGAGCACCGCTGTAACGGGTGTCGGCACACGCTTTACCACACAATTTCAGGCAGGCGACAGCTTCAAAGCTGGAGGGCTGACGAGAACAGTGCAAAGCGTGACCGACGATACTCATCTCGTTTTGACGAGTGCCTTCGCATCCAACCTAGCCGCAGGCACGGTCTATTACGGCCCGGGTCGATATTTCGGCTCGGGGGAGGGCAATCTCTACGCTAATGACGACGCAGCGGCTGATCCGTTTTGCTCCGGCTGTACGTATCCCATTCAGGTAGACCTCACCGCCGAAAGCACCGCGTACCGCCAAGCCCAAAGTATGGGCCTGCTGCAAAACATGAGCACCGCGAACAAGCGGGTGGCGGTCATGTTCACAAATTCCAACAATGGGGTGGCGGCTACCCTCTTCCGCCCCTTTGACGGCAATTTCAACGCCTCCGCGATCACGAACATTCGAAATCAACCCCTCTCTTCCTATGCTGCTCTTGCTGAGGGCACCTATGAAGCCTTGTGCTATTACCGCAATTCTCAGGGACCGTGCTTTAATAACAGCCCAGCTGATTTCGCCGCCAGCGTGGGCGCGCAAGGGGACCCATTTTTCTTCACCAGCATGAATCAATTCGTCTCCTGCTGTAAGAGCTTCGTCCTCATGATCAGCAGCGGGATCCCCTCGAACGACGCTAACAACACTCCCAACCCGTCCCCGTTCGGGAGTCTCTTCACCGGTACCGACACGATTGGCCTCACCTCCACTCGCTTGGATGACGTCGCTCTGTACGGACAGACCCACGATATGCGCGACCAGCCGCCGCCGGGGGGCTTATCCGGCATCCAGAATGTAACATTTTACGCTGTCAATGCCATGGGGGGAGCGGCTGGCGCGGCAGTGCTCGCCTCGGCCGCTAAGTTCGGAGGGTTCGTTGATCGGGATGGAGACGGCTTGCCGAACGCGACCGGACAGAGCTGCACGTACCCCGCTGCATCTTCCCTCGGCAGCGGCACCAGCACAAGCAGCCCTGAATGGGACATCGACCAGGACTGCGTCCCCGACACGTATTTCGACGGTTCTGATGGGACTGAGTTAGAAGCTCAGATCAATTCTGCGATTGTCAGTATCTTGAAGCGGGCCGCTTCCGGGACGTCCGTCTCGGTCTTAGCCTCGTCGACCACAGGGGAAGGCGCCGTATACCAGGCCTATTTCTTTCCGGCCATCGCCAAAGTAGTCGGCGGGTCAGAGAGTACGGTGACCTGGACAGGCTATCTGCAAGGGCTGTTTGTCGATAAGTATGGAAACCTTCGCGAAGACTATTCAGGCCCGGGCTGCACCGGCGCGCCGGACGGCAAGCTCGTTTTAAAACATGACTGCATTATCAAGATACGCCTCGATCCCAACACGAATCTGGTATGGGTCGACCGCTACAAGGACGACAACGGCGATGGGATGGCCGATGATGTCAACGGCGACGGCGTCATTGATTCTCGTGACCAGTTCGGGCTCTCTGTCGCGCTGAGAGAGCTGCAACCGATCTGGGAAGCCGGTGCTCGACTGGCTCTCACTGATCCGGGAGACATTTGCCCGGCCAATACCGGCGGAGTGACCTGCCGCCGCATCCTCACATGGGTCGACATCAATAACGACGGCCTCGTAGGTCCGAATGAGCAAACGGAGTTTACCGCGAACACCGCCGCGGACATTGCGAAGCTTTGCCCGTATCTCGGAAACATGAAGACCTCGGATGGCCTGGGACAAAACCCCAGTGCCGCCAGCTGTAGCAGCGCCGTGGCAGCCGATCAGACCGCTTCCCGGAATGCCGCCACGAATATCATCAACTTCATCCGTGGGCGGCAGGTCGCGAACCTCCGAGACCGGCAGCTCGCGCTGAAAGACGACACCGGCGCACAAACGATCCAAGTCTGGAAGCTGGGAGACATTATCTCATCGACCCCGGTCGTGGTCGGCACTCCCAAGGAGCGATACGATATTATTTACGGAGATACGACCTACAGCGCGTTTGTCCAGCGCTACAAAGATCGCCGGCAGGTCTCGTATGTCGGCGCAAACGATGGGATGCTGCACGCCTTTAACGCCGGCTTCTATACGGTCGGTGATGACACCTCCACCGTCGGCGTCCTTGAGCAGGTCAGATTTACGACTACGCCGAAGCAACCGGGCACCAGCACGAACTGTGGCTCCTTGCCTTGCGACGCGAGCGTCGCCACGTATGCCTACCGGTCCAACAGCCCGAAGTTGGGCGCCGAACTCTGGGCTTTCATTCCCCAGGATCTCCTCCCGCATCTCCAATGGCTGACGGACCCTCAATACGCGCATGTCTACTATGTCGATCTTAAACCCAAGGTTACCGACGTCCGGATCTTCACCAATGATGCCGACCATCCGGGAGGCTGGGGCACCATCCTCATCGGCGGGTTCCGAATGGGCGGCAGCTGTGGTAGCTGCCTGTCAGAGGGCCTGCCCTTCACGGTCGCGGCTGACTTCACGGGAAGCGGCGCGCCCCAATACCGCGCCTTTCTCTCCTCATATTTTGTCCTGGACATCACAAATCCGGAAAAGGACCCGGTGCTCCTTTGGACGTTCCGTGACAGTAACCTGGGACTCACAACCTCCGCGCCGGCCGTGGTACGGGTCAACCCCGCGCTCGACGCCAAGACCTCCAGCACCAATGAGAAGTGGTTCGTGGTGTTGGGGACCGGTCCCACCGGTTATCAGGGAGTATCGAGCCAGTCGGCAAAGTTCTTTGTGATCGATCTGAAGCTCGGCCCAGTCTACAGCGCGGTCAATCAGACGTCAGGCACACTCAATGGGCACTTCTGTTCCATAACCCAGCCGTGCATCTTCGCCGGCGGTCAAATTTTTGATACCGGCCAGCAATTTGCATTCATGGGCGATGTGGCCACTCTCGATCTAGACTTGGATTATAAGGTGGATGTCATCTATGCCGGGACGGTGATCTGCAACGGCGCCGTTTCCAGCATGAATTGCAACGGGTCCGCGCCCACATGGAAGGGCGTCATGTATCGCTTGACGACGAACGGCGGCAACACTGATCCGTTGACGTGGGGAGGGGCCGGCTATCCGAACCTTGTGCCCACCCCGCTGGTCAGCACGTTTGCCTATACGTCGCTGCAGCCGACGACCTGCTCCAATGCCTCGCCATGTAAAGTCGGTCCCATCACCTCGGCGCCGGGCATGACGACCGATACCCATAATAATCTGTGGATCTTTTTTGGGACCGGTCGATTTTATTCGACACTCGATGGGAACAACAGCGACATCCAGCATCTTTTCGGCGTGAAGGATTCCTTTATGACGCTGGGCTCTCCCGTCCAGACAACTGAACGCAGCAACCTTTATAATGTCTCGAGCGTGGCGATCTGCACGAGTTGCGGGTCGTCCCCCAACGTCATCAGTTACAACGGTGGTACGAGTTATACAGCGGGCTTCGAGACGGGAGCGAACAACCTCGTCGGGAATATTCAGAGCGCTGACGGTTGGTTTATGGCATTGCCTACCGCCGGTGAGCGAAACCTCAGCGCCGCAACCATTCTTGGGGGCTCCGTGTACGTTACGACCTTTGTCCCCTCGGCGGATATTTGCGTGGGATCCGGGACCGGGTACCTGTACGGCCTGTACTACTTGACCGGGACGTCGAATACATCGTCGGCTCTGGGCATTACGACGGGACCCACCTATGCTACCGCGAACCGCTCGATCACTCTCGGGGGCGGGCTTCCCTCCAATCTGGCGGTGCAACTCGGAGGTCAGGGAACAGGCGGAGGTGGAACGACCAGCAGCACCGGATGTGTCGGCCGAGCAACCGGCTTCGTCCAAACCAGCAGCGGGGTTCTCCAGCAAGTATGTAGTCCAGCGTCCCTCGGGCAACTCTGGAGCCGTATGCTTACCTGGCGAGACCTGTAAGTAATGTATTGGAATCGGATCCGAGCGTCTTTTTGGCGGGCGGCCGGCATATAGCCAGCCGCCCTAAGTCGCACCTGGGAAGAATCCGCGGATTAAATTGACCAGGCGCGCCTACCAACTCTCTAACAAATCCGTCGGCATGGTGAAATCCTACCTGAGCAGTATAGGTACTCCCTAAGAGTTAGAGCGCTCGCATGAAGGCGACGAGGGCCGCCTTCTCCTCACGACTCAACTTTAACTCAGATACGACATTAAAGAATTCCACGGTGTCTTCCAGCGTCAGCAACCGCCCATCATGCAGATATGGCGGCGAGTCTTTGATCCCTCGAAGCACGAAGGTCTTGATGGGACCATCGCCCTGTGCGCCGAACCGCTCCAGCTGAAGGTCATGCATCTGATGGTCGGTATACGCGGGCGGTTGATGACAGCCGGCACACCGGGCCTTGCCGAAAAACAGCTCCTCGCCTTGGACTTCCTGGGGGGTCGCCTTCTTTCGGTTCAGCCTGCCGGTCATGGAATCAAGTTTGGGAGCCGGTGGAAAGTCGATCATGTTTTCCATCTGGGCCATATGGGCCACCTGCAGCCGGTCAATCATATTCACGCCCTTCTTGATCGCGCGAATTGGATCACCATTAAAATAGGCGGTGCGCTGCTCGAATTCCGTGAAGTCCTCAACGGAGCGAAGGCTTCGCTTCGATCCATGGATCTGTTGATTGAACATCCCGCGCAGGCTGACGGTATCGAGGCGAAGCCGATCTTTTTGGGGCCGGGTATCCGGATTCAAATGGAATTGCCCCGTGGTATGGAAGTTCACATGGCAATCCAGACAGGTGACGCCCAGACTCGGATGGACCGTTTTTCGATCATGGGTCGCGTTGAACTCTTCTTGCGGGAACTGGGTGACGAGGAGGCGAAGGCCGTCCAGTTGCACCGGCGTGACGAGACCCCGGAAAAGCCGGTCGAAATTTTCAGCGTGTAAGACTTCGCCTTGCGAGACATCACCGAGTTCGGGATGCGTCGTCAAGAAGATGGGCGGTGGAAATTCCGGAAGAAAGCAGTCCGGAAGATCAAAGTCCACATCGAACCGTTCCAGGCGAGGGAACAGCTTGAGCTGAACCTGCGGAAAGACCATTCCTCCCACGTCATGTTTGACATGCGGCAGACGGTCAAACCCTGCCGGAAAGGCCTTCTTGCTCTTGATCTCGTCCGCATCCATTTGGCCGAGCGCTTCCCAGTTCACGCCGCCCTTCAGCTTGACCGTCGGGCCGATGGGCTGCGGTTTTCCCTTCGTCATCGTCACGCCGGAGGCCGTTTTGCAGTCCATCGCGTAGCGATCTTGAAGGAGCAGTTTCTGACGCGTCATCACTTTCGGCTTGTCCGCGATGTCTTTTTCCATAACCTTTCGGGCTGTCTCTTGAGGGTCCTGCCCGGGCGGCGCACCGAAGACATCATAGGAGAAGTCTACGCCGTCAAACCCCTTCTTTTTCGTTTCGGAGATGGCCGGATCACCTTTGTCTTTGGTTCGGCCCTTTTCCTGCTCGCCGTCCTGAGCGAACCCCTTGATGCCGGGCTGAATGAACCAATATAAAATGATCGCCGCGAGAGCCACAAAGAAGATGATCGTCAGCTGCTTCTTACGCCTCATGTCAGACCTCTCCACAATTTTGGTGTTAGAGCACGATCGGACTTATTTGTAAAACTCTGGGCCTGCGCAAAACAGAGTGCGGAAGAAGGGGAAGATTACACGAAATAAGAAGCCATACTTTTCGACGTTCTGGGAAAGCCGGTTCGCTCCCTGTGCTTTGCCTCCCGGCATCTGCTATAAGTCCGACATGTCGGTGATCCGAGTTTCGGTCCATCTCATCGCGACAATGGCGCTCTCCGCAACCTGTACGACGGTGACTCAGGCGCCGGTGTCGGTGCAGGAAGATCCGAACCGAAGCCCCTCCCCTCACCCGCTCTTGCACCTGCCGGGGCTCGGAAAGAGCTGTCTGTGCCACCCGCCCCGAATGAGCTCTCCCTTGAGGAGCGACTCCTGGTACTGAAAAAGCTGCGCGATCAGGGATTGATTACCGACG
>DASXSU010000039.1:0-6331 GCA_036505795.1 Nitrospirales bacterium
CGATCTCTTCGCCCACCTTGGCGCGACCGACGAGCAACTCGATTTTCCGATCGTCTATACCTCCGCGCTCAACGGAACCGCATCTCTCGACACCGAGAAACCGGGCGTTGATATCGCTCCGCTGCTCGACATGATCCTGGCAAAAATCCCCGCCCCCCCTATCTTTCCCGACCGGCCACTCCAAATGCTCGTGCTGGCGCTGGTGAACGATCCCTACAAGGGAAAGATGGGTATCGGCAAACTCCTGTCGGGAACGCTGAGCAAGCGGCAAAATCTTATACGCATCAAGACCGATGGCACTCAGGTGCCGGGCCGGGCCTCCGATCTGCTCATCTTCGAAGGGCTAGAGCGACAGGAGGTGGACCGTGTCGAGGCCGGAGACATCGTAGCGGTCGCCGGGTTCGCGGAGATCGGGATCGGCGAGACCCTCGCGGATGCCGAACGCCCTATAGCCCTGCCTCCAGTCGCCATCGATCAGCCGACCGTGGAGATGACCTTCTCGGTCAACACCAGCCCTTTTGCAGGCCGCGAAGGGAAGTATTTAACTTCGCGCCACCTGCGCGATCGGCTTTATAAAGAACTGGAGACCAATGTCTCGCTCCGCGTGGACGAGACGGATTCCGCTGAGTCCTTCCTGGTCGCCGGACGCGGAGAGCTTCACCTGGCGGTGTTCATCGAAACGATGCGGCGCGAAGGTTATGAACTTCAGGTCTCCCAACCAAAGGTGATCCTCCGTGAGGAGAACGGGGTGACCCTCGAGCCGTATGAAGAACTGACGATCGAGGTGCCGGTGGAGTATCAGGGAGCGGTCATTGAAGAAGTGGGGCCGCGTCGAGGCGAACTCAGGCACATGAAGCTGACCGCCCACGATAACCTGCATTTGGAATATCACATCCCCACGCGCGGAGTGATCGGGCTCAAAAGTTTGCTTCTCACAAAAACGAAGGGCACAGTGATTCTGCATCACCTCTTTGAGGGTTATGAGAAGGTCGAAGCGCGAGCCATCGAGCTTAATACGCATGGCTCCTTGGTCGCGCATGAAACCGGCACGAGTAACGCGTATGGGTTAAACATTGCCCAGGAACGAGGTGTCCTGTTTATCGGCGCACAGGTCGAGGTGTACCAGGGTATGGTCATCGGCCAAAATTCGCGAGACGAGGACCTGGACGTCAATATCTGCAAGGTCAAGCACCTCAGCAACATGCGTGCATCCGGGTCAGATGACGCCCTCGTGTTGACTCCACCCCGAGACATGTCGCTCGAGTTGGCGCTGGAATACATCGGTCCCGATGAGCTGGTGGAAGTCACGCCCACCAACCTGAGAATCCGAAAGCGAAAGCTCGATCAGGAAGAACGCCGCAAGGCGAAGAAGTCCAAAGCGGGTTAGACCGTCCCCCCATGCCAGGTGGGAAAATCCGCCGCATGGAGTTGACTGTTATGCGGCGTGACCTTTATAAGATCGCCGTCTTTCACAACGGTATTGTTGGTGGCGATCCGAATTCCTACGATCAGCATGCATTCAGGCTCTTTCTGTCCGAGAAGGGCCAAAACCTCCGGAATTTCGTCCATGTGCTGCTCAAGCAGTTGGCGCAATGGGATCGGCTCCTGCACGTTCCACATGAGCTCACTCTCGCCGGTTGATGAGACGAGGTTTCCTAGGAGTCGTAGCGTAACCATAGATCCTCTTGTGAAGAGTCAGTATATCCGATGAGCCCCGTAGAACGCCAATACCGACGCACTGGTCTTTTTGACAGGGTGGGTGTTTAACCTCGTATCCCGTGCTCGAACAACACCACGAACAGCTGGTCCCATTTCCCGTCTTCCTCCGCCGGGTTGCCAAAAGCGTAACGCTCGCCGCTGTTTTCGTTGCTATTGCACTGGGAATTGGGGTACTCGGCTATCACAGCATCGAAGAGTTGCCATGGATCGACGCTGTTCTGAACGCTTCGATGATCCTTGGAGGGATGGGCCCTGTCGATGCGCTGCACACCAATGCAGGCAAGCTGTTCGCTTCCGGCTACGCGTTGTTTAGCGGGCTGGTATTCGTGATCGTGGCCGGAATTGTCATTGCGCCGATCCTCCACCGTTTTTTTCATTGGTTTCACCTTGAGGGCAGCAAGAAACGCTAGGCGACGGTTGATGGCTCAATGACTCTTATGCTAAGAGGGGTTCAATGCTGGCGTAGCTCAACGGCAGAGCACCGGTTTTGTAAACCGACGGTTGGAGGTTCGATTCCTCTCGCCAGCTCCACATTGCACCCACCCTCCCTGAAGTCTGCCGGGACAGACTTCTTGTCCCACCGCACCCGCCCGCCCTGAAGTCTGCCAAGACAGACTTCTTTTCCCATCTCACCCGCCCTCCCTGGAGTTTGCCAAGACAAACTCCTTTTCCCCCGTCACCAGGCATAGGCTTCCGGCGCGGGCCCGCCCGGCCCTGGAAAGATGCCGTCCAAACGCTTCATATGTTCGGAGGAAAGCGTGACTTTCAGGGCGCGCATGGAGGCGTCCAGCTGCTTGAGCGTTCGCGGACCAATGATAGGAGCCGTGACCGCCTTCTGATGCAGCAACCAGGCGAGCGCCACATCGGCGGGCAGCTCGCCGATCTCACCGCACAGCTTTTCATAGGCTTCCAGCTTGGAGCGGTGTTGCTCGATTTCCTTCCGCGTATCGTCGGACGCTCGGCGCCCAACCGCCTGACTCTTCAGCGCGCCGCCCAACAGCCCCCCGGCAAGGGGACTATAAGGCAGCACCGCGATCCCGTATGCTTCGCACGCCGGAATCACCTCCAGCTCAATCATTCGATCGCGTAAGTTATAGACACTCTGCTCAGAGACCAATCCCATAAAGTGTCGGCGCGCAGCGAGTTCCTGGGCCCGGGCAATATGCCAGCCGGCGAAGTTGCTGCTCCCCACATAGATAACCTTACCCTGCTGCTGAAGCTGCTCCATCGCCTGCCAGATCTCCTCCCATGGCGTGTCACGATCGACATGGTGCATCTGATACAAGTCGATATAATCAGTTTGAAGTCGACGCAGACTATCTTCACAGGCGCGCCGGATGTGCAGTGCCGACAACCGCGCCTGATTGGGCCAATCCCCCATGCGGCCATAGACCTTGGTCGCAAGCACCACCTTCTCGCGCCGGCCTCCACCCTGCGCAAACCAATGCCCCATGATCTGCTCGGTGAGCCCCTCGCCGACTTTCCAACCATATACATTGGCGGTATCGAAAAAATTGATTCCATGCTCCAGAGCTCTGTCCATGATGAGGAAGCTGTTCGGCTCGGATGTCTCCGGCCCAAAATTCATGCAGCCGAGACAGAGGCGACTGACGCGAAGACCTGAGCGGCCAAGAGGAACGTATTGCACGATGATCTCACTCACACAATTCCGTTCACTCTACAAGGAGGAGAAATTTGATGCAAGCTGGTACAATCGGTGAATCCAATTCCATCTCCCATCAGCAACAAATGCCTAGGGACTTCTGAGCCGCCGTTGTGCTACCGTAGTTGCTGCCGGGGCCAAAATTTTGACTGGTGGTCCGCAACCAGTGGGAGGAGCCGAATGAATCAAGAGATAACATGCCCTCAGTGCGGAGACCGTGAGATCCTCGCAAATAAGAAGTCTGTTATAAAAAAAGACTCCCAGACCTTCACCCATCACGAATGCGGCAAGCAGCATAAATTTCACGTCGCCGCTGCCGGCTCGGGAAAAGCTTTATTTCAGCCGTGCGATTGCCACGATCGAAAGTCCGGAGTTGCGGATCTCAGTGGTTAAGAGGGGTGTTGGACGCGCTAGGGTGCGAATCGGACATGCTCAGACGCCGGAAGCCTCCTTTTTCCCAATAAAATATCGTCGGCGGCTTTTCGGGGTGGATTCTCGCAATACCCGGTGTACGAAGGTTCACGATTCGTAGTGAACCGGAGGCATTCACGTGTCCCGGCGGTTCCATCGTAATATAGACATCGTCACGAAAGCCGCCATATTTCTCCAACAGTCTGAGTTGTAAGCCGCCGCCTCGGGCGCCGATGAAGACCACCAGCCATTCTCCGAGGCCTGCCTTTTTCGGGAAGCGTAGTAGGGCGGCATAATCCGCAACGCCGTCGCCGTTGAAATCACCGACGACGAAACCGGGGACGGCTTCCTCCTCTGTGTTGAGAAATCGCTCCCGGGTTACGGCATTTAAGTTCTCGACCGATACGATAGTGGCGTTTGGATGCACATTCTGTCTGATCATGGCTTGCATTCGGGGATTCGTCATGGCCTTCTGTACAAGGCCAGCCGCCTCCTGCGTTCTTACATCGAGCGGCTTGAGATCCTGTTGCGAAGCCTGACACGCAAGGGCGGTGCTGAGTATCGAGCCGACCATAAGACCACATGTTTTCCAAGCCATAGCGCGCCCTCCAACTACTAGCTTAGCGGCAGGAACGTACGCCGGCTAAAGGTCTCTTGATCGCACAAAGCAACGGCCTCGAAAAAGTGAGCGTTGGCGTGACCTTAAGTTAATTTTTGTGATATACTTTGACCCTATGGATGTCTTAATTCGCTGGGCTTGCCCCTGCCCCGAAAGGCATCCACGTAAGGAGTGTCGTTTTTGCAACGGTAAAAAGTATTTTGAAGGCTGGTTTCCGCTCGAGCTCATTCGGTATATGACGGGAGGCAAACATATTATTATCGCCCGGCGGAAGAAGAAGCTTTCTTCTCAGGATAGAGACGTTGCCTGATCACCCCTTGGATTAGGAGATCCTCCTAGCTTCGATAGCGTCCGGCTGTGGTATTTTGCTTATGAGGACCTCTCCTTGCTGAATTGCATGATCTGCTTTCCATGAAATCTTTTTCGTTATCGGTGCTAGGCCTTCTCGGCATCCTTTTCCTCCATGGTTGCGCGACATTGAGCCAGGAAAATACCGCGCAATTTCGCAAAGACAACCAGGACCATCTGCGGCTGCTTACGCCCGGGATGACGAAGGCCGTCGTCCTGGCCACCATGGGCATCTCTCCTGTCTCAAGATGCTTGCATTCCACGGGGGGCATTTGCCATGAGTTTGAGACGATTGATAATCCCTATCGACGGGCTTACTTCGACGCCGGACGCAAGCGGTATGAGGTCCTCTATTATTACACGGATGATCAGAAACGAGAGCTGAAGTACTATTATCAGCAACTCAAACGCCATGAAGACGACATCGGCGCCGATCAATTAACTCCGGTTTTGCTTGAGGATGGTAAGCTCGCCGGCTGGGGGAGAGATTTCGTCGATGAGAAATTGTCCACCGCCACTGCAGTGACCAATTAAATACGCGGAGCCCGGTTATAAGCTACAAGGCTTCCGTAGTGGGCTCGAGACCAGCGGACCACCCCTAATTGTATTAACGCGTCGTCTGAACGGTTCCCTATAGTACCGGGATCGGGCGCGATCCGCTAAAGTAACTCCCCTCTCCTTCCGATATATCACTAGGAATTTCCATGGAAACGACCCCTTTACACATTGCCGCCAAGCCTCCCTTTCTGGAACCCGGCCTGGTCCTTCCGACGCACCTCAAGCCGGCCTCAATCTTGGAGACACTCGCGGCGATTCCTCTGTTTCACGGTCTCGCCGAAGGAAATCTGAATGAGCTTGCCTCGGCGTCCTACTTTCGCAGTTACAAAAAACGTGAATACGTCTGTCGACCGGAAGAACAGGTCAATCTTCTGTTCTTCCTGCTGGAAGGTATCGTGCAGATGGGTCTCACCAATGCCGAGGGTAAGGAAATCGGCATCATGCTGCTCGAGCCCGGCCAATGGTTTGGCGAATTGGCGCTGCTTGACGGCCACTACCAGCCGACAACCATCATAGCCCTGCAGCCGAGCCGGGCCCTTTTACTGCCCCGGCAGCCCTTTTTGGAGATTCTCAAATCCCATCCGACCTTGGCACTGGACATGCTTACGATCGCCCATCGCCGGTTGTATCATGTCCTGGACCAGATGAAGCGGGTCCAGTTCGGGACCCCGTATCAACGGGTGGCCAGGGTATTGCTGGCGCTGGCTGATCAGCATGGCATTGCCCACGCCTCGGGTACGCGCATTAAGGTTCGGCTTACCCATCAAAACCTGGCTGACCTCACCGGCCTCACTCGAGAAACCGTAACACAGACGATCTCGGCTTTTCGTCATACCGGCTGTCTGATTGTCGACGAAGATCGGCAGTGGATTCTTGCCAACCGGCCTCGCATCCAACGCGAAGCCAACTAAAACCGTAAGCCAGCGTACGATTTTCTCGTATCCCGACGCATCGTTGGAGGATTGACTCGTTCGCGATAGCAACCGATATGCATAGTGAACGATAGCTCGTCT
>DASXSU010000040.1:0-12484 GCA_036505795.1 Nitrospirales bacterium
GCGATGGGGAGCTATATGGAACATCTTCTGCCGCTCCCGGAGCCCTTGCTCCAAGGGCTCAATTTCCTGGTCTCCTTCGGCGTGATCACGCTGCTGTTCGCCATGATGTTCAAAATTCTTCCGGACACGCCGGTTGCGTGGAATGATGTCTGGATTGGGGCCTCTGTGACAGCGTTCTTGTTTACGGTTGGAAAGCTGTTGATCGGGATCTATCTTGGCAAGGCCAATTTTGCCTCCACCTACGGCGCGGCTGGGTCCCTTGTCGTCATCCTCGTCTGGGTCTACTATTCGACCCAAATTCTTCTGTTGGGAGCGGAGTTCACAAAAGTCTACGCAATGACCTACGGCTCTTTGAAACAGCGCGGCGCCGCCAAGCATGCCGTCTCCTCTAACCGTGCCGCCTCTGCCCAAACCAACGTATCGTCCTCTTCCTAACCATGGCTGATACAACACAGGATCGTCCGAACGGTCCCCAAGCCGCGTGGGAAGTCATCGTGGTCGGTGGAGGACTGGCCGGACTCTCGGCGGCGTTATACTTGGGACGCAGCAAGCGCCGGACCTTGGTCATCGAATCCGGGCACTCCATGGCTGTGTGGGAACAGGATGTGGAAAACTATTTGGGATTTCCCGACGGAATTTCGGGAGAAGACCTATTACACCGCGGCCGGCAGCAAGCCGAGCGCTACGACGTGCAGTTCATACGGGATGAAATTATGTCGGCGGAGCGGGCTGGGAACACATTCGTGCTTCAAGGCCGGCATGACCGCTACCAGGCTCGCCGGCTGGTTCTTGCCACCGGCATTACCCATCTGCCGCCGGAGATCCCTGAAGTGCGCGTGTGTCTCGGTCGTAGCCTGTTTTTCTGCAAAGACTGCGATGGATACCGCGTCCAGGGAACTCGGATCGGGATAATCGGCCACACCAACGAAGCGATAGACTACGCTCTGGGCATGCTCGTGTACTCGCCTACCGTCATCGTCGCCACAAACGGCGGGAAAAAGGCATGGGACCGGTCCCGAGCGGATTGGATTGAGGAGTACCGCATACCCGTGTACGAGGAACGGATCGTCGAAGTTGAACACGATCACGGCATGGTCTGCTCAATCCGTCTGAAAGATGGCCCACAAGTCGCGATTGATTATCTTTTCGCGACGCGTGGCGATCTTTGCCATAATCAACTGGCACAATCGTTGGGTGCCAACCTCAACACTGAGGGCGAGATCGATGTCGATGAATGCATGCTCACGAGCGTCAGGGGCTTATATGCAGCGGGCTGCGTCACACCGGCGAACTGTCAGATGATCATCGCAGCAGGGCAGGGAGCGACCGCGGCTCAAGCTATCAACCGCGATCTCTTCGAGGAAGATCTTCGCACTCAGGCGTTACGTCGATATCGCGAGGGACAAATTCGTCACGCTAAAACCGAGCCCGAAATCTTAAAGAGCCAATCTTGACGCAAGAACTTCTGCGTAGTCAGGCTTTATCGGGTCCGCCATTTCTCTCACTTTTCGGCAGCTTTGACCAATTGTCAAAGGTCAACCGTAATACCTCAATGGTACTCTTGATCAGCAGTTGCTGAGGTTCCGAAAGGGTCGCGCCGTTATGCAGGAGTTGAACAACCTGATCACAGGCTGACTCAAACCCGGTACAGATTTCCGTATGCTCCATAGAGGCCTCGGTCTCCTTCCCCGCACCACCTGTTGACATAGGCCTCATCCGCATTAGCGCCGGCGGGTCAATGCGAGAACTATAATGACAATAAGCAGTAGCCCGACTCCACCGCTCGGATAGTACCCCCAGGAGCTGCTATAGGGCCATGTCGGTAGGGCGCCAAGCAGCAGGAGAACCAAGATAACGATTAACAGCGTATGCACGGGGTATCTCCTCTCCGCAAAAACGAGGTTATTGTTTGCGGCCGAGCAAACCCGTGTCCTACGGTCAGGGCGAGATCGTTTTGATCTACTGCGCTAACGGCTGAGCGTGTCCCCTGAAGATGTGAGAGGCGAGAAGGGCCCCTAAGGGCCGCTTCCCGCTTCTCAGCATTGCATCGGAGATCGATGCTCACAAACGGATGACCTGCACAAGGATTCCGGTGCGGGTCGTCGTTTTGGTCTTCGCCATAATGTGCTTGATGTGCTCTTTAATAGTCTGCTCGGTGACTTTGAGCTCATTGGCGATTTCTTTGTTCGTCCACCCTTTGAGCAGGTTTTGAACCACCATGATCTCACGGTCCGTCAGACGGAACACATCCTTGAGATACTCGATGGATGGACCGGGACGGCGCCCGATCTCTTCTACCGTGATTAAAATGCGGGATTGTTGCAGGCCATGCCGGTCCGGGAGACCAAGGCCTGAGAGAAGCAATTGCTGGCCTGATACCTCAAAAACCCGCTTGACGCGAAACTGCTCCCAGTCTTTTGCGTCGGTCCTGACCTGAAGCAGTTTGTTGATCTCTCCGCAGAGCTCTTGGACGGGAAGCGGCAACGTCTTGACGCTTTCTTCCTCTCCGCTGGGGTCTAACGCGGCGCAGAGCTGCCACGCCCGACGGTCTTTATACAGTAAGTGCCCGGAGGTACTCAGAATTAAAATGCCTGGGCCGGCACGCTTTTCCGCAATGCTCTCTGTAAAAGCGGAGGAAACCTCGTCGTCCAACACCTTGAAGTCATCGTTGTCAGTTACGGAGACACTTCCCTTTTGGCTACTCCGGACGCTTACGGAAATCACGCCACCCACCATGTCTGACCCCCTTGGTTGTAAATTGCCAAGTTAAATTTCTTAAGACTTGACAGGGGTTGATTAGCAATAAACCTGTGGCCGCAACAACGGACAAATTTCGATATGGGAAACGGGAAATGTCGTACAGGCATGTTCACCTTCGATCACAGGCGCAATACCTGTACGAGAATCCCGGTGCGGGTCGTTGTCTTGGTCTTCGCCATGATGTGCTTGATATGCTCCTTCACCGTTTGCTCGGTGACGCCCAGCTCATTGGCGATCTCCTTATTCGTCCAACCCTTCAACAAATTCTGAACAACGGTCACCTCACGGTCGGTCAAGCGGAAGATCTCCTTGATCTGTTCAATCACGGCCCCTTGGCGTCGACCGATGGCTTCCATGGTGATGAGGATGCGCGACTGTTGCAGGCCATGGCGGTCCGGAAGCCCGAGGCCTGATAATAGGATTGGCTGATCGGGGCTGCCGATCACCCGCTTGATGCGTATTTGCTCCCAGTCTTTCGCGTCGGTCCAAATCTGGAGGAGTTTGTTAACCTCCCCACAGAGCTCGACTACCGGAGTCGGAAGCACCCCGTTGGCGGCCTTGCCGGCGCCCTTATTGATTTCCGCACACAGGTCCCAGGCTCGCCGATCTTTGTACAGCAGTTGACTAGAGGACGTGAGGATTAAAATGCCCGGGCCGACCCGTCTTTCCATGATGCTCTCGGTCAGATCGTAGGCGGCATCCGGAAAAGAGCGTTGAAATTCTTCGATATTCCCCTGGGTTTTTTCCACCGTTGCGCCGTTTTTCTCGGCTTTACTCAGTTTCACCGAGATGACACTCGCCATTGTGTTACCCCCTGTCGTAAGAAACACTACTTTCACCTAGACTCGAACACCTATATACAGGCACCTGCGGATTATGGATACCCCTACATTGGTATGGTTTTTTCTGAGCAACGATGAACTTTGCCTACCAATGAACAGCAACTGGGAGAGACCCGCAGCATTCGAGGCCGGGCACAACGTCAAAAATGCTTCTCCGCGTCAATATTCACCCGCCGGCCAGCAGGCAATCCTCACGTCATGGTTATTGGTTTGCGCTGTGCTCGAAACGCTGCGACAAAGAAAATCGTAGCGCTTCCGGTGACGCCGTGGTGGATGAAAAACGTGTCAGAAGGGTCAGGATGCCAGCGAAATCGCCCTGGGGTTTCCGAGGTTGACAGATGGCGCAGAGGCTTTGGGCCTATGCGATGCTGAAGATCGGCGGATATGCTCAAGGTCTTCACGTCGGACTGCATGAGCGCGGCAGAATCGTTTTAACCGCTCTTTTGAGACATGGAGATTTTTGACAAGGCCGCGAATGCTCGGAGTCTTTTCGTAGGCGATGAGAAATTCTTCTCGGGAGGAGAATGGAAACGGCCGGACGGCTTCAGTGTAGTGGGGTTCGGCCGGAATGACGCCGTACGCGATGCCACGGTGAATTAATTGGCGGACCCGCTCACGGCTTAAACTCAGACGTCGCCCGACAGATTCTAACGTTCTATATCTTTTGTACAATTCGTAGGCCTGACTGCACTGAGCAAGGCTGTCTTCAGGCACCTTTTCGGATGGAATGTCAGCAGGGAGGATCCGGTCCGATTGGCTTCGCTCCTGCACCTTCTCTAATACCCTTTGGACATGCGAGCGAAAACGGCTGTTGACTTGTCGACGGTAAATCAGCTTCGCGAGGATGAGAGGGTCAACATTCAAGTATGAGGCGGCTTGAACTGTGCCTCCGCATGTGATGAGAAACCGATGCAACCGGTCCGATAGGCTGTCCGCTTGCGCCAAAGGATAGGCTTTCGGCTGTAGCTTGCCATGCTTCAACGCTCTCTCAACCTTTTCTAAAGTAGCCTGCGCGATCGGTCGCCTTGCAACGATATTCTGAATGGTTTTGGGGTACAGGTATGCTCCGGCCGCCGCGAGATACTTGTCGTGGTACGGCCCCAGCAGTTTCTCGAGCGCCTCAGCTAAATACACAGGACCTTGGGTTTCGGAAGTCATGATCCGGGTCTCCCGCTTGATTCAAGTATCAAATGCTCAGACCTTTTCCCTATCTCCCAGCAAGTGTCGTACCAGCGAATCCTCAAGGACCCAGACCTTGCAAACCAATGGAAACAACGCCTAAGGCAGGAATATGGCGGGCTCAAGGAATTGCAGAAACACAAGGCTTTCAGGAAGATACACCAGGTATTCTAATCAGGTAAGCGAGCGGTACTCTATGATTCCAAAAATTGACAGGATCCGATCGCGCTGGGGGTGTAGCTCTCCACCTACAGGATTGGCTCCTTTCAGCCAGCGCGCACCAACTCCACCAAAAGCCCGATGTGTTTTACGGGGACCCGGCCTCGGGACCGAAGAGAGTTCGTCCTTTGAAGACGCGAAAGAGATAATAGAGGGACGGGAACAGGACGGCGCCGCCGGCAAGAATTGCGACGAGCAGCAGCTTGAGGGTTAACGGAGACGCAGCAGCGTTTGAGATCGTGATGTTCGGGACCACCAGAAACGGGAATTGCGCAAAGGCCCAACCCCATAAGATCAGCACTGCCTCCCCGGCCGCGCACAGCCGCGCCAGAGAAAAATAGCGACGCCACAGGGCAAACATCGCCGTTGCTGCGCACGCCCCGCTGACGAGCACGAAAGACCACCCCCACACGCTTCGGAGCAGTTCATGCCGAATCAGCGGAGCGCGCGTGGGCAGCGCAACAACCACGCCGGCCAGGATCACAACCATGACGGAAGAAAAAAGCGCGCGCCGCCGAAAATCCTCCCGCAGCTGTTTGTCCGTCGCTTCACGAGCGAGATAGACCGCGGCCAAAAATGCAAAGAGGACCAACGTCAGCAGTCCGACTGCAAGCGGAAACGGCGCAAGCCATGGCCACACAAATGTCGCGAGAAAGCTGCGATCATTGTCACCGAGCCCCCCGGAGGCGATCGCGCCAATCGTCATGCCCAACAGCACCGGTGTAATGACGCTGGCAACGGCAAAGATTCCCACCAAATGCGGGCGCAGTTCGCCCTGACGAATTCCGTATTTGTGAAAGGCGAAGCCTGCACCGCGCAAGACCACGCCGATAAGGAGGAGCGTTAGCGGGATGTGCAATCGTGTGGTAATGATCGCGAAGGCCGTCGGAAAGGCGGTGAACAAGACCGTGACGACCAAGATCAGCCAGACATGGTTGGCTTCCCAGATGGGTCCTATGGCCTCGTCGATCAGCTTTCGTTGGAGCGGGGCTCTGGAGCCGCGCGCCAGCAACGACCAGACACCGGCCCCATAGTCGGCACCCGCCAAGAGAACATAGAACGTGAGCGAGACCAGAATGATCCCGGCGATGATGATTTCCAGAGACAATTACTTCAGACCTTCTTCAACTTTTTCCCTGACTGGGGAAACTCAGGGCTTGCGGCAATGTGGCTCATAAGCAGCCACACGACGACGGCTGCCAGGAATATGTACAACAGGGTAAATGTGATCAGCGGGACGATCAAACCCGGCATGGGTGTCACCGCATCGGAGGTTCTCAGGACGCCGTAAATGATCCACGGCTGGCGGCCGACCTCGGTCACCACCCATCCCGCCTCAATCGCCAGAAAGCCCAAGGGGATCGTGAGTACCAGAGTGCGCAACAGCCACGTATCACCCTTTAAAGAGTGTTGCCGCCACCATCGCCAGGCGGCCCATAGCGCGATCCCCATCATCACGAAACCGGCGGCCACCATCAGATCGAATGCCACATGCACGATTGCCACCGGAGGCCATTGGTCGCGCGGGATCGCGTCGAGCCCCGTGACCACGGCCTGACGATCGTAATGAAGCAGCGCACTGAGTGCCTTGGGAATCTCAAGCGCATAGGGCGTGCTCTGCAGTTGCTCATCCGGGATCCCGCCGAGGGTGAGCGGCGCGCCCGCCTGGGTATGAAACAGCGCCTCGAACGCCGCAAGTTTCGCCGGTTGATCCCGTGCGACATTCCGGGTCAGTAGATCGCCGCTGAGCGGTTGAAGGATCGCCGGGATCCCGCCGACCAGCAGGGCGATGTTGAGAGCGCGCTGGTGAAATAGGTTCTGTCGATCGCCTAACAACAGAAAGGCATGCACTCCGGCGACCGCAAACCCGGTCGCGGCAAAGGCCGCCAACACCATATGGAGACTCTCCCCGAACGCAGCGGGGTTTGCCATGGCGGCGATTGGGTCGATATGAACCATCCGGCCCCCGACCAGCTCAAACCCGCGGGGCGTGTTCATCCACGCATTTGCCGTCACGACGAAGATCGCCGACGCTACGCCGCTGACTGCCACTACACAACCGGCTGCGAAGTGTGCGCGTGGCGGCACGCGGTCCCAGCCGTGGATATACACACCAAGAAAGATCGCCTCGGCGAAGAATGCGAAACCCTCTAATGCGAAGAGCAGGCCGATACTCCCTCCGGCCCAGCTCATGAAGGTCGGCCAAAGAAGCCCGAGCTCGAAGGAGAGGACAGTGCCGGACACCGCTCCGATGGCAAAGAGGATCGCCGCACCTTTGGCCCATCGTTTCGCTAATACCAGCGACACGGGATCGTTTGTCCGGAGCCAATGCCATTCCGCGATGGCCATCATCAACGGCATCCCAATACCGATCGCCGCAAAGATGATGTGGAAGCCCAGGGACATGGCCATCTGCGAACGCGCGGCAATGATATCAGTCATGATCTACGCGGGGCCGGATGGTAGAGATCTGTTCCGCATCGACTGAGGAAATGCACGGCACGGGAGAGACTTAGCTATCAGATGTACGTGCCTCGGTGGCCAGCAATGCACGAAGGACTTCGGCAACGCTCCATGCCTGCGCGACGCAGCCTCTTGGCGTGTACCGTGGCTCGGCGTCAAAGATCTCGCTGATGGTGCCGATACCCGCATCCCGCAGTTCCTCCTGCAACCCGTCCAGCATCTTTCGGGCTTTTTCCTTGTCCGGATGGATTCGTAACCAGGCGTCGATGAAATGCCCGATCAGCCAGGCCCACACTGTTCCTTGATGATAGGCCGCATCCCTCGCCCTGAGATCGCCGAAGTAGGTCGCCTTGTAATCCCGATGGCTGGGGTCGAGCGTTCTCAAACCCACAGGCGTCAACAGCTTGGCCGCAACGGTGTCAATCACCGGCTGCCACAATGACCGGTCGAGAACGGGAAAACGAAGCGACATGGAGAAGATTTGATTGGGTCTGAGGCTTGCATCATCACCCTTCTCTCCGTCAACAATGTCGTACAGATGATGGCCCTCGGCATACCAGAATCTCGCATTGAAGCTCCGCTCGACAACTTCGGCGCGGTGCCGATACTCGGCCGGCGCCTCTGCCAATTCTTGCGCCCACATATGCATCAGGCAGAGAGCGTTGTACCAAAGCGCCTGGATCTCCACCGGCTTACCGCGGCGCGGGGTGACCACCCAGCCATCCACCTTCGCGTCCATCCAGGTGAGGGCATAGCCCTCCGCCCCTTCCTTCAACATCCCGTCGACCGGATCCACGCCGATGCCAAAATGGGTGCCCTTGATATGATGCTCGATCACGGATTGCAGCACCGGAAAGAGCAGCTGTAACGTTTCCCGATCCCCGGTCCTGTCGTAATATCGGTCCAGCGCGTGGAAGTACCATAATGTCGCATCGGCGGTGTTGTAGATAGCCGTCCGGTGGCCTTCCGGGAAATGGTTTGGCAGCAGTCCGTCTTTTACGTAATGAGCAAACGTCCGCAACAAAGCCCTCGCCTCACGGGGGCGGCCGGTGCAGAGCGTCAATCCTTCCAGACTGATCATCGTATCGCGGCCCCAATCCGTGAACCAGTGATAGCCGGCAATGATCGTCCGAATCTCCTCGCCGGAAATGCTTGCTAGGACGTTTTCCTCCGGCCGGCTTCCGGGCAGGATGAGGAACTGATCCGCCGCGAGAACCAGATGGGCGGCCGGACCCGAATGCGCTTCCTTCGGCGCAGCGGCCAGGACCTTCTCCAACCGCTGCTGCTCCGCTTCGATGATTTTGGCGGCCGGGTGCTCCAGCAATTCCCAACTCTCGGTGCTTGCGACGAGAGCAAGCGATTCCCCGGCTGCCAGGTCCACGGAAAAGTAGCCCGGGCTCGTCAGGTCCTCAAGATGATCATAGCCGCGCTCTCGTTCGACCCGGTAATAGACGTTGGGGCTGATCTTCTCATCGGCGACGAAGACCCCGCGTTGGGGCCGCAGACATAACCTCAGGAGAGGGGCGCCCTCGAACGGATGCACTTCCAAGTGGCCCCGTGTCACGGTAAGAGTAAACGGATACTCTGCGGAGACACTCAGCGGCCCGTCATGCATGCGAAAGGTGACATATGGCCGGAGCCCAAGCCGTACCGGACCGCCGCTGACGAGTCGATACTCGAGGTACGCGGTGTTCAGAGTATGGGGCATTACGATTCTCTTTTCGAGAACGTGGTCATCGATCTTATAGGTCCAGGTGGGAACCAAACAGTCCTGTCGAAACTCATGCAGAAACTGGTATCCATCTCCCTCGATTCGACCGTCCGCGAACTCAGCCCCTCCCAGTAGTACAGAGCGCCCGTCGCAATACACCTCTTCGTCCACCCGCGGGATCATCATCGTGCGGCCTCGCGGCGCAGGAAGATTTGGAATAAACAGTCCGTGATAGCGGCGCGTCGAGATACCGAGCAATGTCCCCGAAGCATAACCGCCCAGCCCGTTTGTGGCGAGCCACTCGCGCGCTAGCAGAAAACTCATATCCTGGCCGGGCTTCCATGGAAAACTGAGTGAAGGACCACTCATGGGTGCGTTTCACCATCTTTCTTTTGTCTTTTGGGCCGAGAGGACGATGGCTTGAAGAGCACCGCGCTTTCACCGGGCAGTCTCCACCCGTCTTCCCGACAAGGGTTGACCACACCCGGCCCACCGTAACGGGGGGCATCGCTTGACCACATGATCTCCCAAGACCGGTCCTGAGGCGGGGCGAGTAGAGGCTCCGGCGCAGAATCGTATTCGAAATCCTCTCCGAGGTTGACGACCAGCAAGCGGTCGTCGTTCTCCTGGCCAAAGAACCGAAGGACGAACGCGTCTGGACGAAATGTCGCCCCATCGAGACGCTCACGAGATTGCGCAGCAATCACAGGATCCTCCCGTCTGATCCGCAAGAGGTCTTGATGCATCAGGTAGATGGCAGCGTGACGCTCCCGATCAGAAAAATCCAGCTTCGATGCCTCAAACGTGGAGATCGCATTAGGGTGTGGCACTTGCGCCTGGGCCTCCGGAGAGGCATAGCTCGGAAATTGAGACAGGAATTTCTTTCGACCCTGATACACCAGGTCGCTCAGATCGCCGTGATCGGTAAAGAATAAAAAACGCGATGACGCGCCGAACTCCTGGCCCATAAAGAGCAGCGGGGTCTCCGGGGATAGGAGCGTCAAGGCCGTCATGGTCCGAAACCGGCCTGGGCTTGTCAGCGCAGTCAGCCGATCGCCGCGCAGGGTGTTCGCCACCTGGTCATGGTTTTGCAGAAAAAAGATCAAGGCGCTGGCGGGTTGGGTCGTGATGGGCGTCCCACGAGGCTGTTTTTGCCACTTGTAGTATTGGCCCTGGTACAAAAACCCTCGCTTCACCGAAGAGACCAGTTCTTGGGAACTGCCGAAGTAGTCGGCGTAGTAGGCTTCGCGCCGGCCGGTCAGCGCCACCATTGCGGTGTGATGAAAGTCGTCGTTCCACATCGCATCCAGGCCGAATCCGCCTTTGTCGACCGGGTTGATGCAGCGGACATCCTGGCACTCATTTTCGGCCGTTAAGATGATTTTCCTCGGCCTGGCCGCTTCCCTTGCGCGTTGGGACATCTCCGATAGCACGTGGAGGGGTCCAGAGTCGTAGATATTTTGCGTTGCGTCGAGTCGGAGGCCGTCCATATGGAACTCCACGACCCAATAACAGGCATTTCGAATGAAGAACTCGCGGACCTCTTGCGCGCCCGGACCGTCGAAGTTGATGGCGGCCCCCCAATCATTTTCATACCGGTCGGTAAAATAGTCATTGCTGTAGGCTCCGACATAATTGCCGTCCGGCCCCAGATGGTTGTAGACGACGTCGAGCATTACGCCGAGGCCCAGCGCATGCGCGGCGTCGACAAAACGCTTGAGTGCTTCGGCATTGCCATATATATGCGCCGGCGCGTACAGATCCACGCCGTCGTAGCCCCAGCCTCTTCCCCCCGGAAATTCGGCCACAGGCATGACCTCAACAACAGTCACGCCCAGCCGCTTTAATTCCTCGAGCTCCCGGGCCGCCGAGTCAAAGGTCCCCTCCGGCGTAAAGGTTCCAATATGCAGCTCGTAGATCACCTGCCCGGCTATCTCGATGCCGGGCCAACCGGCGTCATGCCAGCTGTACGCGGCCGGATCGACGACCATGGATGGGCCGTGCGGACCTTCCGGTTGAAAGCGCGAGCACGGATCAGGAAAACCGCCTGCACCGTCCAAGCGGTATCGGTACAAGGCGCCTGCACGGGCATCCCGGACCAGGCCGGAAAAATAACCTGACGACTCGGGAGCCAGGGAGACGACGAGTCCATTCATGCTTTCGACCACGACATCGACCTGCCGGCGCTTGGGGGCCCAGACGCGAAAGCGAACACCTTCAGAGCACACCTCCGCGCCCAGGCCTAGTTGCCAACTATTCGTCTTCTGGCGTGGCATGAAGCAGTTCCCTTCAGCACTCGGGCAGCGGAATCAGACCGCTGTCTTGGAGTTTCTCCGGCCCGTTTTCTCCCTGCCCAGCGCGCCTAACGGCGCGGACGGACTGCTTCAGTAAGGGGCCGAGAGCTTTTCGCCCATTTCCTTCAGCATGGTCGCTTCCATGGCACTCCCGGGCGTCTTGCTTCATTCGGTATTGAAGCAATGCGAGAACCGCAGCCTCTTCCGGACGCAGGTGGCTTACCGATTCCCGCATGTGCTTGTCGATCCTGCGCCGAAGCATTTGCGGTAGCGAACCGTCAAGATAGGTGGTCAGGATCGCGGGATGAATATAGCACTTCTTGCAGACCGCCTTTGTATTCCCCAGGCGCTTCGCAACCGATTCGATGGCCCGCACCACGTTGCGCTTCGCTTGCGCTTTCGAGTTCCATGCTCCGAACTCCTGAAGCGCCGTGGCTGCCAACACCGTGCCGGCCCAGGTTCTGAAATCCTTCGCGGTGAAATCCTGCTTCGTAATCTCGCGCAGGTATTCGTTCACATCGGACGATCCGATACTGTGATGCTTGCCCTTCTTATCGAGATACTGAAACAACTCTTGTCCGGGAAGGTCTTGACTGCGTTTGACGATTCGGGCCAGCCGGCGGTCCGTCAGATCCACCGAATGCTGAATTCCGCTCTTGCCGCGGAACGCGAAACGTAGCCTCGAACCGGACACATCCACATGACGGTCCCGCATCGTCGTGAGGCCGAACGAATCATTCTGGCGGGCATACTCCTCGTTGCCGACGCGGATCAGCGTCGACTCCAGGAGGCGGACGACCGCGGCCAGGATCTTTTTCCGTGGCAGGCCCGGTCGCGCCAAATCCTGCTCGGTCCGTCGGCGAATCAACGGCAATATCTGGCCGAACGCGGTCATCCGATCGTATTTGGTTACGTCGCGAACCGTTCTCCAGCGAGAATGGTACCGGTACTGCTTGCGTCCTTTCGCGTCCCGCGCTGTCGCTTGGATATGCCCGTTTGGAATCGGGCAGATCCAG
>DASXSU010000041.1:0-34321 GCA_036505795.1 Nitrospirales bacterium
GTTATCTTCAGGTGTGAGCGAAGCGGTACAGTCCGACGGGACCGTGAGTTTGAACTCGCGCATGTGCGCGTCACTAGCGGTGTACAGCACGCAGTTGTTGCCCGCGACTCCCGTGAGGATCAAGCGATGCGCCCCCAGAAACTGGAGCAGAAGCTCCAAAGGAGTCGCAAAGAAGGCTGAATGCTTGGGCTTCAGCACAAAATAATCATCAGCGTGAGGCTGCAGTAACTCAGCGATCTGCTTGCCTCGGCATAAGCCTGCTAAGCATCGCTCCACGAACTTCCGGAAGTCGGACCGCCACTTGCCGAAATTGTCATTGACGTAAATCACCGGCAGCCCGGTTGCCCTCACGCGCCACTTCAAGGCCGCAATTCTTTCCCCCCGCCGCCGAGGCAGCCGGGAGTATCTCTTCCGCCTCAAATGTGAAAGGGTTAATCATATCAATGATCAACAGGCACACATCGGACTGGTCAGGAACATTGCCGTGGAGATCATCGTTGGGGTTATAAGGCATGGCCTGGACTCAGATTAATCAACAGATTACCGGCAGCATACCACCATGCAGGGCGTCCCGCTGTTGACAGTCCAGACTGCCGCTCCTAGAATGGGCGATCTAACGCGAGCTCTGTTTTGGAGGCCTACAATATGAGGGAAACCAAACCTGAGTCCATCCGCAATGTTGTCCTTCTTTCCTACAGCGGCGCCGGCAAGACCACGCTGATCGAAGCGCTCCTGGCCGCCACGGGCACTGTGCCTCAAATGGGCTCCGTCACTGTCGGAACGGCGGCCATGGATTATGAACCGGAAGAGCATCATCGCAAGATTTCACTACAGACCAGTCTCTGCCAGATTTCGTGGGGAGAAATCACTCTCAATCTGCTTGATGCGCCGGGGGCGCCGAGCTTTTATGCTGAGGCCCGCCAGGCTACCCACGTCTCCGATGCGGCCGTGTGGGTCGTGAATGCCGCTATCGGCGTGAAGTCGGAGTGGGAAAAGGCGTCCGATTACGCGACCGCTCTCTCTTTGCCGGGCCTCATCTTCGTCACCGGCCTTGATAAGGAGCGGACATCGTTTAAGACCGCGCTCGAAGCCGTGGAGCAGGCCCTGGAGATCAGGGCCATTCCCGTGACATTCCCAATCGGGCAGGAAGCCGGATTGGAAGGCGTCGTAGATCTGATCACCGGGGAAGCCTATCGGTATCAGGCCGACGCGAGCGGAAAGCGCCAGAAATGCGAGGTTCCGGCCGCGATCAAAGAGGAGGTCGCCGCCGCGCGCAAAGCTTTGATCGAATGCGCGGCAGAAGCCGATGATCAACTTTTGGAGAAGTATTTGGGTGAGGGGACACTGTCGGCTGAGGAACTGATGCAGGGCCTCAAAGCCGGTACCGCCGCAAGGAAATTTTTTCCGGCCTTGTCCGGATCCGGGCCAAAGAATCTCGGAACAGTGGAACTATTGAACGCGATGACCTCGCTGCTGCCGTCCCCCGTCGACCGCGCCGCTGTGCATCCGGTGGAGGCGACGGTCAACGGGAAACCGGCGGTGGCCGTGTCGCCGTCGCTTAGCGCCCCCTTTACCGGCTATGTCTTTAAGACCATCATCGACCCGTTTATGGGTCATATGAATTATGTGCGCGTCTATTCTGGTTCACTGGCCACCGATGCCGGGTTTCTGAATGCCAGCCGAGGGGTCAAAGAAAGAGGCGGCAAGCTGTTCCACGCGATCGGCAAGAAATATCAGCAGGTCGATGCGGCTGTAGCGGGCGATATCGTGGCCATTCCGAAACTCAAGGATACGCAGACCGGCGACACGCTGGCCGCCGAGAATTCTGCATTGATCATTCCCAAGCCGCCGTTAATGCGTCCGCTCATGTCGTTTGCGCTGGAGCCCAAATCGAAAGCGGACATCGAGAAAGTCAGTTTGGGTCTACACAAACTCGTCGAGGAAGATCCTTCGTTAGAGTTCCAACGCAATAACGAGACCCATGAGATGATCCTGAGCGCCATGAGCCAACTTCATGTGGATGTGACTTTTGAGAAGCTCAGACGCAAATACGGGATTGAAGTGAACGTCCACACGCCGAAAGTGCCGTACAAGGAAACCGTGCGCAAGCCCGCCACGGCACAGGGAAAATACAAGAAGCAGACAGGCGGCCATGGTCAGTACGGCGACGCGTGGCTCAAGATCGAACCCCAAAAACGCGGCGGGGGCTTCGAATTTGTCGATGATATCGTCGGCGGCGCGATTCCTCGAAACTTCATCCCGGCTGTTGAGAAGGGCGTCATCGAAGCGATGCACGAGGGCATTCTCGGCGGCTTCCCGGTCGTCGATATCCGCGTGACGCTCTACGATGGCTCCTACCACGATGTCGATTCCTCGGAAATGGCGTTTAAGATCGCGGCGTCGATGGGGTTCAAAAAAGCGGTCGAGCAGGCGGCGCCCATACTCCTGGAGCCGATCATGCTTGTGGAGGTCAACACGCCCGACGAATTTATGGGCGCGGTCATCGGCGATCTCAATAGCCGCAGAGGCCGCATTCAGGATACTGTCCCCCGAGGACATGGAACCATTATTAAAGCGACAGTGCCTTTGGTCGAGATGTTAAAGTATCAGGCGTCGCTTAACTCATTGACCGGGGGGCGCGCCACGTACTCAATGGACTTCTCGACCTACGAAGAGGTCCCGCGCGAGCTTGCCACGAAGGTCATCGAAGAGCAGAAGGCGGGGAAAGGCGCCGTCGCAGCGTCTTAAATATCTCTCCCGCCCGTGCAGGGCGGGGAACGTCTGATTACTTCTCTTTCGGCACCAGCACCGAGTAAAAGGCCCGGTTTTCCCGCATCACGCGGAGCAACACGGACTCTCCCTTTTTAATCTGCGATAGGGCTGTTTTGAACTCCTCGGCCGAATTGACCGATTGCCGGTTCACTTCTTTAATCAAATCTCCTTCACGCAAGCCCTGTTCCTGGGCGGCGCTCCCGGATTCTACCTTGCTGATGAGCACCCCCTTCTTGTCCTTGATTTTGAACTTCTCGCCAAGCTCGGCGGTCAGATCCTGCACATTGAGGCCAAGTTTCAGTTCCGGCAGGGGAGCCGGCGAGGGCGGCAGGGAGGCCATCACCGCCTCTTCTTTACGCTCGCCCAGATCTACGGTGATCAGTCGGTGCTCGCCGTTTCGGATGATATCTAGGTCAATCTTTGTACCAGGGGGAAGGCCGGCGACCGCTCGTGAGAGGCCGCTCGGGGTCTCAATTCCACGCCCGTTAACCTTTGCAATAATGTCCCCCGGCCGGAGGCCAGCCCTGGAGGCCGGCTCATTATCAAAGACATCGTTGACAAGGACGCCCTCGCTTTCCTTGATACCGAACTTACTGGCAAGATCGGGGGTCACCTCCTGGATGCCGACCCCCAGCCACCCCCGAATCACTTTTCCGCGCGCTCGCAGTTGGTCGACCACCTGGAGCACCATATTCGACGGGATGGCAAACCCAATACCTTGCGCGAAATTGATAATCGCCGTATTGATGCCGATCACTTCTCCGTTGATATTGAACAGCGGACCCCCGCTGTTGCCCGGATTGATCGACGCATCAGTTTGGATAAAGGCTTCGTAGCGAGAAAGCCGCACCGCATCACGTTCGAGCCCGCTGACCACTCCAAGCGTCACGGTCCGGTCTAATGCAAACGGATTGCCGACCGCCAGGACCCATTGCCCGACGCGCACTTTGGAGGAATCTCCAAATGGCACTGTGGGTAGGTCATGATCGGTTTTAATCTGCACAATCGCCAGATCGGTGTCGGGGTCCCGTCCGATGACTTGTCCAACATACTTCTGTCTGGTTGAGAGTCGCACTTCAACTTCTTTGGCGTCTCCCACGACATGGTTGTTCGTCACGATAAGCCCGCGTTTATCGACGATCACACCGGAGCCGGTGCCGGAGTTGTTCGGGTTCCGTTCCCGTGGATTTTCAGGCGACCGCGCTGAAGAGCTGACCGGCGCGATGTTGACCACCGCCGGTTTGACCCGATCAGCCAGGTCCATAAACACCCCTTGAATCTGCTCAACAAGTCGCTTGCCGTCGGTTTCCTGGGCTACTCCTAGAAATCCTTGAGGCGCGCCGAGAAAGAACAGTGCGCAGACACTTGCCGTGACAAGCAGACGCCGTTGTGACTGCTGAGAGTTCATGAACATTCTCCTTAAGCTCATCGAAAACTTTAGATATGGTAACAAACCGACCGCAGAAATTCCAATGTCAGAGAAGATTGGTTCCGTTTAGGTTCTTAAGATATGGAGAGCCGCCGGGACCGCGGACCTATTGCCAATGAGGGTCAGGTCGTCCCCGGCTTGCAGGACCACGCTTCCCGCGGGAATGATCAAGGTGCTCCCCCGTCGAAGAACGACAAGGCGCACAGTAGGAGGGAGACCAAGTTCGCCCAGGGCCTTTCCATCAGCTTGTGACCCCGGGATGATCGTGACCCGTTCGATCGTTCCGCCGCTCTCTTTGAGATCGTCTTGCAACCGGCTCAACGGCAGTGTGAGGGTTTCGTCATACAAGGAGGCAAGTTTGTCCCGCAGCTCTTGAAGCACCTGGTGCTCTATCCGAATCCGGGCCACGATCGGGAGCGCGGTATCAATCGAGGCGCCTTTGCCGGGTGAAGCGTGATGTGTCCCGTACAGACACTGCCCCAAGGACTCGTACGCCTGTCCAAGCCGGCTCTCCGTATCTTCGGCATGCAGTTGTAGCTTGCCGACCTGGACACGGAGCGCCACGCGTTCAGCGACCACAACAAGCGCTTCGCGCAGGCCATCAAAGCTAAGGGAAAACGTGCGCTGGGCGGCCCGCAAAAGATTCATAGCGGCTTCCCCTTCTTGAACCTACAACGTCGGATAAGATACATTATGTAAACTTCTAGATCACCCCGCATTAGGACGGGCCCTGAACTTTGGCTCCGTACCGGCAAGCAGCCGCCGAATGTTCTCCGTATGCCGGTACGCAATGAGCGCGCTCACTCCTAGCGCAAAGGCGAGCATGACCGGACGCGGATGCCGTATCCAGGTGAGAACCGGCAAGCAGGCAAAGGCCACAATCGCAGCCAATGATGATGTTCTCCAGAGGACCGCGCTCAAGAGCCAGATCAACACCAGGCTCCCACCCAGGATCGGATCCAGTGCGAAAAAAACCCCCAAAGCGGTGGCGACGCCCTTGCCGCCATGGAAACGTAGGAAAATCGAAAACAGATGTCCAACAATTGCGGCGCCACCGGCAGCCAAGACCCAGTCTTCCGATCCAGGTCCCAGGATTAGCTGCGCGGTCAAAACCGCCGCGGCGCCTTTCCCCATATCGCCCAATAACGTGACGATGCCGGCTGTCGTGCCCGCAACCCGCAGCACGTTCGTGAAACCGATATTGCGACTGCCGCTGAGCCGCGGATCAACACCCGCAAGCCATCGCGATGCCAGGACCCCGACCGGAATTGCCCCGAGTAGATAACCAAGAGCAATGACCGCGAAAACTTCCAGCGCATTCATGGATTTCCACCGCCCCATCGCGGCAGCACTTGGTTGACAAACTGCCGACAGTACTGCGCTGCCGAGACCAACGACAGGACCATCGAGAGCCATAGGATGACGGTCCCCCACAGTTGAAAATTTAACGCCGGGGGGACCGCATCATCGACGATCAGGAGCAAAAGCGCGATGACCTGCATGACCATCTTGTACTTGCCGGTCGTTTCCGCGGCCAGGGTCACCCCTTCCCGCGCAGCGGCGAAGCGAAGGGCCGTAATAATGAATTCGCGACCTGCGAGGACAATAGCGAGCCACGCATCAACTCGATCGAAGTCTACGAGCAGGAACAGGGCCGTGAGGACGAGCAGCTTGTCCGCAAACGGATCGAGCAGTTTTCCCAGCTTCGTCACGTGGCCCCAACGGCGGGCCAAATAGCCGTCAACCGCATCCGTCAGCGCGGCAAGGCCAAATACGGCGCCGGCCGCTAATGAGCGTTCAGGTGTCGGCGCCTGGAAGAACAGCACGAAGACGGGTATCAAGAGAATCCGGCTGATGGTAATCGCGTTGGGGACATGCGACAGCACCCGAGACGGGATGGATGCGCTCGCCGGAGATGGGAGGCGCTGTTCCTGAATCGCCATGAGCGTCGGCTAAGCCGGAATTGGACCTACCGCAGTGGCAATCCTGACGATCTGCTCCAATAAAGCTCGGACCTGCGCGAGCGGCACCATATTGGGCCCGTCGGACAGCGCGTTGTCGGGGTCAGGATGAACTTCCATAAAGATCCCCTCACATCCTGCCGCTACCGCCGCCCGTGCGAGCGGCGCCACGAATTCACGCTGGCCAGAGGATTTCTTGCCTGCGCCACCCGGCAATTGCACGCTGTGGGTGGCGTCAAAGATCACCGGATAGCCAAGACGGCGCATAATCGGCAGCGCCCGGAAGTCCGTGACCAGATTGTTGTATCCGAAGGATGCCCCTCGCTCCGTCAGCAGGAGGCGGTGGCTGCCGGCTGATTCAATTTTCTGGACGACATTGGCCATATCCCAGGGCGCCAGAAACTGGCCCTTCTTGACGTTCACGACGCGGCCGGTCCGGGCGGCGGCTACGAGGAGGTCGGTCTGACGGCACAGAAATGCCGGGATCTGAAGCACATCAAGGACCTTTCCGGCTTGCTCCGCCTCCTCCGCCGTATGCACGTCGGATAGAATTGGGACTCCGACCGTTTCCTTGACCTTGGCAAGGACAGACAAGCCTTCCGTCAGACCGGGACCCCGGAAGGAGTCTGCAGAGCTGCGATTCGCCTTGTCATAGGATGACTTAAAGATAAAGGAAAGCTTTAAGTCCGTAGTAATCCGCTTGAGCTCAGCGGCAGTTTCTAAGACCAGGCCGGTATCTTCAATCACGCAGGGTCCGGCAATAATGAGATGCGGGAAGCCGATGCCGATGCGCAGCCCATTGATCTCAACCGTCTGCATCGCGAGTGTTACCCCCCGACCTTGTGCCGAAGTCCGGCCTCCACGAAGCCCTGGAATAAGGGATGAGGCTGGCTCGGACGGGAGCTGAATTCCGGATGAAACTGGGTCGCGAGGAACCAGGGATGATGTTGGAGTTCAACGATTTCGACCAGGGTGCCGTCCGGAGAAACACCACTTAGCACCAGGCCATGTTTGACCAGGCAATCCCGATACGTGTTGTTCAACTCGTAGCGGTGGCGATGCCGTTCCTGCACTTCAGTCCGGTTATACGCTTCAAAGGCGCGCGAACCCTTCTCGATCTTGCATGGGTAGCTGCCGAGGCGCATGGTACCGCCCTTCTCCTCAACACGACGTTGATCGTGCATCAGGTCTATGACCGAGGTCGCACCGTCGGGGAGAAACTCCGAGCTATTGGCTTCGGGAAGTCCGGCGATGTGACGCGCAAATTCAATGACCGCGCACTGCATTCCGAGGCAGAGCCCCAGGAAGGGCACTCGTTCCTCACGCGCGTACCGGATCGCGTCGATTTTACCTTCGATCCCGCGTCCACCGAATCCTCCCGGGACGATCAGTCCATCCACATCCGCCAGGACCAGGCCGGCGCCTCGCTGCTCGATGTCCTCAGCATCGACCCATCGGATGATCGCACGCGTCCCGCTGCGGATGCCGCCGTGCACGACCGCCTCTGTAAGGCTTTTATAGGATTCCTTCAGCCCAACGTATTTGCCGACCAACGCCAGCGTGATCTCATGCTCCGGGTGAGTAATGCGCTGCACCATTCGATCCCATTCCCGAAGGTCGGGCTCCTTTAACTCCAGATGAAGATATTTCACGATCAGCTGGTCGAGGCCTTCCTTATGGAACACCAGCGGCACCTCATACGTGCTCTCGACATCCTTGGCCGTGATGACTTCGTCCTTCTGTAAGTTACAGAACAGCGCGATTTTCTCCTTCACGTCCGGCGGCAAATACCGATCGGTGCGGCAGAGCAGAATGTGCGGCTGGATACCGATTTCTCGCAACTTGTTGACGCTGTGTTGGGTCGGCTTTGTCTTTAGTTCGCCGGCCGCACTGATATACGGTACGAGCGTGAGGTGAATGTACAGGACGTTCTCGCGACCGACGTCGTAGGGAATCTGGCGAATGGCTTCCAGGAACGGGAGGCTCTCGATATCGCCGACGGTTCCGCCGATCTCGCAAATGACGAGATCGACGCCATTGGCCATGGCCCGGATATTCTGCTTAATTTCATCGGTGATATGCGGCACGACCTGCACGGTGGCGCCCAGATAATCCCCGCGTCGCTCCTTCATCATCACATCGTGATAGATACGGCCGGTCGTAAAATTGTTCCGGCGCCCCATGGAGAGAGTGGTAAAACGCTCATAATGGCCGAGGTCGAGGTCGGTCTCGGCCCCATCTTCGGTCACATACACCTCGCCATGTTGATAGGGGTTCATCGTGCCGGGGTCCACGTTAATATAAGGGTCCAGCTTGAGAAAGGTAATACTGGCCCCGCGGCTCTCCAAGAGATTGCCGACGGAGGCCGATGCCAGGCCTTTTCCCAACGATGAAACCACGCCCCCTGTTACGAAGATGAATTTTGCCATGCCGCTTCTCCTGTTTTCAGAATCTGTTCGGCTTGTTTGAGATCTTCAGGTGTATCGATTCGCAGAGAATCATGCTGGGTCTCCCAGACCCGAATCCGAATCCCCCCCTCCAACAGCCGCAACTGCTCCAATTGTTCGCTTTCTTCCAATGCCCCGGCCGGGAGTCCGGCAAATCGGATAAGCGCCTCGCGAGTATAGGCATAGATGCCGACATGTTTCCAATGCAAACCACGAATGATCGGAGGCTCCCCTCTCTGGCCGTCCCTGACATATGGAATCGGACTCCGCGAAAAGTATAAGGCGCGGCCTTGTTCATCCGTGACGACCTTCACAACGTTGGGATTCACCAACTCACGCGCATCGGTCATCGCGCGTTTCAACGTGCCGACATCGGCGTTGGACGCCACGAACGGAATAATGAGGTCCTCAAGGAATCCTGCGGCGAGCGGAATCTCGTCCCCTTGCAAATTGATATACACGTCGGCGGGGACTTCCTGGGCGATTTCAGCAACGCGATCGGAGCCTGTCCGGAGGTTCTTGCCGGTCATCATCGCGGTGCCGCCGAAGCTGTTCACCACGCTGAAGATCCGCTCATCATCGGTCGCGACAATGACGCGCGACACACCGCGCACGGCCGTCACCCGATCATGAATCTGTTGGACCAGCGGCTTGTGACCGATTTGAGCGAGAGGCTTTCCAGGGAAGCGGCTCGAACCATAGCGGACTGGAATAACGACAATCACATGACTCCGGACATCAGCCATGAGAATTACCCACGCGCCAACGCCTCCTGCAGCTGGGCGGGAGTGACCGTCCCGGTACCGAGCATGCCCACCACGATACCGGCCGCATAGTTGGAAAGCTGGGCGGCTTGGCGCATTGGAGCGCCCGCTGCGAGCGCGAGGGCGAGCGTCGCGACAACGGTATCGCCCGCTCCCGTCACATCATAGACCTGCCGCGCCACTGTAGGAATGTGGGTGACATGCCCGCCTCCCTCGAAGAGACTCATGCCGCGCTCCCCTCGCGTAATCAAGACCGCACGGCACCCTAGGCGCTGGTGCAGCTGTCGCCCGGCTTCGAGCAACGTGTTTTCGTCTTCGCCCTGCAGGCCGGCCGCCTGGATCGCCTCCAAGTGATTGGGCGTGAGCACCGTGACCCCTTTGTAGTAGTCAATGTGCCGCACCTTGGGATCGACAATGACCGGGATCTTATGCCGATCGGCCAGACCGATCACGTCTGCCATCACCCTCGCCGTAATGACCCCCTTGGCGTAGTCGGAGACCACCACCGCCGAGACCGACCGAATACAGGCGGCGACATATCGGCTGATCCGAGCTTCCAGGACACCGCTGATCGCATGGCAGCGCTCCACATCAAAGCGAACCAACTGCTGGTTGTGCGCAACGATTCTCGTTTTGCGTGTGGTGGGACGGTCGCGATCGGTCACGACGCCGTCGCTTCCAATGCCATGGCTGCGAAGGACTTCAGTAAACTGGCGGCCCGCGTCGTCCGTGCCGATGACGCCGCAGAGCTCGACACGGCCTCCAAGTGAGCGAACGTTGTTCGAGACATTGGCAGCCCCGCCGAGATGCATCGTCTCGGAAGAGACATTCACGATCGGCACAGGGGCTTCCGGCGAGATCCGGCTCACGGGGCCCCAGATGTATTGGTCGAGAATAAGGTCCCCGATGACGAGGACCTTGCCGCCTTTGAACTTTTTGATATGAGCCTGCAGCCCCGCGGCTTTCATGGTAATTCGCTCAGCGGATGATCTTCGCGATCCGGTTCCAACGAACCCAGTGCGTCAGATCTCCGCGTCCGTCCCAAGACCAATAGATCAGAAATGCCTTGCCTTTGATCTTCTCGCGCTTGACGAATCCCCAGAACCGGCTATCGAGGCTTTGGTCTCGGTTATCGCCCATCACGAAATAGGAATCGGGTGGCACGGTGAGCGGACCGAGGTTGTCACGAGGTTGGCTCTGATGAGGGATCACGTTCGGATCCACGTGTTGCGTATACGGTTCGATCAACGGCTGATCGTTGATATAGACCGTTTTATTGCGCACCTCGACCCGGTCGCCGGGAAGCCCAATGAGCCGTTTAATGAAGTCCTTGGACTCATCTTCTGGGAACATGAACACAATGATGTCCCCTCGCTCAGGACCGGCTACCGGAATCAAGGTCTTGTAGCTGTAGCATGACCAAAGAAGAGGGAACTTGGTGACGCCGCTGCGGGTCGACGTGAAATCCCATTCGCAGTCCCACGGAAGCTTGATGCCATAGACCATTTTGTTCACGAGGATATGGTCACCGATCTGCAAGGTCTGAATCATCGAGCCCGACGGAATCTTAAAGGCCTGGACGACGAATGTGCGGATGAACAGGGCCAGCACGATCGCGATCACGATCGCCTCGGCGTACTCGCGCCACAGTGATTTATTCTTCACAACAGCCACACCGGAAGCTGCGGGACCATTGCTTCCTACCGGGCCGGCCTCAAGAGGGGCGACGACTAGTCCGTCACCCTCAGCAGCGCCAGGAAGGCTTCCTGAGGCACTTCCACGCGGCCGACCTGCTTCATCCTCTTCTTGCCTTCCTTCTGCTTTTCCCATAGTTTCCTTTTCCGGGTAATATCGCCACCGTAACACTTCGCGGTCACGTTCTTCTTCAGCGCCCCCACGGTTTCCCGCGCAAGAATCTTATTGCCGATGGCGGCTTGGATGATGACCTCAAACATCTGGCGGGGAATGAATTCCTTCATCTTCTCGGCCACCTGCCGGCCACGGAGCGCGGATTTATCGCGATGCACAATGAATGACAACGCATCCACGCTTTCACCGTTGAGCAGGATGTCGACTTTCACCAACTCCCCGGGCCGGTAGCCGATGACCTCGTAGTCCAGTGACGCGTAGCCCTGAGTCTTGGACTTCAGTCGATCGTAGAAGTCGAGCACGATCTCGCTCAGCGGCATCTCATAGATGAGCATCACGCGAGTGGGATTGAGATAGGTCAATGCCTTCTGCGTGCCACGACGCTCCTGGCAGAGAGCCAGAAGATTTCCGACATACGCCTCAGGCGTGATGATGGTCGCCTTGATATAGGGCTCCTCGAACTCCTGGATAGAGGTGGGATCTGGGAGCTTCGCGGGATTATCAATATAGAGTGTCTCGCCCTTTGTCGTCGTGACCTTGTACACCACCGTCGGCGTGGTGCTGATCAAGTCCAGCGCAAACTCGCGCTCCAGCCGTTCCTGGATGATCTCCATGTGAAGAAGACCGAGAAAGCCGCAGCGAAAGCCGAACCCCAGCGCGAGTGAGGTTTCTGGCTCATAGACGAAGCTCGAGTCGTTTAAGCGGAGCTTCTCGAGGGCGTCCCGCAAGTCTTCGAAACGGTCGGCATCCGTCGAGTAGAGGCCGCAGAACACCATGGGTTTGGCCTCTTTGTAACCGGGATACGGGGCCGCAGTCGGGCGGTCGCTCTCGGTGATCGTATCGCCGATTCGGGTGTCCCCTACCCGTTTGATCCCTGCCACGACATAGCCGACTTCGCCGGTCGAGAGCTTTTCCTGTTTGAGTCGCTTGGGTGTAAAGATCCCTACTTCCTGAATCTCAAAATTCTTGTCGGTGCCCGTCATCTTGACCTTTTGGCCGGGCCGGATTTCCCCGTCTCCGACGCGAGCGAGCACCGTCACCCCCTGATAGTTGTCGAACCAGGAATCGAAGACCAGGGCCTTCAGAGGCCCTTCGGCGTTGCCGCGAGGGGGTGGAATACGCGTGACAATGGCCTCAAGCACTTCCTTGGTGCCCAGACCGGCTTTGGCGCTGGTGAGGATGGCGTCATGGGTATCAAGGCTCAGGACATCCTCGATCTGGCGCTTGGTACCTTCAACGTCCGCGCTGGCCAAATCCACCTTATTGATCACCGGGATGATGACGAGTCCGTTCTCAATCGCCAGGTTTGCGTTCGCGATGGTCTGAGCTTCGACACCCTGAGAGGCGTCCACGAGGAGCAGCGCCCCTTCGCAAGCAGCCAGGCTTCTGGAGACTTCATAGGTAAAATCAACATGCCCGGGGGTATCGATTAGATTGAGGAGATATTCCTCGCCGCTCTCGGCCTTATACCGGACCGTAACCGTGTGAGCTTTGATCGTGATGCCCCGCTCGCGCTCCAGGTCCATGGCATCGAGGATCTGCTCGCGGGATTCCCTAAGGGTAATGGCGCCTGTGTACTCAAGCAACCGATCCGCCAGAGTCGATTTCCCGTGGTCGATATGCGCAATGATGGAGAAGTTCCGGATATGGCTCTGCAAATGGTTTCCTTCAGCGCTAACTCCGCAGAGTATATTTGGTTTTGGTCACATTGTCAAAGCGAAGGCGCCATCCTATAATGCCTCCACGCATGATTTTCACAGCTCGCACGCGTGGTTTAGAGGCTGACGATCACCGTTATCTCTGGCACCCATTTACGCAGCAACGGGAGTGGGAAAAGCAGGCCCCTGTCGTTATTGAGCGGGGCCAGGGAGTATATCTTATGGATGTTCAGGGACGCCGGTACCTCGACGGCGTGTCCTCCATCTGGGTCAACTTACACGGACACAAGAAGCCCGCGCTAGACCGGGCGCTCAAAGACCAACTGGGACGGATTGCCCATTCTACGTTGCTGGGACTTTCTAACGTACCCGCTATTCACCTGGCAAAGAGACTGATTGCGATTGCCCCGCGAGGCCTCACACGCGTCTTTTATTCCGACAACGGTTCCACCGCAGTCGAGGTGGCGTTGAAAATGGCCTTCCAATATTGGCAACTAAAAGGCGGCGAGTTTCAATACAAGACCAAGTTTCTGCATCTGGGCGAAGCCTATCACGGCGATACGCTCGGCGCCGTGAGTGTGGGGGGCATCTCCCTATTTCACGAACGCTACAGGCCTCTCTTGTTTCCGACATTCGAAGCCCACGCCCCATACTGCTATCGCTGCCCGTTGGGATTGACCTTGCCGACATGTCGGCTGGCATGCGCCGATTCGGTGGAGGACATTCTTAAACGCCACCATGAAGAAATCGCCGGGATCATCGTCGAACCCATGCTGCTGGCCGCCGGGGGAATGATCACCATGCCGGCCGGGTACTTGAGACGACTTCGCCGGATGGCGACGCGTTATGACGTCCTACTCATTGCCGACGAAGTCGCGACCGGCTTCGGCCGCACAGGCCGCATGTTCGCCTGTGAGCACGAGGGAATCCGACCGGATCTCATGGCGATCAGCAAAGGGCTGACCGGCGGGTATCTGCCGCTCGCAGCGACTTTGGCGACCGAACGTGTCTATCGACAGTTCCTCGGGCGCTATGACGAGTTCAAAACCTTCTTTCACGGGCACAGCTACACCGGCAATCCACTGGGGTGTGCGGTCGCCCTGGCAAACCTGGACGTCTTTGAGCGCGAGCGGACCCTTGAGAAGCTCGCCCCGAAAATTGAGGTCCTTTGCGCAATGCTGAAGCCGCTTCTGGCGCATCCTCATGTCGGCGATGTCCGGCAGATCGGGTTGATCGCGGCCATTGAGCTGGTTCGCAACCGGATGACCAAGGAGCCGTACCCGCTTACCGACCGCATGGGAACACGGGTCGCGATGGCGGCTCGTTCAGAGGGCTTACTGCTGCGACCCCTGGGAAACATTATTGTCCTCATGCCCCCCCTCTCGACCACCATTAAAGAACTGCGGATGATGGGACGATTTCTGACAAGCGCTATCAAAGCAGCCACGGCAGGGGCGAGCGAAAGAACTAGAACCAAGCGAAGATAGCCGTTAGTCGGCCGCCTCATGCGCAAATGATAGGGCCGGATCTAGGGCATCGTCACTTCGACACGGTCGCCGATGACGGCCTTCACCAGGTCTTCGGCGCGGCCTTGGTTGCAGAATAGTTCCAACCAACCATCGCTGTTGACCACCGCCGCGAGCTTGGCAGGCGGTGCGTCGGCATAGCAACGCGTAAGCGTCAGGATACGCGTTTGCTTTATCATCACATGGACACTGTTCATATGAGCGGCTCCGGCAAAGCTCACGAGATCCTCGCGACTGATGTTGGTGATGAGATTGCCGAAATGGTCAATATGATGGACCTCGCCGATGAGCGTGCTCCCTTCTTCATGAGCCGTGGGCACTTCAAACCTGATAATGCTCTCAACCTGCGGTCCAAACGATTCTATCGGTTCGCCCCGCGAGAGCCACGCGGCCGCCGGCGCAAAAATATCACGGCCATGAAATGTCGACCCGATGGAACCCAAGAAGTACTGCTTGTTGGTCAGTTCGCGGATCTCGGCATCGAACTCTGTCGCCAGCACGTAGCTCAACAGGCCGTTATCAGGCGCGATGAAGTATTGCTCCATGCTGAACGCGAGCAGCGGACGACGTTCGCTTCCGACACCGGGATCCACGACTGCGACATGGATTGTGCCCGACGGGAAATACCGCGCGGCTGAATGTAGAAGATACGCGGCCGCGCGGATGTTGTGCGCCGGAATATCGTGCGTCAGGTCCACAATATGGGCCAGCGGGTTGATGCCGAGAATCACGCCCTTCATGCTGGCCACAAAAACGTCGGACGCGCCGAAATCCGTCAGCACCGTGACGATCGGCGGCGGCGACACGACGGTCTCTGGCGGGAGCCTCATCGAGTCCTAATAGGGCCGGCCGGGAGGATCTGGCACCGATTGCATCTCAATTCGTCTATTGTCGAATATCCTCGAACCCAATCTCAAGAACTTCATACTCCGCGACTTTCGTCGGGGTCTGTACCTGCAAGGTATCCCCGACCCGTTTGCCGATCAACGCCCGTCCGACCGGCGACTGGACCGAGATCTTTCCGTCCTTGAGATCGGCCTCATCCTGACCGACCAAGGTGTATCGTTGTTCTTTCTCGGTGTTCAGGTCTTTGATCCTCACCGTCGCCCCAAACACGACTTTGTCTGCGGAGAAATTGGAGGTATCAATGATTTGGGCTTCGGCGAGTTTGTGCTCAAGATCGCGGATGCGTCCGTCAATGTGGCTTTGTCGTTCCTTGGCCGCCTCGAACTCGGCGTTCTCGCTGATGTCGCCATGCGCCCGCGCCTCTTCGATATCGCGGATATTCTTCGGGCGTTCGACTTTTTTGTACCGTTCGAGTTCCGCTTGTAAGGCTTTGTAGCCATTTTTTGTGATTGGTATCCTGGCCATTGTACCCCGAATTGTTTAATGGGCTGACGAATAGTGCTCTTGCAAGGGCTTCACCGACAGCCTGCGTTTGAGTCCCGCTTCGATCGCCATGAGGGCCGCGCGCGCGCCGGCCATGGTGGTGTAATAGGGCACGCCGTGCGTCAGGGCCGCGAGCCGGATCGACGCCGAGTCCGCTTGCGAAATCTTGTCCCCAACGGTGTTAATGACGAGTTGGATCTCCCCGTTTTTGATATGGTCGACACAGTGCGGGCGTCCCTCGACGACCTTGTTCACCACGTCTACCCGGACGCCGTTGCTGCCGAGATGAGCTCCCGTCCCCCTTGTGGCTTCTACGGTAAAGCCCAGTTCCAGGAAGCGCCGGGTCAGCACCACCGCGTCACCCTTGTCTTTGTCCTTCACGCTGATGAACACTCGGCCAGTCATCGGCAAGATCGAACCCGCGGCAGCTTGAGACTTCAGAAAAGCGGCGCCGAAGTCGTCGGCAATGCCCATCACCTCGCCCGTGGAGCGCATCTCCGGTCCCAGGATGACATCGGTCCCTGGAAACTTGTTGAACGGGAACACGGCCTCCTTCACCGAGATGTGCGCAGGAATCCGCTCGGACGTGAAGCCTAATTCGTCGAGTGTACGGCCCATCATCACCCGCATGGCGATCTTTGCAAGGGGCACGCCGATTGCCTTGCTGACAAACGGCACGGTGCGCGACGCTCGCGGATTCACCTCGAGCACGTAGACGATTCCGTCCCGGACCGCAAACTGGATGTTCATCAAGCCAATCACCCGCAGCTCCAACGCCAGCGCCTTCGTCTGCTGGCGGATTTCCTCAATGATCTTCGGGGTGAGGGAATAGGGCGGCAGGGAGCAGGCGGAGTCGCCGGAATGCACCCCTGCCTCCTCGATGTGTTCCATGATGCCCCCGATGACGACCCTCTTGCCGTCGGACAGGGCATCGACGTCAATCTCGATTGCGTCCTCCAAATACTTGTCGATCAGCACCGGATGGCGCTGCGACACCTGGATCGCCTGGCTGATATAACTCTTCAAGCTCTTCTCGTCATAGATGATCTCCATGGCCCGTCCGCCAAGGACGTAGGAGGGGCGCACCATAACCGGGTAGGTAATCGATGAGGCGATCAGAGCTGCTTCTGGAAATGTACGGGCGGTCCCGCTCGCAGGTTGGCGCAAGCTCAACTTCTCCAACAATACCTTAAACCGCTCGCGATCTTCGGCGCGATCGATCGCGTCGGGAGACGTGCCGAGAATCGGCACATTGGCCTGCTCCAACGGCAGTGCCAGCTTGAGCGGTGTCTGGCCGCCGAACTGCACGACCAGGCCCAGCAGATCGCCATTACGGCGCTCCGCCTCCACGATATTCAGCACGTCCTCCTGGGTCAACGGCTCAAAGTACAGGCGGTCGGAAGTGTCATAGTCCGTGCTGACGGTTTCGGGATTGCAATTGACCATGATCGTCTCATAGCCCATTTCCCTCAGCGCCATGGCGGCATGCACACAGCAGTAGTCAAATTCGATTCCTTGCCCGATGCGGTTCGGACCCCCGCCGAGAATCATCACTTTCTGGCGGTCGCTCGGCTGGCTTTCACATTCTGACTCGTAGGTCGAATACAGATACGGCGTCAGCGCCTGAAATTCGGCGCCGCACGTATCCACACGTTTGAAGGTCGTATTCACATGATGGCTCTGGCGATCTCGACGAAGATCCGACTCGGAGAGCTGCAGCAGCTCCGCGAGTCTGTGATCGGAGAATCCCATTCGTTTTGCGTCCTGAAACATGTCCATAGAGCACGGCGGCTGTTCACGCGCTAGGCGATCCTCGCACGCAAGGATTTCCTTCATCTCCGCGAGGAACCACGGATCGATTCCGGTCAGTTGATGCAGTTCCTGTTCCGAGATTCCCATCCGCATTCCATCGGCCAGCCGCCAGAGCCGTTCAGCGTCCGGGCGGCGCAAGCGCTCACGAATCCAGGCGACGGTTTCTTCGGGGTCACCCTGCGCCAGTGAGGGATGAGGTTCGAATCCATAACGGTCCACTTCCAGTGAACGAATGGCTTTGTGCAACGCCTCTTTAAAGGTCCGCCCGATGGCCATCGCCTCGCCCACTGATTTCATCTGGGTCGTCAGGGTCGGATCAGCGCCGGGGAATTTCTCGAATGCGAACCGGGGAAGTTTTACCACGACATAATCGATAGTCGGCTCAAAGGAGGCTTTGGTGACGCGGGTGATGTCGTTCGGGATCTCATCGAGGGTGTATCCTATCGCCAGCTTCGCCGCGATCTTCGCGATCGGATAGCCGGTCGCTTTCGAGGCCAGCGCCGAGCTCCTCGACACCCGCGGGTTCATCTCGATCACGACCAGTTCGCCGTCCACCGGGTTCACGCCGAATTGGATGTTCGAGCCGCCGGTATCCACGCCAATCTCGCGGATGATGCGTATCCCGGCATCGCGCATGACCTGGTATTCCTTGTCGGTCAGGGTCTGCGCCGGCGCCACCGTAATGCTGTCGCCGGTATGAATCCCCATCGCATCGAAGTTTTCGATCGAGCAGACGATGACGACGTTGTCCATTTTGTCACGCATGACCTCGAGTTCAAATTCCTTCCAGCCGATCACAGAGCGCTCGACCAGGATCTCCCCGATCGGACTTGCACTCAGGCCCCACTCGATGTACCGCTCGAACTCTTCGCGGTTGTACGCAATGTTGCCCCCGGTGCCGCCCAGCGTAAAGGAGGGTCGGACGATCGCGGGAAATCCGATGATCTCGATGGCGCGCAGCGCCTCCTCGCGAGCCCGCGCGACCACGCTGGCCGGCGTGCGAAGCCCAATGCGCGCCATGGCCTCCTTGAACGCTTCCCGGTTTTCAGCTTTGCGGATCGCCTCATAACTGGCGCCGATCAGCTCCACGTTGTATTTCTGGAGGGTTCCCCGTTCGGCCAGTTGCACGGCCATGTTCAGGGCTGTCTGCCCTCCCATCGTGGGTAGCAGGGCATCAGGACGTTCCTGCTGGATCACCTGCTCGACCACCTCGACGGTGATGGGCTCGATATAGGTACGGTCCGCCAATTCCGGGTCGGTCATGATCGTCGCGGGATTGCTGTTGATCAGAATGACCCGATAGCCTTCCTCGCGTAATGCCTTACAGGCCTGGGTACCCGAGTAATCGAACTCGCAGGCCTGACCGATGACGATCGGCCCCGAGCCGATGAGAAGAATGCTCTTGATATCTACGCGTTTCGACACTGCCCAGAATACCTGTTGTCCATAGCCCCCGCCGAAGCCCGCAAGTTCGGTGATGGCGACACGGGCTTGACCGGAGAAGGCTGAGGGTCTGTGGACGGCGGCGCAGGAACCGGGGTGTAGTACTTTTGCACCTCGGGGATCCACCGTTCAATGTTCCTGATGCGGTTCTCATCCGACGGGTGCGTGCTCAAAAATTCCGGAATGCCTGCGCCCGAACGGAAACACAACTTGCCGATCATATTGCGGGGACAGCCGCTCATGCGCTCCCAGAAGGCAACGGCTTCATGCGGGTCGTACCCGGCTTCCGCCATGAGACGAAGACCGATCTTGTCCGCCTCCGTTTCCTGCGCACGGTTGAAGGGCAGGGAGACCCCGACGCCATACGCGCTCAGCAATCCGATCGCGGCTTGAGGATTGACCTTGCCGGTGGCGGCCCCCGCCAGCGCGCCTACTTGCGCGACCTGTTCGAGAATACCGCGGCTGATGCGCTCAACCCCATGGCGCTGAATCGCGTGCGTCACCTCGTGCCCCATGACGGTCGCTACGCCCGCCTCATTTTCGGTCTTCTTTAGAATGCCGGTAAAGAACGCGACCTTGCCGCCGGGTAAGCAGAAGGCATTGATCATTTTATCGTCCTGAATCACGGCGAATTCCCACTCGTAATCCGGGCGATTGGCCACCGCCGCGATGCGCTCGCCGACTCTTCGCACCATAGAATTGGTTTCGGCATTGGTGCTCAGTGGGAATTGCCTGAGGACATCGCGATAGGCGCTGAGTCCCATCTTCATCTCCGTGTCTTCAGAGAAAAAGATCAATTGATCGCGCGCGGTGCCCGGAGCCTTGGTGCAGCCCGACAACTGGGCCAGCAGTCCTCCAGAGAGACACAGCCCGCACGTGCCTGCCGTAAGCCGGGCGATGCGCGCCAGAGCTTCCCGACGGCCGATCTCGTTGCTCATGGCATCCATAAGTAGAGAAATTGCGGGGACGCGCCGTGTACCAGATTCATGAGGTCCAAGCGCGCGAGCGCTTCCAGGCTGCCCGTACCGCCGGTCAGCGAATAGATGTTGTTGCGGTATGCGTCGGGACGCGCATACATGACGACTTTCGCTTGGCTCAAACCGGCCAATTTCTTCGCGACCGCGATCCCGTCATCAAGGTATCCGACCTGGTCGACAAGCCCCAGTTGTAAAGCCTGAGGGCCAGTGATCACCCGTCCGTCCGCGATTGTTTTGAGCTTGTCCGGCGGCAGCGATCTTCCTTTCGACACCACCTCAAGAAATCGAGAGAAGAAGCCGTTGATCATTGTCTGAAAGATCGCGCGCTCATCATCGGTCATCGGCCTGAACGGCGAGCCGATGTCCTTTTTGGCGCCTGACTTGATCGCCGACGCCTCTACCCCGACTTTCTGCAAAAGGCCTTCGGCGCTTACCCGTAACATGATTACGCCCACACTCCCGGTCACGCTCGTTGGATGGGCGATGATCCGGTCCGCGGTCACCGCGATGTAATACCCACCAGAGGCGCCGAGGTCCATGATCACGGCGACAACAGGGATGTTGCGCTTCTCTTTAAACGACATGATTTCATGATAAATGACGTCCGATGCCGTCACGGTTCCGCCGGGACTGTTAATTCTTAACAGCACCGCCTTGATGTGCTCATCTTCGGCCGCGAGGTTCAATTCCTCCTTGATCCGTGCCACCAGGTCATTGTCCCGGTCCAGGAGGCCGCCATCCTTGCCTTCTGAAATGATTCCCGAGATGCTCAGCAATAACACCTTGTCTGGGCCGGTCCCTTCCACAGTCTTCTCACGCAGCGGCATTTTCTGCGGAAATAAGGAGATCGATACGCACCCTGAAGTAAATAGTACGAGGAAGAAAACGATCAGAAACTTTCTCATGCTTGTCCTTTCGCCATCATGTCCACAAACCCTTGAAAGAGATAGGCCGCATCGTGCGGCCCCGGAGACGCCTCCGGATGGTACTGAACCGAAAATGTCGGGATATCCAGACATCGCAATCCTTCCACGGCATGATCATTCAAACTGGTGTGGCTCACTGTGACCGCCCCGTACGGAGTCGGCCATGTTTCACCTGGTGTCTTTCCGGACTGTCCCTGTTCAATCGCGCCGCGGACAGCAAAATTGTGGTTTTGCGAAGTGATCTCCACTCGTTGGGTCTTAGAGTTGAGCACCGGATGGTTTGCCCCGTGATGTCCAAACTTCAACTTATACGTTTGCAATCCGTACGCAAGTCCCAGAATTTGATGGCCTAAACAGATCCCAAGAATAGGACGCTTTCCAAGTAAGTTTTTGACCGCATCCACGGCATACGGCACCGCTTCCGGATCCCCGGGGCCATTTGAAAGGAAGATCCCGTCGGGGTTCATGGCCAGAGCGGCAGCGGCATTGGTCGAGGCCGGAACGACGGTCACGTCACATCCGTGATCCACCAAACGCCGCAAAATATTGTACTTCATTCCGAAATCGAAGGCCACGACCCTGAATCGGGCGCCAGGAGACGCGGGCGGCGATTCTGCTCTGACCTTCCACTCCTTGCTGCTGTCGGTCCAAGCATAGGGGGCGGAGCAGGTCACCTCCTTGACCAGATCCCGGCCGATAATGCTGGGTGCCTCTCTGGCCTTTTGCACGACGCGGTCGGGATCAAGCTCCAGGTGGGAGATGCACCCCTGCTGGGACCCATGGTCCCGAAGGTGCGTCGTGAGGGCACGGGTATCGATACCTTGGATACCGACAATGCCGTGAGATTTCAGATACTCTTCGAGGGACAGGCGGGAGCGCCAACTGCTGGGGATACGACAGGCTTCCTTAACAATAAAGCCGGCCAGCCAGGGCTTGCATGATTCCACATCCTCCGTATTAATCCCGTAATTCCCGATATGCGGATACGTCATCGTTACCATTTGACCCCGGTATGAGGGATCGGTCAAAATCTCCTGATATCCGGACATTGCGGTGTTGAAAACCACCTCGCCCGTCGTCTCAGCAGTCGCGCCGAGGGCGGTGCCCTTGAAGACCGTTCCGTCGGCGAGCGCCAAAATTGCACGCTTCATCTGACCCCCCTGCGCGCCTTCAGGCAGATGGCGACCACGCCGAGAAGAAGATTCGCAACGTATAAGCCACGCGCCGTCCAATGATAACGAAAGAATGCCACGTAGGCTGACCGCTTGGCCAGCTCGTCTTTAGACGCAAACGCGGCTTCTTGGAGCTTCACTATCGCCGGGTTCAGGTAAAACACAAGCAACACCGCGATGCTGACCATGGTTGCTAATAAGAGTGGCTCCACCGTTGCGATCTCCGGTCCTCCATCTGTTTGCAGCCGAGTTCGAATGAGCAGGCCGAGAATCAACACTGCTGCCGAGATCAGGACGATCCAGTCATAGCCCTGAAACGTCCGCGTGAGCATCCGTCCGCCGGCCTCGACGGAGACGGTATTGAACACCGCCGGGACGACCGCCCCTATAATGGTCACCAGGCCGCCGACCCAGGCCGCAAGTGCGAGGAGCTCCAGGCAATGAACGACAAGCAGGAGTCGTGTCTTCATTCAAGGATAGATCATCCTCCCGCTCACCAGAGTGTTCACGACTCGTCCCTTCAGCTTCCAACCGCCGAAGGGCGTGTTCCGTCCTCTCGATCGGAACGTCTCCGGCTCCACAATCCATTGCATGTCAGCATCGACAATCGTGATATCGGCATCCGCCCCGACAGCCAGGCTCCCTTTGGCGAGGCCGAAGGCCTGTGCCGGCCCACTGGTCAGCGCTCGCACCATCTGCTCAAGCGTCAACACCCCCTCCTCCACCAATAGCAAGGAAAGGCCCAACGCCGTCTCAAGGCCGACGATGCCGAACGGCGCGTATTCGAACTCCCGCTGCTTTTCATGGGCGGCATGCGGCGCGTGGTCCGTGGCGATGGCGTCAATGGTCCCGTCCTTGAGTCCGGCCTTGATGGCCTCAACATCCTTACGCGTACGCAGCGGCGGGTTCATTTTGGCGTTGGTGTTGTATTCCCGGATCGCTTCCTCGGTAAGGATAAAATGATGCGGGCAGGCCTCGGCCGTCACCCGCAGGCCCCGCGATTTCGCCTCGCGCACCATCCGGACCGAACCCGCCGTGCTCAGGTGTGCCATATGGAGCCGGCCACCGGTCTGTTCCGCCAGTTCAATGTTGCGCGCGACCATGACATCCTCGGCGGCGGAGGGGATTCCTTGCAGACCTAATTCCGTTGCGACCACTCCCTCGTGCGCAACGCCGCCCTCAGAAAGGTGCTTGCATTCGCAATGATCCACGACCGGTAGATCGAACGCTCGGGCGTATTCGAGGGCGCGGCGCATCACCATACTGTTCATTACCGGTCTGCCGTCGTCGGAGACCGCCACGCACCCGGCCGCTCGCAGATCACCGTACTCGGCAAGTTCCTTGCCGTCCGATCCCTTGGTAATCGCGCCGATTGGAAACACATTGACCGACTGCGCCTTTTTCGCGCGGTCCAGCACGAATTCGGTAACCGCCCTCGTGTCATTGACCGGATTGGTGTTCGGCATGCAGCAAATCGAGGTGAAGCCGCCGGCCGCGGCGGCCGCGGTGCCGGTTTTGATGGTCTCCTTGTATTCGAAGCCCGGCTCCCGCAGATGCACATGCAGGTCGACGAATCCTGGTAGGACCAGCTTACCCGAGGCTTCCAGCACCTCGACTCCCCCAGGCGCTTTCAGATTGCGGCCGATTTCAGCGATTTTGCCGTCCTTCACTAAGAGGTCAGCTGGACCGTCCACACGCCCGGGATCAATAACACGACCGCTGCGGATCAGGAGGCTTGTCGAATTGGCCGTCATTTGCTTCCGGACAACAGGTAAAGGACGGCCATGCGGACGGCGACCCCGTTCGTCACCTGATCGAGAATGACGGAAGAAGCGCTGTCCGCGACTTCCGGCGAAATCTCCACCCCGCGGTTGATTGGGCCGGGGTGCATCACGAGCACGTCAGGAGCGGCGAGTTGGAGCCGCTCAGGCGTCAGACCATAGCAGGTTGCGTACTCCCGGATGCTTGGGAACAAGGCGATTCCTTGACGCTCGAGCTGCAACCTCAGCATCATGATCACGTCCATTCCTTTAAGGGCATCGTCAAGATTGTAGAAAACCGTCACGCCGAGGCGCTCGATATCGCGTGGAATCATGGTAGGCGGGCCGGCGACATGAATCTTTGCCCCCAGCTTGGTGAGCGCGTAGATGGCGGAGCGGGCGACGCGGCTGTGCGCGATGTCGCCCACAATCGCAATCCGAAGACCCAGAAACTGCCGTTTCTTCTCCCGTAACGTAAACAGATCGAGCAGCGCCTGTGTAGGGTGCTCGTGCCCCCCGTCTCCTGCGTTAATCACCGACGCCTGGAGCGCGCGAGCCAAGATGAGCGGAGCCCCGGCCGCCGGATGCCTCAGCACAATGAAATCGGCCCGCATGGCCTGAATGTTGCTCGCGGTATCGAGCAGCGTTTCACCTTTCACCACGCTGCTGGTAGAGGTCGTAAAGTTGATGACATCGGCGCTGAGTCGTTTGGCGGCCAATTCAAATGACGTGCGCGTGCGGGTGCTCGGCTCGAAGAACAGGTTCACGACTGTCTTGCCCCGCAGTGTCGGTACTTTTTTAATATCGCGGCCGGAGACTTCTTTGAAAGAATCGGCGGTTTCGAGAATCAGGTTGATCTCGTCGACGGAGAGCTCCTGTATCCCAAGCAGGTCTTTGCGCTTCAAATTCATGGGGAAAAGATCACCACTCGATCAGGTTCGCCGCTTTCCTCGAGATAGACTTCCACGGACTCAGTCAGCGAGGTTGGAAGGTTCTTGCCGACATACATCGCTTTGATCGGTAACTGCCGGTGCCCTCGATCCACCAGCACGGCAAGCTGGATTTCGCTCGGGCGCCCCAGATCGATCAGACTATCCATCGCGGCGCGGGTGGTGCGGCCGGTGAACAGCACGTCATCGACCAAGATAATTTTAAGGTCGGTGATATCATAGGGGATCTCGGTTTTGCGCAGCATCGGATGCTCCTTACGCGAGTCGAGATCATCGCGGTAGAGCGTAATGTCCAACTCCCCGACCGGCAGGTCATTGCCCTCAATCTCCTTGATCTTGGCGGCGAGACGCCGGGCGAGGTGCACGCCGCCCGTCCGAATCCCCACGAGAGCCAAATCCTTCACACCATGGTTCTTCTCGATGATCTCGTGGGCCACACGCGACAGGGCGCGGGCGATGTCCTGCGCCTCCATGACGGTGCGCCCGGCCTTCTTTACTTCCACGACAGAATCCGTTTGGGCATAAAAAAACCTTCCGGCGAGACTTCGCAGGAAGGTTGGCATACAGACGACGAAGCGGTGAGTATCACGATTCTCCTTCCCAGCCTCACTGGACTGGTATTAAAGGCAATCGAATCTTAACCGTCTCCCGCCTCAGTGTCAAGACTCAAACTTCTGAGCTTGGACAAACCAAGGCTCACCTAAACTCAGGCTATCACTGTGAAGCGATTTTCTTTCGGTTGATAGCCACTAGGGGACATTCTTCAGATAATACGGCTGTGACAACAGGCTAGAGGTCTGGCCCTGATACGTCGCCCATAGCCACATCTTATTGTCTGATGATTGTTGAAATCGCGGTCCGGTGCCGCATCCGGACGGCAAAGGAGCGGTACGAGTGGGGTCTCCGACTCTGAACACAATTCGGTTCGCTGTGTGTTCAAGCACTTCCAAAACCTGGTTGCAAGAAGTATTCACCGAACCGATACCGGTCGCGGGATCTGCATCGAGACCGAATATATCGAAACGATAGGTTAGGCCTGCTATATTCGGCGGCAGGAGATTGAGGCCTTGAATGGTGTGTGTGACACGAAGCGCCAACGGCATTGTCGGCATCGAGCTGATGACCGGAGCTCCAAAGACCTGGAGAGGGCTTGGGGTGCAGGTGGTTTGGTTATTCTTTGTGGCGCAAATAGGGCCACTGGACGCGTTGGTTGGAATCGTCAGCCACACGCTGGTGCCGTCTTCTGGTGGTGGGATCGAGAATCCGGTGATATTCATATTTCCAATTCTGTAGCTGCCATAGAGATTGCCTCCTTCCACGGCAGCGCTCCCAAATAGAAAAGAACTTTGAGCAGCGTTCGACGAAGGTAAAATGACGAATGGCTCCTGTTTGCCAAAGAATCTCCCGTACACTTTTCTGATTTTTGGGCCGCTAAGTTGCCAGGTGACTCCAGGACCGGCGAAGGTGTCATTGAGCGAGAATACGTTGCCATCGAAGTGTATCCGGAAGGACGGACCTTGCAGTCTGAAGACCCCTGCTACCGAAGGGGGCAATGTCGTCTTGTTCACGATGGTTGGATTATTTCCTCCTTGAGAAAACTGCGTAATCAATTCAAGCGCATCACCCACAACAAACGTCAGCCGATCACCGGAAGCCGAAGCAGTCGGATTGGAAATCTGTACGGGGGTTTGGCCGACCCATATAACTGAAATGCTTTCCCACTGCGGCTGGGCAGGAAGCACGTGGTTTGTGAGATCAGGGTTCTTCAGCCGAGTCTCCGAGAATTTCGCCTGAAAAAGACCCCTTCCACACACGGTCACGATGTCTCCATTGCCGAAGGGTATGGGAACAACCCGCGAAATAGTCACGGTCGGATCGAATATCATATAGCCGGCGTCGAGGGTTCTCACTTGGCCCCCTTGCTGATAGACAACTAATGGCGCGACGCTGACTGGTTGTGCCGGGGCGCGAAAGCGAATTTCAGACGAGGATTGAGTCGTCGCGATCAGTCGAGTATCGCCTATCATGGCGACAAAGTTGTTCGGAACCATGTTCCGACCCTGGATCGTCAGTTCAGCATTGGCGGCAATTCTCGTTCGAGGCTGCCAGTCGGTCACGTCAGGGATCGGGCCGGTCCCCGCGCCTGGATAGGGATTCTTATTTATAAGACCTGGTTTCCTTTGCATCGCCGACGCTGCGATGGGCGCGGTCCCGGTTTGCGTCGTGGCACCCGCACAAGGATCAACTTCTGCAAGCGCGGCAGCCAGATATGCCGGCTGTACCATCGTGAATTGACGTACAGTTTGCGATGAAACCGGGGACGTCAGCATCGTTGCACGCGACCGGATACCGCTGCGCGACGCCGCAGCATCCAACCCTTTGCCATCGGGGAGGAGAAGTACGAGATGTTCTTCATCCTCCCCACGCGGAATGAGCATCGCAAGGGAGGACGCGATCTTTTCATCATGCGTTATTGAGAGCGCCGAGATGCGAAGGGGTTTGCCTCCATGTTCGGGCGTGAGACGCACGTCGCTCCCCGGGCCGGCTTCGACGAAGTACATCCCTGACGAGGCTGTGATATCGGCACCATCCCCGGTAACGAAATGCAGAGGGTGCTCGAACGCAATACTAACGGATTCCGGCGATGCAGTGACTCGGCTCTGCACTTCGCCTTCTGACGACCCCGCCGGCTTTTCGGCAAGTGAGAAGGACGCAGCGCCGAACATCGTCAGGACGGTCAGACAACATGTGACGTTAACTTTACCGGTCCGTTTCTGATACTCGCGCATAACAACCTCCGATAATAACCAAAATATATCTTATCTCGCAACGCATTCACCAACGCGGCCTATGGCGTGAACTGCCATTCGCAGGTCACGGTCCCTGTTGCTGACGCCGGCTGGCTGTAACCGATCTTATGATTTTGGTCCACCGGAAATTGCTTCATCTCCGTAATTTGCGTAAGACTTCCCGGCGCCACAATCGCTGGGTAGTTGAACTCGAAGTCCTGAGCACCGATCACACTCGGTTGTTGAGCAACATTGTTGATCGTCTGTTGTTGCGTCCCTGAAACTCCGTTAGGAATTGTAAACGCTGATTCCGCCTGCTGAATGAGCCAGTTACCCGTTGAAGCGACGAGCTGAGCGCGAAACTGAGTCGTACGACTCCCGGAAATCCCCCAATTAATATCGTTTTTCGTCCCGATGCCATTGTCCTCATGCAGAAACCCTGAGCCAGTGCTTGTCCACTGGATCGGGTACAGTTTTCCAGGCGCGCTCTGCATCCCCGGGCCAGTGACGACCCACCGTTGAATCTCAGTGTGGCGATAGCTTTGGCCGGCTCTGATATCGATGACGCATTGTCCACCGTTGCTTGGCGGGCTGGGTATTGTCGGCACCGCTCCGGTCAGAGAAATGCTGTTTGCCCACACGCCGCCGCATACCTCACCGCCATTGCCGCTACACCTCGCCGTACAACTAGCCGGCCCGCTCTTGCCGTAGCTGTCTCCGCAGAAGCAGTAGCTACCGACCTGAGTGCCGGCAAACGCGAATCCCTTCATCGCACAGCTGGCCCTGCATTTCGCATTCGTCATGGCCGCATCGGTCGACATAAATCCCGAAAGATCTCTCCCAGCGGTGCCTTGAGGATCCCCTTGGTCCTTGAAACATCCAAACGCACCGTTAGGCACTGTAGGGGGAAACAGGCGTGAAAAGTCCGGTGGTTGGCGAAGCTCACGACTTTCGATGTCGCCGGTATCTCCCTCGGCCTTTCGCATGTCGACGGGACTGCCACTTGAGCCTTCTGATACATACAAGGTTTGCGCGAGGAGATTGTTCACCACTTGCGAATAGGTGTCGACGTCGCTGGATGGCTGCTGTTCGCCAAAGACCAGGGAGGCGCTGAAGATCGCGAGTACCCATGCCCATGCAATGACCCAGGGCAACGATAATCGACGACTCGAACATGGTGCTGTGCTCACGCGCATGACGCCTCCTGCTTTTGTCGACGTTAAACGTACTCTTGTCTCATTGCGCTACAGCAACACCGTCTGGCACACCTTTCGGACCAATGATCCGCACGGCAAAGTTGTACTTAACGTCTGAAAACCCGAAAGGCGGATCCGGATTCAACCACCACCGCACGTTGAGGTACGGCCAATCGCCGCCTGTTTTGATTTCCCACAGGTACGCCCCGCCATTACACGCGTCGTGCTTGCACGTCACTGTGGCATCGTCAGCAACCCAGCCGTTCTTGAGCCGCGTATTGATGAAAAACTCGTCGTTGTTCTTATCACCGACAAGAAAATTAGCGGCCATTCGGCCATGGTCAATTTCACCAGCCGACGACAAACCACGCCACACTGGATCTGTCAGCACTCGGTCCATCGTGCCCCGTATCTCTCGTATCTCCAATGTCGGTTCAAACCGGAACGCGACAAGGTTGCTCATCTTCTGGTCCGCCGCTCGCTTGACATAGACTTGTCCGTTGAATGCCAGCAAACCGGTGGCATCCGGCACGGAGGTAAAGATTTGTGTATCGCTCCAGATCACTCCGGCTGGCGCGACCACATCTTTGCCATTCGCGATCACGAAGTGAATTTCTCCACTCCCGCTTCCAAAATTATTGCCGTTGATCATTACCGGATCCCCGGGCTGACCTTGCGGGACGCTCAATGACGTAATTGTAGGAGTAGTTGGTCCCTGCTGCTGCGGCGTGCTAGTTCCCCCGCTCGCTTGAGTTGTCCCTCCGGACGGTGGCGCTGTGGTGCCAGACGGCGCTATGGTCCCAGACCCTGGTGCAGCCTTTAGCGCCCCAAGCAACGCAGGATTTACCGGCACGGCGGTTACGGTGGGCGGCTCAGAAGATCCAGATTGACCGCCCGATGGCTGGCCAGTTGGCGGTGTGCTGGTGCCGGGTTTCATCATGACGGGAGGAAGCAAACCAGGAGCCAGCGGAACCGCTGTGGCCTGAGGCGGCTCCACAGAGGGTGCAGACTCGGGCGCGACCGTTCCGGCCGGAATCACCGGTTGAAGCGACCCGGTCATGGCAATGCCGTCCGGCACACCACGAGGCCCGACGATCCAGATAGAAAAACGGTATTTTAAATTTGCCAACGCGTCGTACCACCACCGGACATTGAAAAACGGCGTGTCCGTTCCCATCCGGCTATCGACCACGATGACCCCTGTGCAGAAAGGTGTTCCACATCCCTCCGCTTTCGGCTTGATGTCTTGGACCACCCACCCATTTTGCAGCCGAGTGGTCGGGAAAAAGATGTCATTGCCTTTCGAACCACCCAATTGCATAAATGTCGTGTTGTCATGCGTGATTCGCTCCCACCCCCCGCCGCCGCTGCCGCTCACGCCGACGCCCTGCGGGTCCGGAGCCTTGTCGGCCGGTCTATTCTGGCCCGCAATAACGCTTCCGGGCTGTGCAATCGAGATATCCCCTCTCGTTGAACGGATCTCCCGAACCTCCGGTACCGGAACAAATCGGAACGGCAATGCGTTGCTCTGTACCTGTCCCGTTGAAATCGATATATTGCCGTCAAATTGCAGGAGCCCGGACGCGTCAGGGACATCGACCACCACAACCGTGTCGGACCACGCCTCCACCACGCCGTTACCTCTGATATTGGGGCCAACCTGGAACCTCACTTCTCCCCCGGTGCCGAAATTTCTGCCATATACGATAACCTGATCCTTGGGCTGACCTTGATTCTTGTTGAGACGATCGATGACCGGCGTGATTCCGCGTGAACGAATCATGCCACCAGCCTTTGCTCGCAACTGGTCAATGATCCCCTGGTTCTGCGCGCGCTCCGACGCTTGTCGCTCCATATGTTGCTGTTCGATCCTGGCCTTGAATTGTTGAAAATCGGCACGGCTCTGCGCCTCAGCTTCTGCCGCCAAACGTCCTTGGTTCGCGCGCTCCTGCTCTGCCAGCGCTGTCGTTTGCGCTTGAACGGTCGCGGTGTCGGCGGGAGGATGTTGCACCATGATCGTCCCGCCGGCTCGTCCTAACTGTAGCGGAATAAGGGATTGAGCCAACCTAATACGCACTACCCATAGGGCGCTTTTCTGGACGTCCTGCGGTGTGACTTGGTACGCGAGGTGAATCTGCCCGATTCCCTGTTGCGACAGGGGGGGTGACGTCAGATGTTGCATGGTCACGATCACAGGCGCGCCTTGAGCCTCGACATCGACCTGAATCGGTCCGGGCTGGGTGACCGCAAAGCCAAAAGAGTCCGTCTCCGGACCTTGCAGGTCAAATTTCTGAGGGAACGCGGGTAGCTGCGTAGCCGATTGGCCTGGCACGCCGAGCTTTCCTGTCATTTGCGGCACCGCGCGAGTGCCAACGCTCTCCTCTAAGGCCTGTCTTTCTGCCGGCGCGATCTCGGCGCTTATCTCTTCCGTCTGTTCAAGCCCTCGTGATCTGATCATTCCAGCCATGCCCATGCGGCTTTTCAGCTGATCGAGTTGAGGCTGTATCTGTGCTATCAAGGAGGCCCGGCGATCCAGTTGCCGCCGCTCGAATTGCGCTTTGCGCTGTTGAAATGCTTGTTCCATTTGCGTGGCGGCTTGCGTCTCGGTCTGCGGCAGCTTCTGTGCAGAAAGTTGCTTCTGCTGTGTGGCCATGGCCTGAAGGGCTTGCTGCACTGCTGTCTGATTAACCGGCGGATGTTGGACCGTCACCGACCCGGATGAGCGCGGTCTTGGGGCGGCTCTGAGACAATCTTCCGTGCACCACGCATGGATCTGCACATGCCAGAAGAAGGAGCGCTGGATGTCTTGCGATGTGGCTTGCGTCGTCAGGTGGACTTGTCCGGTTCCGCGCTGCTTCACCGGCGCGGACGCGGGACCAATCAGGGTCACTTCTATCGGCGCACCGTTTGACTCTACGTCAACGAGAACCGGTCCCGGCTGCGTCACCGCAAATCCAAACGAGTCCGCTTCCGGTCCCTGGACATCAAACTTCTGCGGAAACGTGGGGATTTGCGCGTTCTGCCGCGGGGCAAGTCCCCGGCTCTGCACTCCGGCGTCGCCGGTTTCGGTCATTTGGTCAGTCGCTGCGCAGCCAGAGAGACCAATCGCCGTTACGATACCGAAAACCGGTATCGCGCACGCCCATCTAGATGTGAGTGAATGTCGCATCCATCGCCTCCTTTGAACCATCTTGCCACTGGCTCTCGCTTTTGAAAGTGTCCTCATTCACCTGGGTGGCGGCGCAGGAGGTCCGCCAAAATTCGCATTTGGCTTCGGGGTTGGATTGGGCGTGCCTGATATACGAGGCCCATCGCACTTCCCATCGATGCAGTCCGGCGTCGCGTGCGGGTCTTGAGTGACGGACGGCGGTCCGCCCATGACTGCGCTCTGGCGATTGCACGGGCAAGGTTGATCACCCACACAGCGCATGCGCGCGTCGCAGCGCGGATCGTTCAGGCTGGTCCGAATGAGATCGCCGGCTTCAACCATACACGACAGAGGACCGGAAATCGATCCGCCAGGTTGTGTCCCTGGTATAGAATCGATGGAGGGATCGACATGAATAAGGTTCGGGTCCAACACTGGTGATTTGCCGCCCTGCAACTTAGTATTGCCACCCATGTTCGTGCTTGTTGTTTCAATCGTCTTCGTGGAGCCGCCAACTTGTTTATTCTCAGGAGAAGCTTGCTGGTTACCAGCAGAGAGTGGAGCGGTCCCAGGGTTCGCGCTTGGATTGTCCGGCTTGGCCATACACTGGAATAAGGTCTGAGCACGGGCCGCTGCGTTGGAACGCGCGCTACATTTTCCTCCGCCCGACCCGTCACCCGCCAGGCGGCCTTTGTCAGCCTGTGGATCGGTGACGACTCGTTGGTCCCGCTGTTTTTCATACTCTTGAGCGCCCTCATCTTTGAGAAGACTTTCACGCGCCTTGTATTCTTGCATTGACTGGAGAAAGCCGCGTTCCGCATCCGCCCCTTGCGGGCTTGCGGCCGGTTCGAGCTCAGAGACCACGGGCGGCGTCTTCTCAAAGACCGCCGTCACGACGCTCCAGACCTTGTCGGCGGCATCTTTCGCGCCACTCTTAATTTTGTCCCAGGTGCTAGGTTCCTTTTGTTCGGTTGCTTTTTCGCTTGGGGTAGTTCCGTCGCCGGCTTGCGCTTCTTGTCCAAGCGCGCACATCTTGTCGCGAATTCCCGACTGCTCGTCGCTCGGGATCGTCGTGTCCTGAAGGCCGGTGCGCGGGTTGAACGTGAATCCCGCCATCGCCTTGGACACACACGCCAACGTTCCGCGAACACCGGTGGCTTGGACGCTTTGGAGCATGCAGGATGCCGTATTCGGCGGAAGAGTGCCTGGCATTACCGGGAATTGCCCAAGCTTGCCGCTTGATCCTGTCCCGCCTTTCGTCAGACCACTACCCGAAAGGTCATCCTGACAGACAAAGCCGGTCTCCGACATATCGACCAGAGTGCATGTCCCTCGTCCGAAATTTTCGATCCGCCGCATCGCGCCGACCAACCGATCCAGGCCATCACTGAAACGATTGCGCGCCATGATTCCATGGGCGGAATCGTAGAGCCACAAGCCCAAATCATTTCGAGGGTAATCTGACATCTGGGGGCTGATCAGTTGCGCATGACTCATCACGGTCAACAACCACCAACTGCGTCTTGTGTATTGCAGTTGGTCGAATGTAAGCATGCCGAGATTCAACACGCCTTGGACCGCAATATGAGCTTGCGCGGGCGGTAGATGCGTCAGCGCATGATGCAGATAGAAGCTCAAGGCAAAATCCACGCCCCGCATGCCCTCGCGAGTCAAACAGAGCGAGCGGTCTTGAAACTGGCTCATGAAGCGGGCCGCATCACCATACTTTTTCATCGCGATCGCCTGGATGGTGTCATGCACCAACACATCCAGCATCAAATTGCTTCGGCACATGGAGTCTTGTTGCGTGGTTGGGGCTGCCTGAATCCGGTAATATGAGCTTGCGCGCTTCCAGGTGACCGCCCACAACACATCCCAGGTCTGTGGGGCTATCGTGCGCTGCAGCTTCGGCATCATGAGCGGCAACGGCTGACCTACGGCACGGCTCTCGACGCCCTGTCCCTCCTCCGTCGGTGCGTCTTCCTTTAGCCCAGTCTGCGGCGTTTTGCTGGACTGCACCTCGCCATGGTTTCCTTCTCCCGCTGTCACCTGGACATCAGGCGCAAGGTTTTCTTGACTGGTTCTCGACACCTCAGTTGCGAATGACGGTGTAGATTGAATGCAAAGGAGCATGCCCAATACGATTAGGCTCTCTCTGCCGAGCCGGACACCCTCATGGTTTTGAAGCAGCTTGTTCATAAGATACCTCCTGGCAACTCGCAGAGAATGACGACCGTAGCGGTTTGAAAAGCTCATAGGCCATGACATCGGAAGGTTTTAAAGGAAACATGCACGGTGGGACCTCCTTGGCAGAGACCGATTCTGCAACGGCT
>DASXSU010000042.1:0-26553 GCA_036505795.1 Nitrospirales bacterium
CAGGGGATTTCTGGGCCGATATGGACTTGGGAGCAAGATTTTGCAGGAACGTGGAAATCTTGAGGAAGCCGTCGAGCACCTTCGCGTCGCAGTTGAGCTCGATCCGGTGCACGTGGCCTCACATCTTGCCTTGGGCCGTGCCTTGGCTGCCCTGGGAAGGAAAGATGAGGCCAAGCCGGTGCTTACGGCCGGTATCGACGTGGCCCTCTCGGGCCGCTCGAACGGCGGAATGGATCTGATTCCAGAGATGCGTGCATTGCTCCAGACCTTGGACTAACTTTTTGAGGTAAGATGTCTCTGCTAGGCTCTTGTGTCAGCTAGAGAATCAAGAAACTTTAGAAACTTATCGTTTTTCACGGTATTGGCGCCGGCCAATTTCCCCTCTAATTGATCAATACGAAGCCAGGAGGATAATTGATCGCCAGCAGTGGACGACCCGACAGCAGCATTCAGATTCTGAACTCAGGAGAGCCCCATCCGCTCGCACGCTGATGACCCGTGCTCGTCGATGTGCTTGACAACAGCGAGCATGACTACGTACTTCAATCGCCGGCCATCGGCGTCAACAAGAAAGGTCACTTGGTCTTTGCCAAGATAGCCAGAAGTTGCTTCGTAGGAATAGACGTGGTTTTTCTGATCCACCAATATTAATGTGCCGTGTTGCGGCGGCACCAAAACAGTCGACCGGATACGAGCGTCAACATCTGCTGGCACATTGTAACTGCCCTTTAGGGCATCCCAGCGATAGCCCAAACGTTCTAACACGGCAGGCAGAAGTGGCAACGCGTTTGTTGCCGATGGCGGATTGACCACCGGATTTTCGACGTCTTGACAACCCTTGAGCAATATTTCTCCTACCGGCACTTCGATCTCCAAGGGCTTTTTAACTCCCAGGATTAGAATCGTCACGACGTCACGGCGCCCTTCATCGTACAGCAACTGCCCGCGTGGGGCCCTCTCGTACAAGGGGCGAGATGCCGGATCTCCCGGTCGGTACGTTCGCGTGAAGGTAATCGGGATCACATCAGGTAAGAACAAATCTGTTTCGTCCAAAATGTATAAGCCTGTACTCAGATCAACAGGATCGCCATCGGTTGTTACAGGCAGAGTCGATCTTAGTTGAGACTCATTTTGAGGCAATTCACTGATTGCCAGGCTCTCTGTTGCTGGGAGGAGGGGTAAAGCGGATAGAAGACTGAGGGCAAGCAGTACTATGGAGGGACGGAGGCGTGTCATTATGAGACTCCCTCTATATTATTTAAGTATAATCACTATATATCATGTTTTAATGGGACAGGCAAATTTTCAAAACAAAAAGAGGAGCACCCTCTTTTTTAGGAATTTTATCGGAACTGAAATGGATAGAGCCGTTCTGACCCTAATCCCTGTAACCTTTTGCCCCAAGCCCCTGCCTATGTCGATAGAGGTGAAGCCATGTATCCAGTCATTGCCGGCATATTTTTCAGCCTAGTCCTGACATTCTTCGATGTGCGTGTCTCCGTAGCCGGCATTTGGGAGTGTACACAGTCCAATGGGAGCACACTGTATACCGACGAGCCTCAGGGGGAACGGTCTTGCGAGAAGGTTGAGCTAGGAAACCGGGTGATTTTGCTGCCCCCGAGAATCGAGCCAAGCCTGCCTCCTGCGGATACCACCTACCACGAGCAGGAAGCCTATGCGCCAGAAGTGCAGGCTAAGAGCAGAGTGGAAGAACAGGTCGGCGCCCCTTCCGGGTTTCCTGAGAACTACAGGCCCCAGCCGGATAGCTTCTGGAGTTGGGGTGAGAGTCCCGTATACGTGTATACCTATGTCGCCCCCTTTTACGGAATCCCTTCCTCACGGCACGCGCGCCCCCGTGATGTTTGGAGCCACACGCGAACGCAACTCGGATTTCGGGATAACATTCCTCTACTCCGTCAACCAAGTTCGCTGACCCCATCCAGACGTCCTCGTGAGAATTCGGCCCATTCTGAGGTTTCGACAACGCTCCAATTGGCCCCTCCAGTCCCGCCTAAGTATGTTCGAGAGAAGTCAACCAGGGCAGGCGCTCAGACAACAGAGCCACACTCGTTTTCACCGCCCTCATCTATGCACGCCCGTCGCGGCTTGGTGGGGGCCGCTGATGCAGCAGCGCCGGCACCATTTTCCAGTTTCAGCCCGCACATGAAACGCTGATTCGTTATTGTAGCGACGAGCCGTTCAGCGTCTGACATCCTTCCTTAGGAAGAACTCCGGTCTTGCCATCACACGAGCCACTGACTAAACAATGGGTCGAAAAACTCATAAAGGTGACATGCATGATGACCGCTAGAGTTTTCTCGACTGCTGCGCTCCTGGCCATCGCGGCCCTGGGGTCTTTTTCGTGTGCCGCTCCTGAGAAGCATGAGCCCAAGGCGCGCGCCGTTTCGGAGCCGCTCTTCGACAATCTCGGCTCGCTGCAGCACCCGATCACGACAAGGGATCCTCTGGCACAGAAATATTTCGATCAGGGGATGCGGCTGATCTTCGCTTTTAATCATGAAGAGGCGATCCGATCGTTTGAGCAGGCGGCCCGGCTCGATCCCGATGCGGCAATGGCGTATTGGGGGATTGCGCTGGCGCTAGGGCCGAACATCAATGCACCCATGCAGCGTGAGCAGAAGCCCCGGGCCTACGAAGCCATTCAGAAAGCCCGGGCTCACGCCTCGCACGTAACGCCACGAGAGCGTGACTATATTGACGCCCTCACGGTGCGGTACTCCCTATCGTCCGATGCGGATCGAAGCGAGCTGGATAGGATCTACGCGAATGCGATGCGCGCACACTCCAAGAAACATCCGGAGGACCCGGATGCCGCTGCATTGTTTGCAGAGTCGCTCATGGATCTGCGGCCTTGGGATTTCTGGACGAACGAAGGCCGGCCTCAACCGGGTACGGCTGAAATCGTCGAGGTGCTGGAAGGCGTGCTGATCCGCCATCCCAATCATCCCGGCGCCTGCCATTACTATATTCACGCGGTCGAGGCCTCGCGGCATCCGGAGCGCGCGCTTCCCTGCGCGCAACGCCTACCCGCGCTTATGCCCGGCGCCGGCCATCTGGTGCACATGCCGGCGCATATCTATATACGGGTCGGCATGTATGAAGAGGCCGTGGAGCGCAATATCCATGCGGTAGCGACGGATCGTCACTACCTCGAAGGCCGCACGCTGTCGGGCGGCTATCCTTTGGGCTACTACCCTCATAACATCCACTTCCTGGGAATGGCGTTGACTATGCAGGGTCGTAGCGAAGAGGCCATCAAGGCGTCCCGGGACTTGATGGGAGCAGTGAGTCTCGACGCGATCCGGGCCGCACCCAATATGGAATCATTCCTGCCGACACCGCTCTTTGCGCTTGCTCGCTTCGGGCGATGGGAAGAGATTTTACGCGAGCCTGCTCCGGCGCCGGATCTGAGTTACACGACGGCACTCTGGCACTATGCTCGCGGGTTGGCCTTTACTGCAAAAGGACAGTTAGATCAGGCGAACGTCGAACTACGCCAGCTCGAAGCCAACGCCAAAATGGAGCGCGTCGACAGGATCGTCGGGAACAACAGGGCAAAGACTGTGCTTGATATCGCCAAGCATGTCTTAAGCGGGAACATTAATGCCAGGGCGGGAAAGTTAGATGAGGCGATTGCTCATTTCAAAGAGGCGGTGCGCCTTCAAGATCAACTTCGCTACTACGAACCCCCGGACTGGTATTATCCGGTCCGAGAATCGCTTGGAACATTGTTGCTTCTCGCCGGCCGCCCAGCAGATGCGGAGGCAGTCTTCCGCGAGGACCTCCGTCGCACACCTGAGAACCCATGGTCGCTGTTCGGGCTCGGACGCAGTTTGCGGGCGCAGAAAGCCGATACTGAGGCAGCCGCAATCGAGGATCGCTTCCGGCTGGCGTGGCGTCGCGCCGACATAGGTTTTCGCCCGTCGCGGTTCGAGGCGTTCCTCGCCGGAGAGTCTCCTGCGACGTGAGCATCACAATGATCGTTTCCTGAGATTGATGACCACGCGGGGAAAGCCTCATCAGACCTAGTCTTACCATAGCCGCGTCTCTCCCGGCTGCATCACCCAGACGCGCGTTGGGTCTAATCCTAGGCGATGAGTCTCGACTTCCAACCGCTTCGGCGGCTCCCCGATCGGCTCGTCCGCCAGGTCGAATGTGCCCCAGTGCATTGCCAGGAACCGTTGCGCTCGGATATCGGAGAAAATTTGGAGGGCTTGTTCGGGCGTGCTGTGGACGAACTTCATCATGTACGGCGGTAGATAGGCGCCGATCGGAATCGCGGCAAGATCAAACGTTCCGAGCCGTTGTCCAATCTCTTTAAAGAGGTCCGGATAGTAGCCGGTATCCCCAGCAAAGAAGAAATGTCCGCTGTTACCTTGCACGGCCCATCCCGCCCATAGACGGCAATTGCGATCCCAAAGGGTGCGGCCTGAGAAGTGCTGAACTGGCACACAGGTCACGTCACTATCCTGGATCTTTTGACTGTCCCACCAATCCAGTTCCTCGACATTCGGAACCTGCATCTCTTCAAACCATTGTTTGAGACCTAAGGGGACGAGAAACCGTGGCTGATGTAGGCGGGCCAGGCGGCGAACGGTCTGCAGGTCGAGATGATCGTAATGGTCGTGGGAGATCAGGACGAGATGGATACGGGGGAGGTGTTCGAAGCGCAATCCAGGAGGAACCAACCGCTTCGGCCCGGCAAAGCTGACCGGGCTTGCCCTATCGGACCAGTGAGGATCAGTGAGAATATTGAGACCGTCAAGCTGAATGAGGAGTGTGGCATGACCAATCCATGTTACCGTCGGCGTATCCTCATTGGACCGCAACATGGATCCGTCATTCTCCATAACAACGAGCGGACTCGTTCGAGGATGAAGCGTGGTGGACCAGATGCGGGAAGAAATGAATTTCATCCGCTGCCATTCGGTAGGTTCAGCGAATGCGGGATTGATGTTCCTGAATTGGTCATTCAGTCTATGATTTTTGCTTCCCATACGTCATTGTAACGGATGAAGGAGAGTGCCCGCATGAGAGGGAGACGACAAAATCTCCGAACTATTGGGGTGCGAGAGTCTGAGGAGATACCGACCTGGGACAAAAATTCGAAATATTTGAATGTGGTCGTCGACACGCCGAAAGGAAGCGCGATCAAGTTCAAGTACGACAGGTCTCACCACATCTACAAGATCTCTCACCTCCTGCCGCCCGGGACGGTGTTTCCGTTTGACTTCGGCTCGGTTCCCTCGACTCTGGCCGAGGACGGCGATCCCTTGGATGTGCTCATCCTAATGGAGGAAGGGTCCTTCGCTGGGTGTCTCGTTCAGGTTCGGCTCATCGGCGTCCTCGAAGCGGAGCAGACAGAGGAGGGCAAGACGCAGCGTAACGATAGACTGATCGGTGTGGCGGTAGCCTCACGCGTGTATGAAACTACTCGTACCCTCAAGGACCTGCCCATTCGTCGGCTTACGGAGATCGAGCACTATTTCGTCTCGTATAATCAAGAGCGCGGAAGGAAGTTTCGCGTTCTCGGGCGTTTCGGTCCGACTCGGGCAAGGGCTCTCATCCAAAAAGGCGAGAAGCGCTATCGCGACGTCGAAGTCGCCACTAAATCTTCTCCTTTAGCGTAGATTCGAAATGCGGGTGGCGGCGAACGGGCGCCCTGACGGAGCGCCCTTCGACCGGCTCAGGGCGAACGGATTGATTCCGGTCATGCTGAGCTTGTCGAAGCACGACAGGACCCGCGCTTGTACTCTCCAACACTGTTGCGGAGATTCCCAGCGGTGAATCTATCCCGTGACTGCGGGTGACTCGACTCGGGGGCCCCCCAGCGCCTGGACTATGGAAGCCGCTGGGGGTGAGTCGAGGCAGGACCCGTCATCTTTGCCCCAGCGTAGATTCGAAATGCGGGTGGTGGCGAACGGGCGCCCTAGGCGCGCGCAGCGCGACTTGCTTGCTTCGGAGCGGAGCGCGAACTGGTGACCCCTTGCAGGAGGAGTGGGTGGCGCGGAGCTGGGCGCACCGGTGAGCCAAGGCGCCTGCAGGCGAGTCTGCGGGGCTGCAACGCCGAAGGCGCCGCTCAACGGGGCTGCTCCGCGACAGGTCCCACTCCGAGAGCAACGGGTACCCCGGCTGTTCGCCAACTCACCTTTATCTCGTTCTACACCTAGCGTAGATTCGAAATGCGGGTGGCGGCGAACGGACGCCCTAGGCGCGCGCAGCGACTTGGGCTTCGGGAGCAGCGCACGGCGCGACGAATAAGGAGCGCCACGTTTGTGCGTGCCGCCGAGACGGTGAGGCGGCAAAACGACGGGGCTGTTCGCCGACAGGACCCGCAACTCTAATCGGAGCATTCCTTGACACCCCCTCCACCCTCTCCTACAATCACAGCCCTACCTGTTGGAGACCGAATGAAAGCCCAGATCCAGCGTTGGTTTCAGGACAGCGCCGAGACCAAAGTAAAATTTGCCGCCGAGCATGCGGAGCGAATACAGCAGGTCGCGGGCGTGTTGGCCGACATGTTTCGCCGGGGCAATAAGGTACTCCTATTCGGCAACGGCGGCAGCGCGATGGACGCCTCGCACATGGCCGCAGAGTTTGTCGGCCGCTATCGCCGCGATCGGCACCCCCTCGCAGCCATCGCGCTCACAACCGATCAGGCGAAGCTGACCTGTATTGCCAACGACTACGATTTTTCTGAGATTTTCGCCCGGCAAGTCACTGCGCTGGGCCGTCCGGGTGATGTTGCGATAGGCATCAGCACCAGCGGAAACTCGCCGAACATCTTGAAAGCGTTGGAGACGGCCCGCGATATTGGAATGATCACCATCGGCTGGACCGGCGGCTCGGGAGGAAAATTGACGGGGCTGGTGGACCACATTTTTGTGGTTCCTTCGACAGTGGTGGCCCGCATTCAGGAAACCCATATCACTCTCGGTCACGTCCTGTGCGAGTTGGTTGACGAGGCATTGCTTGGCAAAGAGTAAATCGCGCAAGGCCCCCCTACCCGGCCGGTTGCGCGCTCCGCTGATTAAGCCGCTCGCTCTTCAGAAGATCAAGACTTACCCGCTGTCGACAAGATACAGCAAGGTGCAGCTTCCCTCCTTCGCGAAGCCCTGGCGGCCGGGAGGTCGCTTTACCCATTTTCTCACGGGGCTTCCGGACATTCTCGCCACCCGAACCTTTCGTGAGGTGGTGGAGGAGATTGCCAAGGCGCGCCTCAACGGAAAAGCGGTGGTCATCGGAATGGGCGCGCACCCGACGAAGGTTGGCCTCAATCCCATTCTTGTCGACCTCATGGAGCGCGGGGTGGTGACCGCCCTGGCATTAAACGGCGCTGTGATCATCCATGACTTCGAGTTGGCGCTCACGGGGCAGACATCGGAAGAGGTGGAGGCGGAAATCGACACCGGTCGCTTCGGCATGGCGGAGGAAACCGGTCGAGGCCTCAACGAGGCGATTATTCGTGGGGTACGCAAGGGGATTGGAATCGGCGAAGCCGTAGGAAACTGGATCGAGGAGCAGCGATTTCCGAATAGAAAAACGAGTCTGCTTGCCGCCGGAGTCCGTGCGGGTATTCCGGTCACCGTCCATGTCGCGGTCGGCACGGATATCATCCACATGCATCCCGCGGTGGACGGCGCCGCCCTTGGCGAAGGGTCGCTTCGGGATTTCCGCACTTTTGCGGCGGTCGTGGCGGGGCTTGACGGAGGCGTCTATATTAATCTCGGCTCGGCGGTGATTATGCCTGAAGTGTTCCTCAAGGCGCTCACTTTGGCGCGCAACCTCGGTTACGCGGTCAATCGTCTCACCACTGTGAATATGGACTTCCTGCCGTCCTACCGCCCCCAAACCAACGTCGTGCGGCGCCCCACGCAAAAAGGCGGCAAGGGTCATCTGCTGATCGGACACCACGAGATCATGTTTCCATTGCTCGCGGCAGCCGTGCTGGAGCGGTTGCATGCCGCCAACCAGCCGGCCCACTGATCGAGTGCAAGGCGACGAGCGCAAACAACTCCTCAAGTCTGCCGGCATTATCGGGATCGCCACCTTCTGCAGCCGAATCCTGGGATTTATCCGGGACATGGTGCTTGCGCGCCTCTTTGGCGCCGGCGCGGCGGCCGACGCGTTTTTTGTCGCGTATCGCATTCCAAGTCTTTTACGGGAGCTGTTTGCCGAAGGCTCAATGTCCGCGGCGTTCATCCCGATCTTCAGTGAATACTTAGCGCGCCGCACCCATCGAGACGCTTGGGAATTGGCGAGCGCGGCGTTCACCACGCTGGTGACTGTCCTTACCGGCGTCTGCGTGATTGGCATCCTGATCGCGCCGTGGTTGGTACCGGTCATAGCGCCGGGATTCGGCAACGACCCCGGCAAGCTTGCCCTGACCACCCTCCTGACCCAGATCATGTTTCCGTATCTTTTATTCATCGGGCTCTCTGCGCTTGCGATGGGCGTGCTGAATTCGATTCGCAGTTTCGCGGCGCCGGCGTTCTCGCCCGTCCTGTTCAACATTGCCATTATCACATCGGCGATGGTGCTGGCGCCTTGGTTCTCCCAACCGATATTAGCGGTCGCCTACGGGGTGGTCTTCGGCGGGCTGGCGCAGTTCCTGATTCAGCTTCCGGCGTTGTGGAAAGCGAAGTTTTTATTTGGTTGGCGACCCGAACTACGCCATGAGGGAGTCCGTCGTATGGGCTGGCTTATGGTGCCGGCCTTGATCGGGCTGTCGGTGACACAAATCAATGTTCTCGTAGGCACAATCCTTGCCTCATACTTTCCCGGTGGTCCTACCTATCTGTTCTACGGCATGCGACTGATCCAGTTTCCACTGGGCGTCTTCGGCGTCGCCCTTGCGACAGCGGTTCTTCCCTCGCTCTCAACCCAAGCGGCGAAGGGAGATTTTGAGGCCCTGCGCGAGACCCTGGGATTGGGGCTCCGGCTGATTTTTTTCATCATCTTCCCGGCGATGGTCGGCTTGATTCTGCTGCGGACGCCGATCGTGCACCTATTCTTTGAGCACGGCCGTTTCTCTCCGGTTGACACCGCAGGCACCTCGTCGGCAGTGCTGGCCTACGCCGTTGGGCTATGGGCCTTCGCGGGTGTCCGGATCGTTGTGGCTGCCTTCTACGCGCTTCAGGACACTCGGACTCCGGTCATGGTAGCGGCAATCGCTCTTGGCGGTAACATTGTGCTGTCGCTGTTATTAATGCGACCGCTCGCCCATGCGGGACTGGCGCTGGCGACTGCTTTGTCCGCCATGGTGAATATGGGGGTATTGGTGGTCGTTTTATCTCGCCGGCTGGAGGCGCTTAGCTGGAGGACAATTTTAAATAGTCATCTGCGTGTGATCGTGGCGTCCACCCCTATCGTTGCCGCCTGCCTGTGGGTTGCGTATCTTGCCGTCTGGAACCAGCCGGATGCGTGGGTTGCCAAGTCGGTTATGCTTGTCGTGGGAATCGGGCTGAGTGTCACGGGATATGTCACGGTTCACACTCTATTGGGCTCGAGCGAGATGGAGTTCTTGTGGAGATTGCTGAAGCGGAAAATCGGGCGCAGCTGAGAAAGAGAGGGCTCTATTCTTGATCATGACGATGACTCGACGGTTTGCGCTGCTCGCGTTGTGTATTGTCTTCGGGAGTGACGAAAGTTTCGCGGGAATAGACCGCTATAATGTTGATCCTGATCATTCCATTGTCGGCTTCAGCGTGGCCCACATGGTGATCTCCAGGACCACCGGACGCTTCACTGACTACACCGGTTTTATCGACATGGACCCCGACGACCAGACTGTGAAAGCGATTGAAGCGGTCGTCAAAACCGCGTCCGTTAATACCAATCATCAGAAGCGCGACACGCATTTGCGAACTCCGGATTTCTTCAATGTCGAGAAGTATCCGACGATGACTTACAAGATGACATCCTACGAGAAACACGGCGACACGTATGTCGCTCACGGAGATTTAACTCTCCTGGGGCTGACGAAGCTGGTCGTGCTCACCGGCACCTTCAACGGGGTCCTTCCCAAAGATCCGGGGGGCAACACCCGGGCGGGGTTTTCGGCTGAGGGCAAGTTGAATCGCAAAGACTTCGGGATGAACTGGAGCAAGACCCTCGATAACGGCGGCTTAGTGGTCGGGAACGAGGTGACGATCCGGCTCGAAATCGAGTGCATCAAGCAGAAATAGGAGATTATCGATGAAAGCCGATATTTTTAAGACCTACTGGGGTTGGATGGGTGTTGCGGCGACAGAACGCGGTGTGTCGGCAGTGGTGTTGCCAAAAACTAGCCGCCGGGCCGTGGAACAAGCGCTGAACGAGGCCGGCTGTACTGATCGCTCTTTGCAGGGAATCGCGGTAAAGAGCGCAGAAAATCATGTGAAAGCCGCCCGAGTCGCCATAGAGGGCTACCTTGCAGGAACCACGCGAACCTTTGCACTCTCGCTCGATTTCGGGCCGCAGCCGAGGTTCCGCCAGAAAGTGCTAAATCTACTTCAGCGCATTCCCTATGGTCGCGTGCGGTCGTACGGCTGGATCGCCCGCAAACTGGGGAACCCTAGCGCGATGCGGGCCGTCGGTGGCGCGTGCGGAGCAAATCCGGTTCCTCTTCTTGTCCCTTGCCATCGCGTGGTCGCGGCTGACGGGTCGCTCGGCGGATTTTCGGGCGGCCTCAACATAAAAAAGCGACTGCTGCAATTAGAGAACCCAGGGGTAAAGGCTCCATCTCGGCGGGCCCACCGGGAAGGGGCGCGTCCTGGCGCGCCTGGGGAGGGCGGGTGCCCCGGGAAAAGCGCCCGTCTCGGCGGGCGCGGGGCGGGCGGGTGCAATGGGGGAGTGTTCACCGGGAAATGAAAGCAGTGATCCAGCGCGTCACGCGGGCCTCGGTCGAGGTGGACGGCAAGATTGTCGGGCAGATCCGAACCGGGCTCGTGGTCCTTATTGGGGTGTCCAAAGGAGACACCGAGACGGATGTTGTGTATCTGACCGAAAAAATACCGGCACTTCGCATCTTCAGCGACGAGGAGGGCAAAATGAATCGATCCCTGGCGGAGATTGGAGGAGGACTCCTCGCGATCTCACAGTTCACATTGCTCGGCGATACGCGTAAGGGCCGCCGTCCTGGTTTTGATCAAGCGGCCGAACCCTCGACCGCGCGCCGATTGTTTGAGGAATTTGTGGCCGGTCTGCGCGCGGGAACGGACCTCACTATCGAGACCGGCGTCTTTGGCGCGCATATGACGGTTGAACTGCGGAACGATGGTCCGGTGACTTTCGTGTTGGACAGCAGGCAAGTCAGCTAAGATGCCGGTAATCTACAGAAAAAAACAGGCCAACTAAAGTTTTGGCACCAGACTTTCGATATATACCACAGGGGGATACGCCAACATTGCAACGGTGAATGGCGACTTATATACTCGGTGAGGCGAGCCCCAGGGAGGTGGTGGGATAGTGGACACACATATTCCGGAACAACATCCCTTACGGCAATTATTCGGATCTCTCGCGGAGAAGGTGTTCGCGGAGAAGCTCGGTTGGCCGGACTTCAAAGTGACCGAGTACGTTTCTACCCTCCTCGTGGATTTTACCCGTAGCGATCAACTCTATCGAATCAAAAACAGCCGCGGCGACTCGGTAGAAGCCGTTGTGGAGTTGTTGTACGAATCAGAGATGACCCTAGAGGCAGGATCATTTGATAGGGAGCGCGAGGTGCATCGGCATATCGGGGATTTTACGCTCTTTATGGCCGGCCTCTTTCCCGAATACCTGAAGCGCATCAAAAGCGCGGGACTTATCTATCACAAGGACTTCCTTATCGATTACGTCAAGACCGGTAAGCGATCCTATCGCATGGTGGCCGAGTTCGGCGATCCTCCCAAGGATGCCGATCAGAACGCCACTTCACCGTTGTTTCGAAAGTTGGCCGAAAACTTCGAACTGTGTGTGTTGGGCCTTGGGTATATTCGAGGTGATCTGGATCGTTTACAGGATCCGCGTTATCAACAAGCCCGACGACTGCTGAATTAACTACTCTCTTCCTGTCCGCATGAAAATTCTGACTGCTGAGTTTCTCACGAGCGCCACCCAACCTTCGCAGTTTCCTGCCGGTGATGTTCCCGAGATCGCTTTTGCAGGGCGCTCGAATGTCGGTAAATCCTCTCTGCTGAATGCGGTACTGGGACGCAAGGGCCTGGCACGAGTCAGCCAGACACCAGGCCGTACTCGCCTCTTGAATTTCTTTCGAGTGACAACGACACGGGGACCGCAAGGCCAGACCGAGTTTCGTTTTGTCGATCTTCCGGGGTACGGCTATGCCAAGGTGTCAAAGGCGGTCCATGAGCAATGGGGTCCGATGATCGAGGGCTACATTCAAGGGCGTCGCTCTTTACGGGGGATCGTCGTGCTGACCGATATCAGGCGGGGCGAAGAGGAGGAACGTCAACTGATCCAGTGGGCGACCGCACTAGGAACAGGGGTCCTGGTGGTGGCGACTAAAGTCGACAAGCTCTCGCGTGGGAATCGGCTCGAGGCCCTGCGAAAGCTCGAGGCCTTCTTTGGGATGCCGGTGCTCGGATGCTCGGCCACCACGGGGGAGTCCAAGGATGCGCTTTGGACAGCAATCCTGGCTCTACTAGCCTCCCCCCGTGCTAATAAGAGGGTAACTACTTCGATGAGTCCGTCGTCGGATTCTCTGGTTCCTCAGGCTTCGCGTTTTTCACATCTGCCGGATGAAGACGGTACTTCTTGAGCAGCTTATAGAAGTCGGCGCGGTATCGGCCCGCGATCAACGCCGCCCGGGAGATATTTCCACGGCTGAATTCGAGGACCTCCTTGAGATACCCGCGTTCGAACTCCTCCCGGGCCGCGGTTAAGGGTTTCAACTGGCCGTCCGGAACATGATCCAGGTAGCTGATAAGATCGGGCGTAATCATGTCCTGAGTCGCCATGACGACCGCTTTTTCGACGGCATTTTCGAGTTCCCTCACGTTGCCCCGCCACGGACTCAACATCAGTTTCTGCATAGCCTGGGGAAGGAAGCCCTGGATGTCCTTATTCATGAGCTGCGCATTTATCTTGAGGAAATGGTGCGCCAATAACGGAATGTCGGCCCGCCGCTCCCGCAGCGGTGGAATTGTCAACGGAACAACATGAATGCGGTAATAGAGATCCTCTCGAAACAATCCTTTTTTCACCAAGTTCCCCAGATCCTTATTGGTTGCCGCAATGATGCGCAGATTGACCTTCACCGGAAGGGCGGTGCCGACGGGATGGACTTCGCGTTCCTGCAACGTTCGTAGGAGCTTACCCTGCATCGACAGCGGGAGCTCACCGATTTCGTCGAGAAACAGGGTGCCCTTGTCGGCCGTCTGTAGCAGGCCACGCTTTGCCTCATAGGCGCCCGTAAACGCCCCTTTGACATGCCCAAAGAGCTCACTTTCGAACAAGGATTCCGGAATGGCCCCGCAGTTGATCGCGACAAACGGTTCCTGCGCCCGGCGGCTGTTGCCGTGGATCAGGCGGGCAATGACCTCCTTGCCCGTGCCCGTTTCCCCAGAGATACAGATCGTGGCATTGGTCTCCGCCACTTGTACCACTTGCTGAAGCAGCGCTTGCATGGGGACGCTTGCAGCGACGACATTTTCCAGCCCGTCGAGTTCTTTCACCAATACCTTCAGCTGGTGAATTTCTCGGCGCATGCGCCGCTCATCGAGGGCTTTTTCAATCGTGAGCCTCAGCTCTGTGTCTTCAAAAGGTTTCGTCAGGTAGCCGTATGCGCCCCGTTGCATCGCTTCGACGGCATTCGGAATACTTCCGTGAGCTGTCAGAATCAGGACCGGCAACACAGGATGAATGAGCAGCAGTTCGTCCATCAAATCCAATCCGTCCCCGGCGGCAAGGCGCAGGTCGGTGATGGCCAAGTCGAAGATCTCATTGCGGGCTTCATTGAGGGCTTCGTCAGCCGTCGCGCAGGCCACAACATTAAATCCCATGGCCGTCAACCGCATTTTGAGGAGGTGGAGGAGTCCTAGGTCATCATCAATCAGAAGAATGCGTTCTTGTACCATCCCTCTAACGGTCCTCCTTGCCGGATGGAGCCGTCTTGCTGGAGGGCCGGTTGGGAAGAGTTTTCTCCCGCATCTTGCGGTCGATCTGTTTTAAGGCTTTGAGTTGCTTGGTCAAATCCTCAAGCTTCTTATCCCGCGCCTTGAGATCTCGCTGCAGTGCCTGCACCGGTGACGCATCCAGCTCTTTTGACAACTGCTGAGCCAACAGTTCTCGGTCCAAAAGGTCCCTCAGCAACTGGATCGTGGCATGGGAGAACCGACCGTTTTCGTTAATGTCGCTGGGGGTTTCCTCGAGGATTTGAAGCCAGAAAAGACTGGACTCGGCTCGTGCACTGGTCGGCGCCATGGTCACCGCGACCTGAAAATGATCGGTGGCCGTCTCGCGGTTTTCATACAGGGCGACAAGACCGCGAATAAAATGGGCTTGGTCGCAGGTGCGCCCTTGGGCGCAGGTCGCCAGAAGTTGGTCTGCCTGTTTCTCGAGGGCCTCGTAAAGAGGAACATCCTGCGGATCCGGAACGAAAAACGAAGTGAGGGCCGGGGCAGCTGGCCGCTCTACCGGAGCTTCGGAATGCTGCACCGCCGAGCATGCGACGATCCCCGAGAGTAGCAGCAATGAGGATGCTTGTAAGCCATGGCGAGGGCGCATCAGGACTCTCGCGGGGTCGGTGCAAGAGGTAGCTGAAAATGGACAGTTGTGCCCTTCCCGACTTCGCTCTCGATCCCGATTTGGCCACCGTGCGCCTCGACAACCTGTTTAGCAAACGACAATCCCAGTCCACTACCCGCAAGCGTCGTCCCTCCGAGCTGCTTTCCCTGGTAGAACCGATCAAACACATGGGACAGGTCCTCCGAAGGGATGCCGGGGCCGCTATCCGACACTGAGAGACCAACAGTGTTCCGCTCTTCGTCAACACTGAGCCGGAGCGTGACAGTTCCGCCGGTCGGGCTGAATTTCAGTGCGTTAGATAGCAGATTGTCGAGGGCTTGTTCAACGCGCGCGCCGTCCATGGGAACCCACAGCTGCCCTGAAGGAAAATCCGACACGATCTGAATGTGCTTGCCCTCCGCCAATAGCCGTACCTTATTGATCGAACTCTCTGCAACCCGTTTCAGCTCGCTCGGGACGATTTGATATTCCATCATGCCCGCCTCCATCTTGGAGAGGTCCAATAGAGTGGATATCAAATGTATCAAGCGCTGGCTGCTGTCGCTCATGATCCGAAGAATCTGGCGCTGGTCATTGTTCAACGGGCCCGGAATTTGATCAAGCAGGAGGTGAGTCCCTTCCCGCATGGATGCCAGCGGCGTCCGCAGTTCATGCGAAATGTGCGCAAGAAACTCGCTTTTCATGTCATCCAGTTCCTGAAGTTTTGTACGCATCCAGTTTGCAGTGTCGACCAGCGAACGCAGGTCACGGGGAGCCGAGATATCGACAAATTCCGAAAAGTTGCCTTGTCCGATCTGTCGGAATTGCTCCTGAAGCCGCCGGAGGGGACGAAGAATACTAAAGCTGGCGAGGCCGGCCAAGCCCAAGGCCAATAGCAGGGTCGCGAGGCCCAGTTCGCTGGTGATCTCCTCCGCGTTGGCCGAGCGCGCCCGGGCATCGCTCAAGACACCGGCGATCTTGATATCATGAAGATCAATGTATGTTTGCAAGCGTGCCGTCATGTCGTCGATAAGACGTTCACGGCGGTGTTCATGATCGGTATCTGACCCCGCCCGTTCTCGGCGGCGGATGCTGTTCCGAAAGAGCACCTGGTATTCCTCATAGAGCTTCGACACGTCGCCAAGCAGCTTGCGGCCCTCGGCCGAGCTCTCCTGTGCCCGAACTTTGGCAAAAGTCTGACGAAATTGCTCTCCTTCCTCCTTAAAATTCTTGAGGAATACCGAGTCCCGAACGGCGAGATACTGTTTATCGCTGCGAAGCTGGCTGTAGAGGTTGGTAATCAGGAGTTGGGCGCTTTCGATCGCCGGGTAGTGGTAGGACACTAACTGCGTACTCAGGGCCGTCAGCTGACGAACCTGGCGAAGGGCGTAGATATTGACAGCGGCCATGAGAGCGACAATTGCCAGTGAACTCAGGACGAGACGCCAGAAAATCGAGAGCCGCATAAAAAGGGCTCCGAAAGTTGGGGGTGCTATACAGCAACGGGGAGACCATACAGGCCTTCGTCTGAAGAATCAACAAAACTGGATCGGATGCGAGTGTCAGATCAGCAGGGAGGCCTCAGAGCCGGACTTCAATATAACTCTGATCCTTGAGGTTTTTGATCCAGGCTTGGTAGGCATCCTCGGATTTTAACTGATAGACGGCATTACGGATGTCCTCACGAACCTCGTCGAATGGCCGATACTGAGCCGGTTTTAGTTCGTCCACCCGAATGATGTGCATCCCCAACGGCGAGGCGATGGGCTCCGATGACTGTCCTGGACTCAACCCTTGGATGGCGTTTTGAATCTGCGGCAGCATATCGCCGATGCGCACAAACCCCAAGCTGCCGCCTCGTCGGCCTTCCGGTCCTTCAGAATGCTGGGCGGCAAGCTCTTCGAAGCGTTCACCTTTCTTAAGCGAAGCGTAGATGCGCTGCACCTTCTCGCGCACCTGCAGCATCTCCGTGCCGGGTCCCAAGGCAATCAGGATCTGACTGATGCGTACTTCGGGGGGCAATAGGAATCGCTCCTGATGCTGCTCGTAAAACCGGTGCAATTCCTCGTCGGAGACCATGAGGCTGGACCGCACCTGCTGATTGATGATGCGGAGCGCGGTGAGTTGATCCTTGATGGAGGCCATCTCTTTGGGGTCGTTTTCATTAGGCGCCTCTCCAAGTCTTCGGAGGCGGGCAATTGCGTCCTTGACTTCCTCGTCCGTTACTTTGATTCCGCGGCGCTTTGCGATCTGAATCTGCAGTTTTCGCTCGATCATTCGATTGATGCCCATATAATCAATCTGGCGGAGACGCCGATCCAGCTCGGGCCCCTTGAAGCGTTGCCGGGCTTGAGTCTTGACGTCGTTGACTTCCTCCTCGAGCTCCGTTTGCGTGATCACCTCCGTATTAATGACGGCGACAATGCGATCGCGCACCGCGCTCCATGCCGCCGGGAGATTCAGGAACAGAGACGCCAGCAAAAAGAGGCCCGTACCGGATAATCGGGCGGCGTATGGGAGAAGCTTATCGAGCATCGGACGCGGGCGCCGCAGCGCGAGGGGAAGAATCCGGAATGGGAGCGTCTTGGACGCGAAGCTTGGCATTGGCGCGAAGAGACGCAACCAACTCCTTAAAGCGCTTTTGTTTTTTATCAATCAGGACCTGGTCTTTGACCTGATCTTTTGCGTCTTCGTAGGACATGGCCGGGCCCGGAACGCGTTCCACCAACTTGATGAGATGATATCCGAACTGGGTGGCGACCGGTTGACTGATTTCGCCGGGCTTGAGCGTCATGAGCGCCCTTTCAAACTCCGGGACCGTTTGGCCCTTCTTCAGCATTCCGAGATCGCCGCCTTTGCTTCTGGTGGTAGTATCGATAGATGCCTTCCGCGCAAGTGCCGCAAAGTCCTCTCCTTGCGACAGTCGTTTCCTGAGGTCGGCAGCTTCGGCCTCTGTTTTCACAAGGATATGACTGGCACGAAATTCCTCCGGCGCCGTGAAGGTGCCTGGATGCGCATTGTAATACGCTTTTGTCTCCTCCGAAGAGACGCTCACGCGCGAGTCGACCTCTTCGCGCATGAGCACGTCTAAGATGCTTCGTTCTTTAAACCGTTCGAGACGCTCCAAGACAAGCCGGTCGCGATCAATCCCCCGTTTTTTGGCTTCTTGAAGCAGCACTTCCCGGTCGATCAACTCATCAAGGAATCTCTTGCGTCCTTCGGGCCCCGGATATTTCTTGCGGGCGTACTCCGGGAGTTGGGACCAACGGACATCGAACTCGCTGATTGTGATAGGCTTGCCGTTAACGACTGCCAAGGCCTGCCCAGAGTCATCCGGCTTTTGACGACAGGCGCCCAGAATCAACAGAAGAATGACCAGCGCACTCGCGGTTTTAGGAAAGGGTGGCACCCCCGATCGTTTACGTATTTCCTGGGTTTTTATCATAGCCTCCAAGGACTTGCAAGGTTCTTTTGATCTCCTGGAAGACATTCTTCCATGCCTGGTCACCCCCAAGCAACTGAAACGCGTGCGGGGAGGAGAAGCGGAGCTTTGACCGGTAATGATCCATAAGCTGGCGAACTGCCTCTTGTGCCGGTAGCAACTGAGGGTCGAAACTGAAAGCGATCACGCCGGGGCTCACCTGAATGCTTACGGCTCGCGCAGTTTTGGCAAGCAGGCGGACTTCCATCACCTCAAATAAGCGTTCCACGGGATCCGGTACCGGGCCGTATCGATCCAGCAGCTCGCCGTGCAATTGAGCCAGGTCTCCAGGTTGGCGGCTCGACGAAAGGCGCTTGTACAAAGAGAGACGTTGCGAGACGTCATCCACATACTCGTCCGGAATGAAGGCGGAGACCTGCAGTTGGAGGGCAGGCTCCATTTCCTGGACTACCGCTTGGCCTTTGAGTTCTCGCACGGCCTCTTCGAGCATTTGCATATAGAGTTCAAACCCGACGGCCCCGATATGGCCTGATTGCTCCTGTCCAAGCAGGTTGCCGCCACCGCGGATTTCCATGTCGGCTGCCGCAATTCGGAATCCCGATCCCAATGCCGTAAAGTCTTGAATGGCCTGCAAGCGTTTCTGCGCCTCGCCGGTCAGGATTTCTTGCTCAGGGACCAGGAAGTAGGCGTAGGCTTGATGACTGCCGCGGCCCACGCGCCCTCGCAGTTGATACAGCTGGGCCAGGCCGAAGGTGTCGGCGCGATCCACGAAGATCGTGTTCGCGTTGGGAATATCGAGGCCGGATTCGATAATGGCGGTGGAGAGCAGGACATCCGCTTCCTGGCTGTGAAATTTCAACATCACCGCCTCCACGAGACGGGAATGCATTTGCCCGTGCGCGACCACAATTCGCGCCTCCGGGATGAGCTCCCGCAACCACGCGCCGGTGTGCTCAATGGAATGCACTCTATTATGGACGAAGAAGACCTGGCCGCCGCGACTCAACTCCCGAAGAATCGCCTCGCGGATGAGAGTCTTGCCGAACCGGGCGACTTGGGTGCGAATAGCTAAGCGATCGGCGGGCGGCGTTTCGATCACCGACAGCTCGCGAAGACCGGACATCGCCATCTGAAGGGTTCGTGGAATGGGGGTGGCAGTCAGCGTCAGGACGTCCAATTGCGCGCGCAGCAACTTGAGGCGTTCCTTGTGTTTCACGCCGAACCATTGTTCTTCGTCGATGACTAACAGGCCCAGTTGGCGAAACTGCACGTCCTTTTGCAGAAGTCGGTGCGTGCCGATTACGATATCCAGCGTCCCATCGGCCAGCCCCCGTAAGGTGGCCTTTTGGTCCTTCGGGGTTTGAAAGCGGCTGAGGACGCCGACTTTAACCGGAAAAGGGGCGAAGCGTTCTGAGAAGGTCTCGAAATGTTGCTGGGCCAACAAAGTCGTGGGAACCACGACGGCCGCCTGCTTGTTGTCGATGACGGCTTTGAAGGCTGCGCGCATGGCGACCTCGGTCTTTCCATAGCCCACATCCCCGCACACCAGGCGATCCATGGGCTTTTCTGTCTCCATATCCCGCCGCACGTCCTCAATCGCCCGCAATTGATCTTCTGTCTCCTCATATTGAAAGGCGGCGTCAAATTCATGCGAAAGGATGCTTTCCGCTGTAAAAGGCGGCCGCATTCCCACCTCTCGAGCCGCCTGCACCGCGATCAGATCTTTGGCCATGTCCTGGATACCCTTGCGCACACGGCTTTTCGTTCGCTCCCATGTTTTGCCGCCCAAGCGGTCAAGTTTCGGAACGTGCTCTCCCGAGCCGAAATAACGCTGTACTTGATTCAGCCGGTCCAGGGGGACGTAGACTTTATCGCCGCCCGCATACTCGACGATCAGGTAGTCACTCGTAAATCCTTGCACCGGAAGCCGCTGCAGTCCCACATAGCGGCCGATGCCGTGTTGGACGTGCACCACATAATCGCCGATCTTTAATTCCTCGACCGACTTGAGAAATGCCGCGCCTTTTGACGTCGTCGGGCTTTTGTGGCGAGCGCCTCGGGCAAATAACTCGTCCTCGGTAATTACGGCAAGAGGCGCAAGCGTCGCGTTCCAGGTGCCGGTAACCTTGATCAGGCCTCCCGAGATGTCGCCTTCTACTAACGCGTATGGCGCGTGCGCGCCGACAGCCGCGACCGATTTTCCTCTCAACGGCTCTGCGGGCAGGTCGTGCTCTCGAAACAGCGAGCACAGGCGGTCCACCTGACCCCGGCTCCGCGCCACAATCGTCACCGGTCCTATCGAGCGGATCGCCTCAAGATGAGGAATCGTTTCGGCGAACGGCCGGCCTTTGACCGCGATGCCAATGGCCTGGGGCCGCTGGGTTTCGAATCGGAACACCGCTGAGGCTTCTGATGCGTGATCTTCGGCCGATCCGATGGCGTCAATCGTCACGAGGCAATGCGCTCCCCCGGCTTCCAAGAGGTCGTTGAGAGGCAAAAACAACTCACTTGGAGGAGAAAGAGGCTCTGCCGAGGGGTCTAGCCCTGCATAGGCCGAGGCAGCTTCAGTGAGAAACGTCTCCGCCTGTTGCTGAAGCTCCAGTGGTTCATCGGCGACGAGTACCGGTGGCTTCGGAAAGTAGTCAAGAAGTGTCTGCATGGTCGGGTAGACGGCCGGGGCCCGCCACTCGGCGTCCGGACCAAGGGGTTCGAGCGCCTGTGGCCCTTCGCGCAGCAGTTCCCTAGCGGGGAGCACCCGTAATTCAGTAGCCCGGCCTGCTGATTTTTGCGTCGAGGGATCAAATACTCGCAGGGTCTCAACGGTATCGCCCAAAAATTCGATCCGATAAGGGGCGGCCTGATCGGAGGAGAATAGATCAACGATTCCACCGCGCACCGCGAACTCGCCGGGCGCCTCGACCGCCGAGACTCTGGTATAGCCGAGCCGCAACAACCGGCTGATAAATTCCGTACGCTCGATGACGCTTCCTGACTTCAAGTTAAGAGAGGCTTCACGAAGGGTCTGTTGGGGTAGAAGACGTTGAAGAAACGCCGGTACTGATGTGATCAGTAGATGAGACCTCTTTGCCGCGAGCTGATCCAGCGCTCGCATGCGTGTTCCAACTATCTCAACGGGCGGTCGAGTGGAGGAATACGGCAACTGTCCCCATTCCGGGAACAAGAGAATGTGATCAACAGAAGCGCCGAACAGCTTATGAAAAAACACCAAATCGGCATGGAGGTCTTCCGCCGCCTCCTCGGTAGAGGCAAGCACCACCATCGAGCGACGCTTGTCCGAAAAGGACAGTGCCAGAGTGGAGAGCACGAGACTCTTGCCCGATCCTGCCAACCCCAATAGCGCAATCGGGCTGCGTTGGGCCTCAATAGCAGTAAGAATCGGATCGACGAAACCGGTCCAGCCGGCCGGAAGCACAGGACTCGAAGTGGCGATCATCAGGATAGCTTTTGAATTCGCTGTATCAGCAGAGTCGTGGAAATATCCGGCACCAGCGGAAGAGTCAGGACCTGCCCGCCTCGGGCTTCGACAATATCGCGGCCTACGATACGATCGACCGGCCAGTCGCCCCCTTTGACCAGAACATCCGGCTGAAGAGCTTGAATAAGGTCCCGAGGATCGGGTGCATCAAAAATCACGACATGGTCTACGCAGGCAAGCGCCGCAAGGATTTCGGCTCGCTGTCCTTCGGCGACAAGGGGACGTCCCGGTTTGATACTCCGCAGCGAGGCGTCGCTATTGAGCCCCACCACTAAGCAGTCCCCCAGCGCTCTGGCTTGTTGCAAGAATCGGGTATGACCGACATGGAGCAAATCGAAACAGCCGTTTGTGAACACGATCCGTTCTGCGCGATTCCGCCGACTCTGAAGGGCCACTGACAGTTCTTGCGCGGTGAGCAGTTTCTCGGGCATGCGTCCGATCACAGAACAGCTGACTGTGGCGAGGAGCGACGGATACCGTTCAAATCCGGCGGAGTCGCCGTCGGCCAGGATCATTCCTTGAAGGAGGATTCCCGGCGACCAGGTGTATCAGTGATCATAAACAGCCGCCCCGCTTGAAGTCAAACGAGCAGGGGCGTTCCATTGCCTATTGGGCACCGGTTGCTTAGAATATGCCCCTCGGTGCCAGACAGTCTTTGACCTTTGAGGGAGTAGAAATTTGGACGGGGTCCGCTTTGAACGCTTGACAGGCAAAGGTCATCATTATCCGGTGCTGCTGCATGTCGGCAGTAGTTATGTGCCGGTCACGGAGGCGACCATCAAGGAACTGAAAGAGCAAACGTTATTGCCCGGCGAGCGTTTTCTCGAGATCCTCATCGAAAAACTCGGATACTCGAACTACTTGAAGGAGCAAATCCGTCGGGAGCTCAAAAAAACCGGAGATCCTGTCACTCAGGCGACGGTGCTGCAAGGCATCGTCCGCGAACTATAGATTTCAAAAGAACTGTTTCGGGTTTAGTGCGGGATCGCGCCCATCCGCACGAGATCACCGCGAATCAGGATTTTCTTGTCCGGACGGTCTTCATATTGATACGCCTGTTGGAGAAGAACCAGGGCGTCGTCTTTTTTCCCTTGGGCAAGTTTCGCCAATCCCAGCCCATGCAGAGCATGGCTGTCCTTCTCATCGAATTGGACCGCCTTCGCTAAGGCCTCTGCTGCTTCCGGTATTTTCCGCTGCTTGTAATAGAGCCATCCTAGCTGGGAATAGGCGTCGGCAAAGTCAGGAGCGATCTGCGTCGCTGCCTGGAATTCAGCGATAGCCTGAGGAAGGCGTCCCTTCGTCTCCAACAGATTTCCGAGAGCGAATCGGGCGAGGGGGTCGCGGGGATTCAGGCGGGCTGCTTCCTTATAGGCGGTGATGGCCGGCTCGAACCGTCCCTGTTCCGCCAGAGCAAGGCCCAGATTGTAATGAGCATACGCCTCGTTAGGATTCAGCTTGATCGCCTCGCGAAACTGTGGGATTGCCGACTCCAAGTTGCCTTGGCTGTGATACGCCGAGCCAAGGTTCAGTCGCATGGTGACGTTTAGAGGGGCAAGCCGTACTGCTTCCCGATACTCTCTCACGGCGATATCCAGCCGGTCTGTTGCCTGATGTGCCTGGCCCTGAAAGTAATGGGCGTAGGGCTCATCGGGAGCCAGTCGGATTGTCTCCTTATACTCGCTCATCGCTGCGTCGAGTTCACCGATTTGAGCCAGAGTAATACCCAAAAACAGATGGGCCCCGGCATTCCCGATATGTCCGTCCACCAGAGTCTGCGCAAAGGCTTTCAAGGCAAGACAGGCATCATCGTTCTTCGATTCCATTTCTTCCGATCTCAGGAACAGCCGGTCGTGTTCCTCATACGCTTCACGATAGTTTCCTTCAAACAGGAGTCCGGTGATGACGATCAAGCGCGCAATGTCGCTATTCGGTATTGCATTGGCCCAGGCTCGTCCAGCAGCCAATAACTGAGTCCATTCTCTTTTGAGAATCTGCTCAATCGCGTATTGTTCCAAGACATTGTTCACGAGCGTAGAATAAGGTTCAGGCCAGGCCCTGTCAAACACAGCCCGTCCCCCCTAGTTGCTCGCAAAGGCTCGCTTTAGGTATCGTAGAGCTCAGGCAGCGGATTATCAGGGGCAACCTTCCGTAGAGAGGGTCTCATCATGCCATTGTCTAAAATTATCTCGCTTTTCTTTCTCCTCGTCTGGGCATTGCCGAGTTCACCGGCCCTGGCAAAAGACACGTTCAAGGACGACGCCGGCGAGGTCCTGTACACCGTCGACGATGATGGTCTGGTGTCCATGTTCGAGAACAGCCCAGGGACAGATGTGACTCTCTCAGTCACCCGGGGGACCCGCGAGCAGATGCAGCCGCAGATCACAGAGATCTCGCCGGATTCGATTCCGGCAGGGACCTATAACATCCTGAAGCTGACCGGCAAGAACTTGGTGGGCGCGAAGGTGAAACTGAGTGTGCCCGCCGTCGAAGTCGGCGCCTATTCGGGGAAGCCGAAGCGACTGGATATCCCCGTCAATTTGCCTTTAACCGTATCGCCTGGTCCGGTCATAGTTGAAGTGACGACGCCGATCGGCAGCACCCAGACGAAGTTTCAGGTGACGGAGGTGCAGATCGGGGGTGGCGGGATGCCTAAACGAGAAGACGTGGTCAAACATTCGGGACAAGGCTATGGGGGCGATGAAGGGTCTGGAGTCATCCCAACCACGGCGCCGTCGTCTTGCCCGCAAGGGATGGTGGCGGTGGGAGGCGAAATGGGCGGCTTCTGTATTGAAATAGATCGGAGCTTCAAAGGGGATTTTCGGGTCGCCGATCAGACCTGTGCGCTCTCTGGAAACCGGCTTTGCATGCTTGACGAATGGCGTCGTGCGTGCCAGCTCACCCAGGCCGGCAAAGTGCCGTTGAAAAACATGAAAGGCGATTGGGAGTGGACCGGCGGGTTTGACATCCTTCAGGACGATACCCAGCAAGACACGCGATATTATCTGATGGGGAAGTCGGATTGCGAGACACAGCTCGGTTCGATGCGACTGAATGCCGAGAAGTTTGTCGGCCGGTGCTGCAAAGGCGGCGCGCAATAAACTCGAAATCGGAAACACGAACTCATCATGCACTACCATTTGGGAATCCTAAGCCTGGCCATGATTGCGGGACTGTTTACCGTTCCCGTTTATGGCAAAGAAATCTTTAAGGACGAAGCGGGGCGTGTCCTTTATACAGTCGATGATGACGGCAGTGTCTCGATGTTCGAGAACAGCCCGACAGACCTCACGATCAGCGTGACTCGGGGCAGCCGAGAACAGATGCAGCCGCAAATCACTGAGGTCAGTCCCAGTTCTGTTGCGGCGGGAGCCAGTCCTATCCTGAGGCTCAAAGGAAAAAACCTCGTCGGCGCGACGGTGAAGCTGAGCGCGCCGACAATCGAGATCGGCGCATATACAGGCAAGCCGAAATCTCTCGATCTGCCGCTGCGCGTTCCCGCCGCGATTGCGCCAGGCCCGGTGGTTATTGAAGTCACGACACCTATCGGAAACACAAAAACGACCGTGCAGATCACGGAACTCCGAATCGGTGGATCAGAACCGGCAAAACGCGAGGTCACAGCGAAGAAGGGGATCACGACCGCGGCGCCGGCCACCTGTCCGGATGGTATGGTGGGGGTGGCGGCGGAACGGGGAGGGTTCTGCATCGAGATCGACCAAACATTCGCCGTCCCTTACCCCAAAGCCGAGAAGGCCTGCGCCATCTCCGGGAAGCGACTCTGCCAGGCCTTGGAATGGCGGACGGCCTGTGAAGAGGCTACCGCGGGCCGCCTGCCGCTGAAGGACATGCTTGGGGATTGGGAGTGGACCGGTACGCAGGCGATCAAGGAGATTCCCGGCGAATCAACCGACTATGGGGGCACCGGGGAACTCCGATCGATACTCTTAGGACAGTCAAACTGCAAGACGGAACGGGACTATCAGACATGGAGGACCGAGACGATCTCAGGACGATGCTGCAAGTAATCGCCAGGGGAAGACATGCCTCAGTGCAATTTTTTTATATGTTCCTGCTGAGCGTGGCAGGCACGGGCTTCTACGTCGACCGATCGTTTGCGGTGCGGATAAACGGCGATCTCAATGAATTCAATGGTTATACCATGGAAGCGCCTCTTTCACTGTACCCGGATCTCAAGCAGGTCAAGACATGGAGCACGGATTTTGTCAAAGAGGTGGGTCTTTACGAGAATCCTCAGGAGCCACCGATAATCAATGGGACACGCTTCACTGCCGCGCAATACCGCTTTGCAGATTCCCGATTGGAAAGCATCAACCTGGAATTTGAAGGCAGGGAGAATCGGGACCGCTTGTTGAAGTGGATCGAGCAGCATTACGGCAAGCTGTTACCGATCGAACGCAAGATGATCAATCAGGTGGAATGGCATGGCGACCGATTGACCATTGCGCTAAGCTACAATCCCGAAACGACGCTGGGAAGGCTGTGGTTCATTTCCCCGACGCTTCATCATCTCGTCAATAAGAATATCAATGATATGACCGAGTAATTTGAAGAATCAACTGGTCGACCCCATCCCGTTAACGAAATTCCGCAAGCAGTTGCGCGAGGTCGTTGAAAGACGTCGGGAGGACTGGAGCAGCTCTCGGCGGCTCGTATCACCGGAGATAGTTCGTGAGACGATTCAGCGGCTCACAGCGGCATTGCCACAGTCTGGTGTGGATCCCACTGTTCGGGAGGCATTGCTCTCGGCTCTGCTTCCTGGTGAAACAGGCGGGGTGAAGGCGGTTTCCGGGGAGATCCTGCGCCGCATCACGGGTCTCAATCCGACGAAAGCAATCCGCAATCTTTGTTTATTTCTTGACCT
>DASXSU010000043.1:0-4468 GCA_036505795.1 Nitrospirales bacterium
TACCGTCAGATAAGGCGACTTCTGCGGGGTCGTTTTGATTTGGGCAAACGCCAATACAGCCGTATTTAACTGAACAGTATTGAGCGCCAAAACCACCGCCCGTGAGCGCGTGCCGCTAAACGACCCCAACGCATCCAAGCCCTGTCCGCCGGGAAGCAACAATACGAGATGCACTTCATCCTCTTGCCCTTCTTCGATGACGGCCATGGATACCGGTGCGGGCAGCGACTCGTCATGCACTAGGCTCGTGGCCTGAATCTCAACCGGCGGTTGGTTGTCACCCGGCAGCAATCGGAGACGCTCTTGCGCCGCTAGCTCGACGCCGTATGTGCCAGGAGCAAGCTGCATGTCTGCGCCGTCCCCTGCAGTGAAGTGGATCGCTCGGTCGAATGTCACGGTGGGCCTCTGGACATCCTGATCGGCGGACGCAAGTCCGGTTGCGACGAGTGCCCCAAAAGCAATCAAAAACAAGCTCAGGTATCTCATGTGTTCCTTTCACGTGCCATGCTGGGCTAATTTCCGAGTATGGTGGATGTACCGGTGACCACTTGTCCGATCGGCTGGTCGGGAATCTGCAGTGATCAATGAAAGTAGCAGTCGCATAGAGCCATCCTTCTTGATTTCGATGTTAAGATTGTTGAAGTCCATAGGGCTGTTCCCACACGTCGCTTCCGTGCCACTGTACCTACTTTGGCAGCACTCCGAGGTACACGGCGAGCCAGTAGGGCAACAGGTAATCAACGCCTGGGCCTTCGCGTTTTGGATCGGACCCACAGATTTTGATTTCCTCTGCCGTCGGTGGCGTGACCGCACAAGCGGGCCGTGCCGAGTCTTGAAAGTGGACCCCAATATCAAAAGGATTTCGCTGCCACACGAAATCCATCCCATCGCCTATGCGTCCCCAGACCGGAAGCGCATATTTACTGACGTAACGCTTGCCGATCGACGCGCCATCCGAGGTGTCATAACCGGCCGAGGCATAGACGGCCACATCATTCTTCTTCCAAAGATCAACTTGAAATTCCGGAGTGGCGACCACGTTCAGAGGGAGGCCGTCCTGCGCAGCAACACGCTGCCGCCGTTGGAGCCACTCGGCCATGACAGTCTTGATCTGCTCCTTCAAGGGAGCGGCCATCGGATTTGGTGCCGGTGGGTCAGGCTGACTGTTGGCAACCATCGCTCGCCGATCTGGCGTTTCGATCAAGATTCTCACGAGATCAAAGTATGCATTCTTGTGGTGAGCCGTCGCGCGCCGCAGGATGTTATAGGCGGTCATATAGTTTTTCCGCAGGTCGGGATTGTCTTCGATGAAAAACAGTGGCGCGATGTAGGCCGTGGAGAGGTTGAACTTGTAGTAGGCGATCACTGGGTCAATGGAGGTGAACCACGTTTGCACCCAGGTGAGTTGGGACGCGGGGGCGAAATAATCATAGACTGGACCGTACTTTTGAGGGTTGATGGCCTTGCCAATGCGGAGGAATGTAAGCTGCATATCGTAGTTGCCGAAGTATGAGGTTCGAATGCGGTCATACGGTGCGAGCATGAAATTCCAATGGTTGGCGAGCAGGTGATCGAGCACGCCCTCGATGAGTTGGCTGGCTGTTTGCTTGACCTCCGGATCGGGAATAAGCAGCGCAGCAAAACTCAACCCCATCATCGCCCCGACATAGGCATCGCGGCTCACCGCATGATCACCCCCACATCCCCAGCCATACCAGACCGTGCCGAGCGGCTGCACGGCCGGGAGCCGGAGTTGCGGTTGCGGCAGTGAAGGAAGCGTGGGAGGTCTGGCAATGTGCGGCGTCGGGATCTGAAGCTTGGAAGCGAGGGCATTCAGCGCATTCTGGGCGTCGCTGTACGTTCCGAAGTGCTGCGTTCCTTGTTGACTAATCACCTCCCAGCCGCCTTCCGGTTTCTCGTAATAGCATGGCTGCTTGTTGAGCGAACCTTTTTGAGACCCCTCATCGGAGTAATCAGTTTGGCTGGTTGAAGGCCAAGTGGTACGGGATAAGACCCCGGGCATGGGACGGACGGGCATTCGATGCCCGTCAACCACGGCCGCATCACTCGTGACTCCGAAGAGCAGCTTGAAGCCACCGACCAATTGTTTGACCCGATCGAGCGCGACCGGATCGCTCGTCGCCGCGTATCGAAATACCTCGGCAGTCAGGTAGTGACCTGTAAAGATGGCCGAATCGGCCTTCAGACTATACGAAAGGACGGGGCCGCCGTCAGAGGTTCTGCCTGAGATCAGATCACCAGCCAGCGGCCTAGGGTTGTGATCGATCGAGAGGACGGCTCCGAATGGAATATGTGAAACAATCGCTGCTTCAATGTCGCGAGCCGGCGTGGAAAAATCAACAGGGGTGGAAAGGGCAGGGGTCATGCCCTGCGGATTTCCGTCTCCCCAGGATCTGGGCAACGGGGGCTGCAGAACTTGGAAGACTTGGTGCAGGGTATCCGAAGCGGGCATCGTGACCGGAAAGCTCAGCGCGAAGGGAATGGTCTGACGGCCGACTTTATCAAGCGAAACAGCAAGCGATCCCTTCATCTCGACCGACATCTTTTGGACCGAGATGTCACGGCGTGAGAAGGGGTTATCCACGTCATACGTGACCGGGAAAATGGTGAGGATGATATCGCTTGTCATACGAGCGTCGAATTCGTGTTTGAGACCAACGCTGAGGTTCATGATGCGGCCTCTCAAAACAATCTTGCCCGCAGAAACTTCGACAGTGGGCTGGACTGTCAGAGAGAAAGGAATAATGCCCTCACCCACCACACGAAACTGCGGCTGAATGACGGCGTTTTTCAGACGAGGCGTCTCCGGGTGAGCGCTGTCCAACTCCAGGAAGGTGGAGGCCGCAAGCCGGAAGTTGTCGATCCGCAAACCAAACGGAAAGGTGGATGACCAATCGAGATAGGTCACAAAGTCCTTTCCCGTAACAGGATTCTTTTCCCTGACGCTCGCATGAGCCTTTACATTGCCCCTGACAGCGAAATTCCAGTAATGATCGAGGGGAGCTTCGAATACGAAGCTTTGAAAAGACGCAGCTCGGAACCCAGGCGAGGCAGCAAGATCGACCTGGGTGGAAAACCCGTCAGTCTGCAAAGCGAAGTCCCAATGTAAATCTCCGCCCCCGCGGTTTTCAGCGAGCGTAGCCGCTGGGGTGGACTGCTCTCCAAATCGCTTGAAATCAGAGGCCAGCCCGCACCACGGAAGGGCCATCAACTCATTGGTCGCATCGAGAGATGGTCCAAGACCTTTCACGGCGGGCGCGCAAGGTGCAGGATTGAAAGCAGCGCCGGGAATGACAGCAAGAGGCGCCGCAGAGAATCCGCTGGCCACTCCTGGTATGGCTCTTTCCTGCACCTGGCCTTTGGGTTCTTCCTGAAGCTGGCCTATTCTTTCTTGTAGTCGTACCTGGCTAGACGGCTCTTGTGCGTAGCTTAGTGGGCCGCCAACAACCAACACGATTCCGAAGAGCGTACTGGACATGATCAAGCCGATGCGCCGGTGTCTGAAAATGCACCGATCCTGGGAGTTCTTCTTGGTCCTAGTGGTCATGGTGTCGTCGTTCTGCGTCTTGGGCTGATTCGGTTGCGCTGCCACAAGAGTAGTGGACACTTGATGTGGCGCTCTGACAAAGGCATAGACATCGGGACATCAACAGTTCCAGCAAAAACAGTGAAGGCCTACCTGCGCCGGTGCACCGAAGAGCCGGGTCCAGTTTTCCTTTACGAATCCTCCCGGTCCGCCTGGCAGGTGTTCGCGTTGTTCAGCCGACTCGCTTGGGTCTTCCTGTATGTTTCCCTGGCCGAGAGGATGACCAAGTAATGAAAACTTGAAGTCCATGATCATCCAATAGAGATTCCGGTTCAGGAATCCCCAACGCAGGTCGTATCTCCCATCCGCGTTCGCAAGGATCTCCCAGCTATAGTCGCAGAGTCCCATGGTTCCAGAGTCGTACCAATCAAGATAGTTAGGGTACATCGTGACACTGAAATCCGCCTGTCTCTCCACCCCGGAATAGGTGTATTTGATCGTGCCCGTCTGCTCTACGCCTTCAGCTAAGCATGAATCTCTCGTCATCGGGATGGGCACCTGTTTACGTTCGCCAGGAGCAAGGGATACTGTAAATGGCTGCGTATGCAAGGTGGGCACTGTTTCTGCCCGGACGGAAACAGAATGACCTTGCGGATCGACATTAATGAATGTGATGCTTGCTGGCACCGCCACCAACATCGTTCCAGATGTACTGCTACAGGGGGTCCCGTCATAGACCGCCGTCATATCGTTGTCGTCGATGGTGCCGATGACGCCTATGGCGAGCCCTCTAAAATCCGCGGTCACCGGAATGCTGGCGGACCAGCCCCAATCGCTCGTGACTTGTAACGCACTCGAGTACTTTCCCACCTCGTTGCCGCCTCCGAATAACTCCATGTGCGGCGCAAAGACCACTTGATA
>DASXSU010000044.1:0-3951 GCA_036505795.1 Nitrospirales bacterium
TTCCAGATCGGCTCGAAAATACTGTTGGCAAATCGGATGACCAACAGATTCTGAACCGTCTCTTTGCCGAGGTAGTGGTCGATCCGGAAGACCTGGGATTCCTCGAAGACCCGCGCCACCGCCTCGTTGATCTCTCGCGCAGACTCCAGATCCCGGCCGATCGGCTTCTCGATAATGACTCTTGAGAAGGTCTTCTGATCGGTGGCCGCTTGCGCGAGTCCTGCTTTCCAGAGCCCCTCCACGGTCATCACGATCGCGGTCGGCGGGATGGCCAGGTAGAAGATTCGGTTGCCTGGTAAATTGAGCTTGGCCTCAATGTCCAGCAGGCGCCCGCGCAGGTCCAGATATGATTGAGGCTGATTCAGGGCGCCTGTGACCCAGAAGAGCTGCTGCTCGAACTTTGCCCACGCGGAATCCTTCAACGGCTGGCGCGAGTATTGCGCGACGCCCTCTCGCGCCACCTTGCGGAAGTCGTCGTCGCTCAGTGGTGTGCGGCCGCTCCCGATCACCGCATATTTGTCCGGCAGAACGCCGTCTAGAAACAAATTATACAGGGCGGGAAGCAGCTTCCTGCGTGAGAGATCTCCGGAACCGCCGAAGATCACCAGGGTGCAAGGTTGCTGAGGGAGTAGATGTGAAGTCTCGGCCATACCTTCTTTACTTCTGCGTCATGGCGCAATAACCCCGACGGCAATATATCCTGGTTTCATTGAGATCCCTTCGCGGCAAGACAAGACGCCAGCCAGCGATTCCCCGCGACTCACGTTATCATTATCCGGTGCTCAATCCAAGTTCCTTGACCTTGCAGGCCTCTTTCGCGTAGCGTCCCGCACCGGTGAAAGTCATCGGCCTTATGTCAGGAACCTCGGCGGACGGCGTGGATGCGGCTGTGGTCGACGTCAGAGGTGCCGGTCACGCGCTGAAGCTCAAGCTCATCGCCTTCCGTACCTTTCCCTATCGCGCTCCTTTTCGGGCTCGGGTGTTGAACGCGATGACAGACGGCCGTCTTCCTGACATCTGTCATCTCAATGCGTGCCTTGGCGAGTGGTTCGCCCGCGCGGCCTTGGCGGTTGCGCGTCATGCCGGCCTCTCGTCTCGCGATGTTGCCCTTATCGGCTCGCATGGACAAACCTTTTATCATCTGCCGAGGCCGAGGCGCGAACCCGGTCTCGGCAGGATCCGCTCAACGCTACAGCTTGGCTCACCGGCCGTGATTGCCGAGCGTACGGGCATCGACACCGTGGCGGACTTTCGCATGCGGGATATGGCGGCCGGAGGAGAAGGGGCGCCGTTGGCGCCATACCTGCATTACCTGCTGTTTCATGACTCCCGGCACACAAGGGCGGTCGTGAACATCGGAGGTATCAGCAACCTCACGCATCTTCCTGCAAAGGGATTACTTCGAGCCGTGCGTGCCTTTGACACCGGTCCGGGCAACATGCTGCTCGACGGAGTGATGACCCAGCTCACAAAAGGACGCCGGACATTCGATCGGGATGGTCTACTGGCCGCGAAGGGAGTCGTGCAGGAGGGGTTTCTCAGAAAACTGCTGCGTCATTCCTATTTACAGCGGGTCCCGCCGAAATCGACCGGCCGCGAGGAGTTTGGCGGTGGATTCGTGAAGGAACTGCTCGCGACTGCACGACGCTCAAGATTGTCGCACGCCGACTTGCTCGCGACGCTCACAGCCTATACGGCACGGACCATCGCCGACGCCCGACGATTTCTGCCGCGCCAAGTGGATGAGGTCTTGATTTGCGGTGGCGGGGCGAAGAATTCGACTCTGATGCGGATGCTCCAGGAGGCCTGGGGAAACACACCGGTGCGGCCGGTAGAGGTCCTTGGATGGGACGGGCGGGCTCTTGAGGCCGTTGCGTTTGCGGTGTTCGCCTATCAGATGGTGCGGGGCGTTCCCTGTAATCTGCCTTCCGTCACCGGTGCGAAGCGTGAAGTTGTGTTGGGGAGTATGACGCCGGGAAAGGGGCGCGGGTAGCTATGCACAGTCTTCATGGACTTATCTGGGGCGTTTTGTTTGTGGCGGCGTCGGCCGCGGCGTCAGACCGCTTTACGCTCGCGATGGGCGGTGCGGCGGTAGTGGACAACAAGACGGGACTCGTGTGGGAGCAATCTCCTGGTGTGGAGCATCTGGGATGGGCGGATGCTCCAGACTATTGTCGCGGAAGAACGACGGGCGGCCGGGAGGAATGGCGGGTTCCGACAAAGGAAGAGCTAGCCGGCCTCGTAGATCCCTCGCAGGCAGATCCCGCGCTCCCCGACGGCCATCCCTTTGCCAATGTAAAGTCGGCGATCTACTGGACCTCTACACCGGACCCCAAGGATCGGATTCTGGCATGGCACGTGAGCTTCTTCACCGGCCAGGTCACGGTTGACGGCAAGCACTTGAACCGGCGGGTTTGGTGCGTGCGCGGGCAGCGGCCCTAATGCTATGGCCGGCCGCCGGGTGAGATGAAGCTGTTCGGATAGCTGGCGGCGATGCCGTTCGGCCGTTTCCCTACCGTGACGCGTTTGACTTCGGTGAGAGTGCTGAGGTCCACGATAGAGATGTCATTACTTCGCGTATTGGTCACGTACACCTGCTTGCCGTTCGAGCTGAACGAGAGCCCATGCGTCCATTTGCCGAGGGAGAGATGCCTCACGACTCGATCTGTGGCGGCATCGATGATGGTCAACTCCCCAGCTTCCTGGTCACAGGAGATCACGAATTTACCGTCGGGAGACACCCCGATCTGTGCCGGACGCTTGCCGACGGGGATTCGAGCGACGACCTGTCGTGAGGCTGCGTCGATCTTAAAAATCTGTGACGTGCCCGATCCGGTCACGTAAACAAACCGACCTTGCGGGTCCACCCATGCCTGAACGGCGGCGTCTTCAAGGGGCACGGAGCCGACCAGCGCTCTAGCCTCCACATCAAAAATGGCGAGATCGCGGCTGCCGAGGTTTGCGATGTAGGCGAATCTTCCATCCGGCGAGAGGGCAATGCCGTGCGGCGTCCGGCCGATCGGAATGGTGGCGACGGTTGCGAGCGAAGCGGCGTCGGTGATCGTCAAATCACCCGAATCCGAGTTCGTGATGAGGAGGAGCTTCTTATCGGGAGTCATCACCACATGCGCCGGGCCGCGCCCGACGGCCCATCGTTCCAGAATTCGAAGCTTCTGTGGATCCACTTTGACCGCCTGATTGGCAGGGCCATCCGTGAGGTACAGCATGCCATCAGGCCCCATGTGAATATTGTGGGGCCCGCGCAGGCCGGGTAGGGTCTTCCGTTCTCCGGAGTCTGCGTCGACGATTGAGATGCTGCCATCGCCTTCATTCGCGGTGTAGATCCATGTGGCCGCGAACAGGTCGGAGGGAAGACTGAGGAGGCAACAGAAGAGAATCAGGCGGAGAACAAAAAACCGTTCGTGGTGGGTTTGGCGAAGCCGTTCGTGGTGAGCTGGTCGAGACCGTTCGTGGTGAGCTGGTCGAACCACCACCTTACAAAAGCCCTTCACTCACATGAAGTTCATGAACTTGGTCTTCGCTTCGTCCATGAGCTCTTCTGTGATCTGCGTGGCGCCCCGTTCCTGGGCAATACGCTCGATCTCTTTGCGCGCCATCGGCCGGATGAAATCGGGAATATTTTCCAGACGCTTCTCGGCGGAAGCGGCCCACGGAATGCCCGCCGGGGCATTTTTTGAATCATCCATGACTTGAAGCGTAATCTTCTTATACCCTTGCTTGCGGGCATAGGCCTCGATGCCGCCTTTGACCATTGGTAGCACAAAGGAGGGAGTTTTTTCTAGCCGCTCAAGCGCATCCGGGGTCCATTCAAATTCCGTCGCATGAGCCTTGACATCGCTTCCGGATCCGAGTCCCATCTGCGCAACGACCGCGGAAAATGGGCACCCGGATTTTTTCTCGCCAGAGTCGGTGACGGGCGCTGTCGCGGCC
>DASXSU010000045.1:0-18022 GCA_036505795.1 Nitrospirales bacterium
AGCGCATCCGGGGTCCATTCAAATTCCGTCGCATGAGCCTTGACATCGCTTCCGGATCCGAGTCCCATCTGCGCAACGACCGCGGAAAATGGGCACCCGGATTTTTTCTCGCCAGAGTCGGTGACGGGCGCTGTCGCGGCCGGCTTCTCACTGTAATGCTCATTTAAGTAATTGGCCATTTCGGCCTGGCCCGAGCCTTCGGCGCGAAGCCCTCCACGAGTCATTTCAAACGGTTCCGCCGCGGCGGTTCGGCCGCCGAGCTGGACACCGAGGGAGCTGACCATTTGGGTCTCGCCGGGATTGGTGACCATGGTGAAGCGCGCCCCGCAGGACGGGCAGCCGAAAAAGACCCCTAGGGAGCCTTCCACCGGTTTCTCAACTTTTTCGAAGTTCATGTAGGTTTCACATTTCATGCAGACAAACTTCATCGCGAGACTCCTTCAGTAGAACTTTACAGTTGCCGCGCCATGATCTTTTTATAGTCTAGCAGTCCCTTGACGCGGGTCACAATCTCATCATACCGCTTGAGGGTGGAATGGTCGCCGCCAATCAGGGGTAAGCCCTTGTCGAAGGACCGGGCAAGCTGGCGGTCAAAGGGGATGCGCCCCAAGAGGGGCAGGTCCAACGCTTGGCACATCGCCTCCGTATCACCCTCGAACAACTCGCTTTCGATCCCACAGTGCGGGCACAGGTACTGGCTCATGTTTTCCACGATCCCAATGACCTTGATACCGAGGTCCCGGGCATAGGCGATGGATTTCTGAACCACATCGGATGCGATTTCGGAGGGGGTCGTGACCATGATCGCCCCGTCGAGATCGGGAATGAACCCGGCTATGACAGGCGGCTTGTCAGCAGCCGCCCCCGGAGGAAGGTCCGTGAGCAGATAATCCAGCTCACCCCAGACAATGTCGGCGATGAATTCGCGAATGACATTCATCTCGGTGAGGCCGAGCCAGACCGGACTGAGATCCATGGGGCCCTTCCACTGAACAGGGGCCATCTCCTCGAGAAAAAAGTCCATCGAGCCCACCTTGATCCCGAGCGGTCCCACCGGCGGTATGGCGCCGTCCGGCGTGATGGTGAACCGCTGGCCGCGCATGCCCAGCATCTTCGGCACGCAGGGCCCGTTGAGATCAACATCAAGCACGCCGACGTGATGGCCCTGGCGCGCGAATGCGAGCGCGAGATTCACGGTCGTCATGCTCTTGCCGACGCCGCCCTTTCCGCTCATGACCACGAGCTTCTGGCGAATCCCGGCCATCCGGTCTTTCACCGCCTTCATCTGCTCGGTGATCTGCTGGACGACTTTGGCATCGTCCGTGTATTTCAAACGGCCGAGAATGTCTTTCAAATCGTGAGACATGGGTTCGACGTCCAGGTTAAAACAAGCTAAAGAACGGACAAAGCTATCATGCAGCTGGAAAGGGTGTCAATTTCCGGGGGTCCTAGGCGGTGGCCGGCGGCAAAGGCCTGACCGGCGAGGGAATTCAGGACCGCCTGTCGGCCAGAGCAGCCAGTTTGTTTTTGGCAGCGCCGGATTTCAAGGTCTCCATGGCGATCGGGACGGCGGCGCGGATCGAAGAGGCCTTCCCCGCCATATATAAGATGGCCGCGGCATTCATGACGATCCAGGCGGTGCCGGCTCCTTGCAACTCGTTCGCGAGAAGTGTTGTCAGCAGGGCCGCCTCTTCGGCCAGATCTATCGGAACCGGTACATCCATCCGTCCCATCTGTATCCCGGCATCCTTCGGATGGATCGTCAGCGGTGTGATGCGATCATCACGGAGCTCAATGGCTTTGGTTACCGAGGTGATCGAGAGTTCCGGCTCGCCTTCGATGCCTCTCAACACCAGCGCTTGAGGGGTTCCGATCATGCGCAAGGCTTCGGCGATTTTCTCAAAATACGGCGGATGTGAGATGCCGATGATCGAGACCGGCGCGCGCGCCGGATTCATAAGCCGGGCAACCGGCTGAAAGAAGGTCCGCACGCCGAGTTCCTTTCGCATTTCCAAGAAACTGTGGACCGGCGGATGGTACAAGGCGATGTCAAGGTAGCCTAATCCCTTCTCGGTCACCTCTTTGGCGACATCGTCCGGCGTCAGGTCGATCGGAATATTCAAAGCCGCGGCGACCGCGGCGGTGGATCGCCGGCCCGGAACCCCTTCAAAGCCGTGCAGAAGAAGATGGACGCCGGCAGCGGCGGCAATGATGGCCGCGGGTAACAGCGCGTGCCATCCGTCCTGCTTCCCGGCATAGGTGGGAATATCGACCACGGTAATCCCGGTCGGAATCGGCAGAGGTTTGACATAGCCGCGCGCCACTGACGCGAACGCCGCAAGCTCCGATACTGATTCGGATTTGACGCGCATGGCAAGCAGGAAGGCGCCCGTCTGCACCGGAGTCGCCTGCTTTTCGAGCAGCCAGCGCATTGCTGCGGTCGCTTCCTGATAGGTCAAATCCTTTGAGGCTTTGTCGCCTTTACCGACCTTGGCGATCACGTCTTGCATGGTGAGCGACATCGTTAGATCGAATAGTGGAACTGCTGTTTGGCGCCGATGGCCTGGGCGAGGACGCCGCGGTGCTTCAGTTCCTCCACGATGCGGTCGGCGATCGCGTCGAAATCCTTCGGGCCGGCAAAGGCCAGATCCGTATTGGCCGGAGGTTCTTCTTCCGTATTGGACATGTGTACGGCGGTGACCGGGGCGGGATGGACCAGCGTCCGAATGGTATCGACCGCGATCGGTCCAAAAGGATTCGTTGACACGACGATCAAGCCGGTATCAATCAGGAGGCGCGCGACTTCGCCGAATCGCCGGATCATCTCGCCCGCGTCCTCCTCGCCGATATCGTTGTCAAGGCCGCGGCGCAGATTTTCAGCGGCCAGGAGGTACGAGTGCCGGCTGTCGGCCACCAGCCTCGCTTCCAGGCGGCGCGCGAGAAATGACGTCCCGCTTTGCGCTTCCCCGGTGATGAGCACGAGGGCGGCACGGTGTCCATATTGTGTCGCCCGTTCATCGAGCCCGACATCCCCTTTGATCCAGGAGATGTCCCGCTGCCGGGCCTCCTCACGAAGAACGGTCTGCTCGTCGCGGACCGCTTCGGTGATGATGCCACCGCCGGAAAGGTCGTACTGGTCGACCAGGACGAACCGGCCGGTCCCTTCGAACTCAGCGTATGGGTCGAACGCAATCGGAGACTTGGTCCGAATGGTGATCTCGGCTACCTCATTCTTACCCACGCTCTGTTGCGTGGAGCGCGCCTCCAGATCGGCGGCATCAATGATTCGATGAATGACGGAGACCTCGCATTCCACCTCCCGGGTCGCCAAGCGCAGAAGATACTTTTTCCCGATTTCCAACGGGCGCTTGCCGAGCCAAAAGAGGTTGCAGCGAAAGGCGGTCGACTCAAGGGGCGCCGTCTCTGGATGCGACGCGATTTCGCCGCGCTCGATGAAGATCTGATCGTCCAGTGTAAGACCGGTCGACTGCCCACCATGCGCTTCCGTCGGCACCGGCTCCACATTAAATCCTTCAATGGATTTTACAATCGCGGATTTATTGGATGGGGAAAAGAGAAGCCGGTCGCCCACCCGCACCTTTCCGGAGGTGACCCGGCCGGCGATGATACGGCGGGCATCGAACTTATAGACATCCTGAACCGGGAAACGAAGAGGTTGGCTGTCGCGGTCCAGCTCTTTTTTAAAGAGACCGAGGGTTTCCAGGACGGTCGGACCTTGATGCCACGGCATGCGCTCGCTCCGCTCGGCAATGTTGTCACCAAGCTTGGCGCTGGCCGGAATGAAACGCTCCGGCGTCACATGAAGTTGTCGTAAAAAATCCCGGTACTCTTTCTCGATGGCCTCAAACACATCCTGACGGTACCCGACAAGATCCATTTTGTTCACCACGACCGCGACCTGCCGGACGCCCAGCATAGAGAGCAACTGACCGTGGCGCTTGGACTGTTCCTTGACGCCTTCCTGCGCGTCGATGAGGAGGAGAGCGGCTTCAGCCCGCGCGGCGCCGGAGATCATATTCTTGAGAAATTCCTTGTGCCCGGGGGCGTCAATAATGATGTACTGGCGATTTTTCCAGGTAAAGAATGTGCGCGCAGAATCGATCGTAATGCCCTGTTCCTGCTCCTCAAGGAAGGCGTCGAACAGGAACGCATACTCGAACTCTTTGCCCTGCCGCCGACAAATTTCACGCACCTTGTCCAGCTTGCCTTCCGGCAGCGTGCCGGTGTCCGCGAAGAGGCGCCCCAGCAGGGTGGACTTGCCGTGGTCCACGTGCCCGACAATGACGATGTTCATGTTCTCGGTCGGCGTGAAGAGCGCAGTGGTCATGTTATTGTTTGGAAGTCATTTTCAGCATCCTGCGCTACATGTAGCCGTCTTTGCGCAGTAGTTCCATGCCACGGCCTTCGTCCTGCGCACGGCCAGACCGTTCTGCGACGGTGGTGTGCCGCAGCTCTTCAATGATTTCGGCCACCGTGGTGGCCTTCGATTTGATTGAACCCGTGCAGGGGGCGCAGCCGAGACTGCGATAGCGGGTGCCGTCGCCCTTGTCAAAGTACAGATCGATGATCGGAATGTCCTCTGCCTGGATGTATTCCCAGACATTAATCTCCGTCCAGTCCAAAAGCGGATGGATACGGATGTGTGTGCCTTCGGGGAAGGTGGTCTTAAACTGATCCCATAGTTCCGGCGGTTGTTCGCGAAAGTCCCAGTCGCCGTGCTTGTCGCGCGGCGAGAAATAGCGCTCCTTGGCCCGGGTCCCTTCTTCATCCGCCCGCACTCCCAGAATGACGCCGGTGTAGCCCTTCTCCGCCAGCAAGTCTTTCAGGCCATTCGTTTTCAGCGCGGTGCAACAGGCGACGCGTCCAAGGGTGTGATTCATGCCGTTCGCCAACGCTACTTTGTTCTGGCCGATGACCAGGTTTAGGCGCCATTCACGCGCGACGCGATCACGGTACTCGATCATCGCCGGAATCTTGTAGCTGGTGTCGATATGGATCAGCGGAAACGGCACGTGGCCGAAGAAGGCTTTTCGGGCGAGCCACAACAGGACGGTCGAGTCCTTGCCCATAGACCACAGCATCGCTAGGTTGTCGAAGTGTTTGTAAGCCTCGCGCAAGATGTAGACACTCTGGTCTTCGAGATGACGTAGGTGAGTAGTCATGAGTGTTTAGCGCCTGCGGCGTTCGCGCCCGCGGCTGACCAAGGGAAAAAGGGTGCGTCCCGGCGCACCCAGGGCGGGCGGGTGCAATAGCGCCGACGTCTTGGCGGAGCAGCGTTCAAGCGCCTGCGGCTTCCGTAGCTGCGACGTCTTGGCGGAGCAGCGTTCATTTGGGATGCAACCCGCATTCCGTCTTCGTGAAACCGGCCCAGCGGCCGGCGCGGGAATCTTCGCCGGGCTGGACAGCCCGGGTGCAGTACGTGCACCCGAGACTTGGGTACCCTTGATCGTGAAGAGGGTTATAGGGCACGTCGTACAGTTTGATATATTTCCACACGTCCTCATTGGTCCACCGCGCTAGTGGATTGAACTTGACCAATTCGAACTGCGTATCCCACTCGACGATCTTAGCGGTGGCGCGGCGGGCAGACTGCTCGCGACGAATGCCGGTGATCCAGGCTTTGTACGGCTTGAGGGCCCTTGCCAGCGGCTCGACCTTTCGCTGGTTACAGCACTCGTCGGGTTGCCGTTCCCACAACTTATCGCCGAATTGAGCGGCCTGCTGCTCCGGCGTGAGGAGCGACTTCACCTGTATCGGCGCAATCCCATATCTTTTCACGAGGGCATCGCGCGTGGCATAGGTCTCCGTGAACAGAAAGTCCGTATCCAGATAGAGGATCGGGACAGCCGCATTGATGCGCGAGAGCATATCGATCAGCGCCACGTCTTCTGCGCCAAAGCTGCTCGCGAGAACAATATTAGGAAAGTACGCGCTCAGCGCAACGCGCAATATCTCCTGAGGCGATTGCGTCTCCAATTCTTCGTTTCGTTGAATCAGCTGAAGATCAGCTGAGGGAGCAGGCGCCATCATCCGACCTTTTCGACCGTGACTTTGAAGAAATCCTCAGCCGCGACCTCAGAGACCACCTTCTGTCCGTCATTGCGTAGCGACTGGGGAACATTTCGGATAGGCTCGCCTGCATCCAGCCACACCTCAAGAACTTCGCCTTCATCCATCATCTCAAGCTTGAGCTTGGTCTTGACATAGTTAATGGGGCACATGACCCCGCGCAGGTCTAAGGTGGTGATCGCCGTGCTCTTCGGAACGTTAGCGATCGCGGCAGTTGTGGCCGCCTTCGGGCTCTTGGTGGTTTCTGTGATTTCTTCCATCTTCAGTGTTTTCCCCATTTCTTCAGTCAAGGCTTTGCAAGCCTCGATAAACCCTTTGGCGTAGGACATTTTCTCCCGCGCAAATGCGGCGGTTGTTTCCTTGGGACCGAGGTCGCCGATGCTGGACGTCGGTGTCGCGTAGGCGGAGGGTATCCGGCCTTTTTCTATCACACCCGCCCCCTCCGGCCGCGCCGAGACGCGTCCATTTTCCCCGTACCGCCGTTCAAACTCACTCAAGGTTTCGGCATCGGTGTTGGGATCGATTCCTTCCAGCACCAAGACCGCTTTCGCGCCGGCGAGCACTCCGCGGTACGCTTTATTCACGGCCATTGCGTATTGGGCCTTGCCGTCGAGCAATCGCGCCTGGTACAGCTCCTGCTCGGCTTCCAGTATCCGATTTTCGATCATCTCCAATGCGCCGCCGGCGCACTCGCCGGGACCGAGATCCTCCAGGATGAACTCCTCCTCGCCTTCCCAGTCATAATAGTAGCTGGGGTCTGAGTCGAATGACGGCAGAATGCTGTAGGGGATCAACTCCTCTTTCAGTTTGGCCTTTCCTGTCCGTTCAATAAACTCGCGGAGGCTTTCGCTGTCTCGGCGGTCCCGTCGCCACACCGACAACAGATGCGACACCGCGCCCGGCACACTCTTCGCCGGCAGCTTAATCGTCATCTGTCCGATTTTCGGCACGCCGTCGATCCGGCCCCCGAGGTGCAGTTCATAGTGCGGCGCGACATGATCCCCCAGCCGCTTGCCGACGCCGTGCAAGCCGATCGTTGAGATGTGATGCTGAGCGCACGAATTGTGACAGCCGCTGATCTTCACGGTCACATCATGCAGATCGTCCGGCACTTTTCCGGCCGGAAAGATCTCCGCCAGCGCACGGGCCAAGCCTTTGGACGACGTAATCCCCAACCCACAAGTATCGGTGCCGGGGCACGCGATAATGTCCTCAACCAGTTCGGCACCCGGATCGCCTAGGTTGGCGTCCACCAGGCGGTGATATAAGGCCTCGATGCGGTCGTTCGGGACCCAGCGAATGCAAAGGTTTTGTTGAATCGTCGTGCGGATGTTTCCATTGGCGAACTCGTCGATGATATCGGCAACTTCCCGCATTTGCGGCGAAGGGATGTCGCCCATCGGGAGGCGAATGAAGGCCACTGAAAACCCAGGCTGCCGTTGCGGGACCACGTTTGTGCGTCGCCACATCTGAAACGGCGTCTCCACGGGCCCGTTCGCCTCGCCGTTCGACTTGGTGGGGTGAATCAATTTGGGCGGGGGGTCAACGACGGCCGGCAGATCCAAGTGGCCGTTATAGCCGTTGCGGATCACGGCATACTCCGCATCCACGCGCCGCTTGAACTCCTCGAATCCCAATTTATCGATGATGAACTTCATGCGAGCTTTATTGCGATTCTTGCGATTGCCGAGATTGTCGAAGACCTTGATGACTGAATCGCAGAGCGGTAACAGATCCTCCATCGGGACAAATTCGCGGAGAAGATGGGCGAGCCGTGGAGTCGACCCGAGGCCACCGCCGGCGGTCACGCGGAAACCGATCTCGCCGTTGGGCTTGGTGGCAGCCAGAAAGCCCAGATCATGAATGGGCGTCATCGCACAATCACGTTGGCAGCCTGAGAATGCGATTTTGAATTTTCGCGGCAGGCTTTGGTTCAGCGGATTGCGAAGCAGGTGCTGCGAGACCGCCTTGGCGTATGGGGTCACGTCCAAAAGCTCTCCTTGGCACACGCCGGCCAGGTGGCACGCCGTGACGTTCCGAACCGTGTTGCCGCATGCCTCCCGGGTCGTCAGTCCGACGGCGACAAGGCGCCGCATGATGGTGCCGACATTTTCGAGCGCGACGTAGTGAAGCTGGATGTCCTGGCGCGTCGTCACATGACCGACACCCGTCGCATAGAGCTCGGCCACCTCGGCGATCACCCTCAGTTGCGTGGCGTTGAGTCCCCCGAAGGGGATTTTGATCCGTACCATTTGCACGCCGGGCTGGCGCTGGCCGTAGATCCCGTGTTGCAAACGGAACGGCCGAAAGGTATCGGAAGACAGTTCGGCATTCAAAACTTTGGCGGCTTCCTCTTCGAACGATTCAATCTCTTTCAGGATCTCCGCAGGAACGGAGACGGTCCCAGTTGGAATAGTGGTGGGGCTCGGCATGGCGCGCACTCCTCGGCAGCTTTAGCTAGATGTGATACATGGGAACTCTTTGTTCGTCGAGTTCCCGGGTCTGGCGGCACAGATCCGCCAGTGTCGTCTTATTCAGCGTCTCAAGCATAGCATCCTGGACATCTGCCCACAGAGTCTGGATGAGAATCTCACGGGAAGAGTGAAGGCTTTTTCCGTTCGATCCATTTCGAGTTCCATGGGGCCGATGTGTTCCTGCGATCGGGCCCTCTACCGCCTGGATGAGGTCGCCCACTAATATCTCCGCAGCCGGCTTTGCCAAACGGTATCCTCCATGAATTCCCCGTGAGCTTTCAACTAGCCCTGCATTGCGCAACGCCCGAAGAATATGCTCTAGGAACTTGATCGGAATACACTGTCGCTCCGCGATCGCCTTTGCTTGAACGGGGGTAGCGTCGCGGGTCAACGCCAGGTCAAGAGCCGCCAGGATACCGTATTCGCCCTTAGCTGAAAGATCCATTATGCTCCGAGATCCTCATATACTACTGATCATATAGGAAAGATAGGAACTCAACTATATCGCATTTTGTCTATTCGGTCAATACTAAATATCCAGTTATTTTACCTTGACTTCTACCATTTCGGAGCTACTTATACGGAGAAAGGCCACCTGCTCGGCGAAGGAGTATATATGATCCGATTTGATCGATTAACCGTAAAATCCCAAGAAGCGCTGGCCGACGCGCAAAAGATCGCGGAGCGCGCGGGACATCAGCAGATCGACGTCGAGCATTTGGCACTGGCCTTGGTTCGACAAAAAGAAGGACTCACCCCAGGTCTCTTAAACAAGCTGGGAGCCGATCCCGCCACGATTGCCCGCGAATTAGAACAAGAACTCAAACGGTTGCCGCAAGTCTCCGGGCCGGGCGCCGGGCAGGTCAGCATTACGGGACGATTAAATGAGGTTTTTTCAGCCGCGGAGCAGGAAGCGGAACGGCTGAAGGACGACTATATCAGCACCGAGCACTTGCTTCTGGCGATGATGGATGTCGGCGGGCCAGGGCCCGGCATTCTTAAAAGGCATGGGGCGAGCAAAGATCGCATCTATTCGGCGCTCACGGCTATCCGGGGCAGTCAACGGGTCACAGACCAGGAGCCGGAGGAAAAGTTTCAGGCACTTGCCAAGTACAGCCGCGATCTCACCGACCTCGCGCGCAAAGGGAAGCTGGATCCCGTGATCGGCAGGGACGAAGAAATTCGGAGGGTCATTCAAGTGCTCTCGCGGAGGACAAAAAATAACCCTGTCTTAATCGGCGAGCCGGGCGTGGGCAAGACGGCCATCGCCGAAGGCCTGGCGCAGCGCATCGTCAATGGAGACGTTCCGGAAGGTTTAAAGAACCGGCGGGTGGTGGCCTTGGATATGGGGGCCTTAGTGGCGGGGAGCAAATTTCGTGGTGAGTTTGAAGACCGGCTGAAGGCGGTATTACGGGAGGTCGAAGAAGCGGCCGGTCAGATCATCCTCTTTATTGACGAGATCCATACGCTGGTGGGGGCGGGGGCAGCAGAAGGCTCGATGGATGCTTCGAACATGCTGAAGCCGGCGCTGGCGCGGGGTGATCTACGGTGCGTGGGCGCGACGACACTTGACGAGTATCGCAAACGCATCGAAAAGGATCCGGCCCTGGAGCGCCGATTTCAACCGGTCCTGGTAGCCGAGCCCTCCGTCGAAGACACGGTGTCGATTTTGCGTGGGCTCCGGGAGCGCTATGAAGTTCACCACGGTGTTCGGATCAAGGACTCGGCGCTGGTAGCCGCGGCGATCCTCTCGAAGCGATACATTCCCGACAGATTTTTGCCGGATAAGGCCATAGATCTGGTTGATGAGGCGGCCTCGGGGCTCCGTATGCAAATCGACAGCATGCCGACCCCCTTGGATGAGAGGGTGCGTCGAATTCGCCAGTTGGAAATTGAGCGCGAAGGTATTCGACGGGACAAAGAGCCGGCAGCGCAGGAGCGCCTGGAAAAAATTGAGCGTGAGATCGCGGAGCTTCGTGTCGAGCTCAACGCCTTGACCAAGGAATGGGAAGCGGAAAAAGAATCTATCAGGAGAATCCGCGCCATAAAGGAGCAGATGGAGAATGCCAGGCAGGAAGCCGAACGCGCCGAGCGGGAAGGCGATCTTGGACGGGCTGCGGAGCTCCGGTACGGGCGCATTACCGAGCTCTCCAAACAACTGCATGAGGAAAACGCGCGCCTTCAGAAGCTTCCCGGCGAGCGGCTGCTGAAGGAAGAGGTGGACGATGAGGATATCGCCCGCATCGTCGCCAAGTGGACCGGCATTCCCGTGACGCGCCTGATCGAAGCCGAAACGAAGAAGCTGGTCCATATGGAGGAACGGCTCCGGCAACGCATCGTCGGCCAGGAGGAGGCGGTGATCGCGGTCTCCAATGCCGTGCGCCGGTCACGGGCTGGAATCCAGGATCCGAAACGGCCGATGGGGTCATTTATCTTCTTGGGCCCGACGGGCGTCGGCAAGACCGAGCTGGCTCGCGCGCTCGCAGAGTTCCTGTTCGACGACGAGCAGGCGATGGTGCGCATCGATATGTCCGAATATATGGAAAAGCACTCGGTCGCGCGGCTCATCGGCGCCCCGCCGGGCTATGTGGGATACGAAGAAGGCGGTCAATTGACCGAGGCGGTTCGCCGGCGGCCCTATCTCGTCATCCTCTTCGATGAAATTGAAAAAGCGCATCATGATGTCCTCAATGTCCTACTGCAGCTTTTGGACGACGGGCGATTAACAGACGGCAAGGGGCGCACCGTCGACTTTAAGAACAGCGTGATCATCATGACCTCGAATATCGGAAGCCGTGAGATCCAAGAGGCGGCCGGAAACGAAGCGGAGATGCGCCGTCAGGCCCTGGAAGTGCTCCGAGAGCATTTCCGTCCTGAATTCTTAAACCGCATCGACGACATTGTGGTATTCCGCCCGTTGTCTGCCGACGAGTTGACTCAGATCGTGGACCTACAAGTTCAGCAATTGAGTAAGCGCCTTGAAAGCAATCACATCAATCTGGTTCTGACAGACCGCGCGAAACGACATCTCGCCGTGACCGGCTACGATGTGGTGTATGGGGCGCGTCCTCTGAAGCGGCTTATTCAAAGAGAAATCCTAAATCCTCTGGCTCTAAAACTCCTGGACAGCAGCGTCCAACCGGGTCAAACCGTCGAGGTTGACGAAGAAAAAGGGCGCTTAGTTTTTCGGTAGCAAGAACTCAACCGAAAGCGACGCGTGAAAACTTGACAGTCTTCGGCGAGATTGGTATGAGTACAAACTTCCTCCCAAACATTCTTTTCGGAGCTGTATGCCAATACGAAATGTGGTTCAGGTTTTGCTGTTGACCGCCGACCCCGATCTCGCGGAACTCTATCGACATGAGTGCCCCGAGTGCGTGGTCACGATCGCCAAGGATGCCTCTGCCCTGAGCAGGAAGCCGGGGAAACATCGCTTCGATGCGGTCATAGTGGAGGGCCGCAAGGATTGGATGAACGAAGTGAAAGCCCTGTCCGGCACGGCGGCGCCTGCGCCTGTCATGACGTTGGTTGGCTCCGTGCCATTTTTGCGTCGAGCGAGTGAATCGGTCAAGGCATTGTCAAACGGCCACGCCGTGCCGCGCGCGACGACAAAGTTGCCACAAGAACTAGGATTCGATGAATACGTCGACGCCAAGCTTCGCGATTTTGTGCGCCGTATGAAACTTGGCGCTGGATCCCACCTTCATTCACTTTTAATGAAGGCGGTCGAGAAACCTCTGATCTCGCTGGTCCTCGAGGAAACGCGTGGCAACCAGATCCAGGCCGCGGCTCTGCTCGGCTTGAATCGTAATACGCTTCGCAAGAAGATTAAGGAGCTCAATATTCCGCTGGTCACAAAGTAAAAGATTGTAACGCGATCGTTGTCGTTACCCCGCCCAATCTCGAGACGAGAAAACCTGTGCTTTATCCAGTTTTCCCTGGTTCCACGCAGGGTTCGATCTTGACAATGTCGCGGCGCGCGTATTAGCATGACGCCTGATATTAGGCGCGTAGCTCAGGGGGAGAGCGCTACCTTGACACGGTAGAGGTCGACGGTTCAAGACCGTCCGCGCCTACCATACAAGTGATCAACTCCCCGGCATCCACGGTCGCAGAAAGTTGTTTTTTTAAGTTGGAGAAGCTGTGGCCGTCGCGTCTGAAAAGATGACCGCTTCGATTACCGTGACCTATCGCGATGGAAGCCGCCAAACGGCACCCAAGGGGATCGCCGCCGGCGAAGCCCTTGCGTTCAAAGGCGCACCAGGATCCAATGAGATCCTCGCGGCTCTGGTGGACGGGCAGCCGGTGGATTTAGCCTATCGGCTGGAAGCGGACGCGACCATCGCCCCTGTGACGTTTGACATGCCGGAGGGCAAAGAAGTCTATCGCCACAGCAGCGCGCATATCATGGCACAAGCCGTCAAGGACCTTTTTCCCACCGTGATGCTCACCATCGGCCCTGCGATTGAAGACGGCTTCTATTACGATTTCGCCTACGAGCGGCCGTTTACTCCTGAAGATCTGGAGAAGATTGAGGCGCGGATTCAAGAGATCATCAGCGCCGATCGTCCTTTCCGGCGCATGGAGATGACCCCGCAAAAAGCCGTCGAATTCTTCAAAGAGCGAGGCGAGGACTACAAGTGCGAGATGATCCACGGCTTCACCGACCAGACGATCTCGGCCTATGACCAAGGCGGCCTGATCGATCTCTGCCGTGGCCCCCATGTCCCTTCCACAGGGCGTATCCATGCGATCAAGCTGCTGACGAGCGCGGGGGCTTACTGGCGGGGGGACGAACGCAATCCGATGCTGCAGCGCATCTACGGAACGTCATTCCCCACCAAGAAAGAGCTGGATGCCTACTTGCACAAGCTCGAGGAGATCAAGAAACGCGATCACCGCAAACTGGGCAAGGAGCTCGAGCTGATTGCGACGAGTGACGAAGTGGGGCCGGGCCTCATCCTGTGGCTTCCCAAGGGAGCAAGCGTCCGATTGCAGATCGAGAACTTCTGGCGTGAAGAGCATCTCCGGCAAGGATACGAACTGGTCTATTCACCGCATGTGGCGCGTCTGGATCTTTGGAACACCAGCGGCCACACGGAGTATTACCGGGAAAACATGTTCGCGCCCATGCAGGTGGAGGCCACGGAGTATCAGCTCAAGCCCATGAACTGTCCCTTCCACATCATGATCTATAAGTCTCGGTTACGCAGCTATCGGGACCTCTCGCTGCGATATGCCGAACTCGGAACCGTATACCGGTACGAGCGCTCCGGTGTGCTCCATGGCTTGATGCGGGTGCGCGGCTTCACGCAGGACGATGCGCATCTGTTCTGCCGCCCCGAGCAGATCGAAGAAGAGGTCGCCAAAGTTCTGGATTTCACGTTCTTTGTGCTCAAGACTTTCGGATTTACCGAATACCAGGTGTTCGTCTCGACGCGGCCGGCGAAAGCAGTCGGCACTGAAGAGGCCTGGACGCAGGCCACAGCGGCGCTGGAGGCAGCCCTGAAGAGCTGCAACATTCCGTACGGCATTGATGCCGGAGAGGGCGTCTTCTACGGGCCGAAGATCGATATTAAAATCAAGGATGTTCTGGGCCGCTCGTGGCAGTGCTCCACGGTCCAGGTGGACTTCAACAACCCGGAACGCTTCGGCCTCGAATATACCGGCGAGGACGGTCACGCGCACCGGCCGATCATGATCCACCGCGCGTTAATGGGTTCGATCGAGCGATTCTTTGGAATCCTCATTGAACATTATGCCGGCGCCTTCCCGACGTGGTTGGCTCCCCTCCAGGCGATCGTCATCGCGATCACCGATAAGCAAAAGGACTACGCGCAAGCCGTGGTTCGGCGGTTGGCGGATGCCGGCTTTCGCGTGGAAGCCGACCTGCGCAATGAGAAGATGGGATTCAAAGTCCGCGAGGCAGAGCGGGCGAAGATCCCTTACATGCTCGTCGTCGGCGACCGTGAAGTGGAAAAGGGCGAGGTGTCGGTCCGGCGACGTGGTGGAGTCAACGCCGGCAGCCTGACGGTCGAAAGCTTCCTGGAGCTGTTGACACGAGAGGTCAAGCAACGGGATCTGCATCCCGCAGTAGGCAGTGAACCCGTATTGAAAGGAGAGGTGCCCAATCGCAGTTCAAAAGCTGAGGGTAAATAGAGAGATCAGGGTCAGCTCGGTGCGCGTCATCGGGCCCGAGAGCGAGCAGTTAGGGATTCTGACAACGCCGGAAGCCTTAAAAAAAGCGGAAGAGTTGGGGTACGATCTTGTAGAGGTGGCGCCGACCGCGCAGCCGCCCGTCTGCAAGATCATGGACTTCGGCAAGTACAAGTACGAACTCAACAAGAAAACCCACACGGCGAAGCAGCACCAGAAAAGCACGCACGTGAAGGAGGTCAAGTTGAGGCCGCGAACCGATCAACACGATTTGGAAACCAAGGTCAGGCAGATGAAAGAGTTTTTAGCGGATGGCAACAAGGCGAAGGTCACGGTGACGTTTCGGGGACGCGAGATGGCGTATCAACAGATGGGCCGTGCAGTGATGGAAAAGGTGGTCGCGCTGATCGGCGAGACCGGCCAGATCGAGCAGCCTCCACGACAAGAAGGACGCTTCCTGGTGATGGTGGTGGCGCCGAAGTAGTGACGGGGATGCCATTGCGGTGTCACGGGATGAGGCGCTGTCCTGGCAGCGAAGGGGAAAAGAAATCTGTCTCGGCAGATTTCAGGGCTGGGCGGGTGTAATGGGAGAGCATATGGCAAAACAGAAATTGAAAACGCATAAGGGTGTCAAGAAACGCTTCCGGCGGACGGGGACCGGCAAGCTCATGCGGCACCAGGCGAATGCCCGGCACATTTTGACAAGCAAACGACCGGGTCGGAAACGGCGGCTGAGCCGTACGGTTGCAGTTGCGCCAGGCGATGTATATCGCATCGCAAGGCTTTTACCAGGGTCTTAAAGGCACCGGGAGGAGATTGACGAATGCCACGCGCGAAAGGTGGGCCAAAGACCCACTTACGTCATAAGAAGCGACTCAAGCTAGCGAAAGGCTATTACGGGGCGAAGAGCAAGCTCTTTCGCACCGCGACCGAAGCGGTGGACAAGGCGCAGAAGTACGCTTACCGTGACCGCCGGAACCGCAAACGAGATTTCCGCCGGCTGTGGATCACACGCATTACCGCGGCGTGCCGCAACCAGGGGATGATGTACTCGCGGTTTATTCACGCGTTGAAGACGGCCGGAATCGAGCTGGATCGGAAGGTGTTATCCGACATGGCTATCCGTGATCCCGCCGGGTTTACGGCGTTGATCGAAACGGCAAAGGGCCAACAACAGGCGGCTAAGGTGTAGCTTGAAGATTGAGAGGCGTTCGCCATGAACCGGCATTTAACCCGACTCCTGACTTTGGGAGCTGTTTTCGCTATGACGGTGAGCGGCGTCCCTGCGCTCAACGCTGCCCCACTCGCCGCAGCCGCGGGCGACTCTAAAGCCTCAGGCTGTCCCGTCCTTCAACACCCTGTTGACAAGACCCTATCGCCGCTCGTGATCATCACCGAATCCCCCATTCCTGGCCCCAAAAAACTTCGGGAGCAACCGACGCCGGAACAAGCGTCGTGTGCCGAGCGGCTTCGAGAGGCCGGGAAAAAGGCTATTGAGAAAAAAAAGCTGGTGGAAGGGATCTGGCGGTATTTGACGGCTATCAAGGTCGCTCCGGCTCAGTCCGAAGTCACGTATCAAGAACTTGCCAATGCGCTCGACCGGGGCGCCTATGTGCAACCCGCGCTTGCCGCCTACTTCAAAGCCTGGAAGGCGATCGAGGCAGATTACGATCGGCCTGATGCAAAGCTGGACGGCGTGGCCGTGTTGTCGCTGGCCGAAGTCCGGGACTCTATCGTGAGATTAGGTGGTCAGGTGCCGGTACCGATCAGCGACGTCGGTCGAACCGTCATCGCCGACAGTACCCGACACCTGCGCGAACAGTACTTCAATACCGATCCGCTGCTTCTGCCCAGCACGCCGGAACCGGCTCCTTCTCCTTAGCCTTTCACGCGCCGGTTCATTTTCGACCTCGATCCGTACCGTGTCAGATCAGCGGGGTCAGCGCGGCTTCAAACATGCTGCACGGCATGTGGATTTGCCAACGTTCCAGGACCTCAGGATGGATCTCGCCGATGAGACCGATGGCCCGATCGCTCATCACGATTTGCGCCACGCGGCCTTCCATAAATGAGGGATGGGTGGTGGGGCGCAGCGAGTAGGCCTTGTTGAGATAAAAACACAGTAACTCCAGATACGAATGGATTTCGGAGAAGCTCGCGCCGGCATGTGCGGACAGTGCGCCCAGCCTCAGCTCCGTCTGGCTCCCGGTTTCAGCGGAATGGTCCAGGATGGCGACCTCGCCGGTTTCGAACAGAAGATGCGGATAGAAACTCCGGGAAGACGCGGCTTCCACGCGTAACAACGAAGGCAACATCCATTGGCGAAGAACTTCCACGCTCTGCGACATCCTATTCTCGATCTCCACGGTCCGGCCGCCCGGCAGTGCCGGTGAAAGCCGCATTTTCTCTACCAAGTCTTCCTTTGAGCCGAGAATGTTGGAGACGATTTCTTGAAAGCCGAAGCCGACCATCAACTCCCTCACCTTGTCGGACAGTTGTTCGATTCGCGTCAAGCTGCCTACCGTGAAGGCGGACGGCATGATTGGGGAAAAGCTTACATAACCCCTGCTGATCGCGACGTCCTCGATGATGTCGACGGGATGCATGAGATCGTTCCGATAGGCAGGCAGGGTGGCCGTCAAGCTTTCCCCGGTGCCCGTCAAGCTATAGCCGTAGGAGGTGAGGCTTGAGCGTATGTCCTTCATGGGGAGCTCGGCACCCAGTGCCTGCACGATCTCGTGGCGGCTGATTTTCCGAGGTTTCGTGAAGTGCTGAGGCGTCCGGATCGTACGGCCCCATGCCGTCTTATAGGGATATACGACATCCATCGGCTCGATCTTTGCGCCGCGATCATGCAAATTGGCGGCAAAAATATTCAAGGCCAGCATGACCATGCGGAGATCGGTCCCGGTGACCTCGACAAATAACTCGGTTTCTCCGACGCGCACCTCCCCGATGTCCCGGCTATTAATGATAGGGGGAAAGGAGAGGACCTCGCCTTTGGCGTCGCGCAGCAGAGGGAAGCGCGGCTGACCCTCCAGGATGCCGCTGTACTCGATCCCCTTCGGGTGGGTTTTCAAAATTTCACGGAGGGTTAACGTGTTGTCGGAGCCAAGAGGGCGAAAGGACACCGCTTCGGGGTCGACAAGCGTATACGTCACCGGGAAGGTGATTGCTGGGAGCCGGTACAGTCCGATGGAGACCGTCCGGCGCCTTCGCCCGAAGATGTCGGCCAGCTTTTCCTGTGTCTGAATGAGCTGAGTCAGACACTGGTCCGTGACGGCGCAGCTGCGGGCCTTACA
>DASXSU010000046.1:0-7426 GCA_036505795.1 Nitrospirales bacterium
GACGTGCGCCGCCCGGTGAGACTCTTGGCGCAGAGGGGGCAAAATTTTGACCACCCGATTATCCTAGGGATGCCCGAAACCGAATATCTCAAGTGCCTTGTCTTGCAGGTCTTTTAACCGGCCGCCGCATTGACTGCCCCTAGTTACCAATGCTAGATTCGCCTGTTACCGGCGCCACGGGGAAAAGGCTCGGTCTTGGCCGAGCCGGGGCTGGGCGGGTGCAATGGGCGATTAGCTCAGGGGGAGAGCGCTTGCTTCACACGCAAGAGGTCGCAGGTTCAAGACCTGCATCGCCCACCATTGCCTTTGGGGCTGCAGATTTAGCCAAAACCGTCTCTTCCTGTCCATTACTTCTTCTGGACAATTGCCGATCACTTAGGTACAATTAAGTGGGTTTGTCATGGGAGGAGACATCATATGAAACTGAGCTACATCATTATCGGGGCGCTGATGGTCGCGACCTTGGGGTCCGTCGGCTGTGCAGGACCTATGCAATCAAGCGAGACCTTTCCGACTCCCATGCCGCTCGATCTACCGATCGGAATTGATGAAGGTTTGATTACGCCCGGCTGGGACGGGAGTTTTCCCTTGCGGCTCCTGGCGTTCGCCGCCCATCCAATCGGGATTGCCCTCGATCTGCTGATCCAGCAGCCAATATATCTGTTGGCCTCTGTAGCTCCTGAAATGTTCGGCTACACCGTGATGGACGAGATTTACCAAGATACCACCGTGAAATACCGGTACCACTGGAGACAGCCCAAGCGCTGATCGCCCGTTCCCACACTCCCTTTTTTCTTCTATGGCTTTCCTTCAAAGCAGAGGTCAGTGTTTTGCTCTCCTCGGCCTATTCATTCTCGCGTCGATAATCGGTTGTAACAGCGGTCCCACGGTTAGGGAAGAGGAGCCAGGGCCACCCGCGCCCCGCATTGTTCCCTCCCCGGATTGGAAGCTTTGTGATCGCCGCGAGGCGGTACTCATGCATGAAGCCGGTCGTCGCACTGAACGAATGGTGTGGGGGATGGGCGAGGAAGTCCTAGCCTACCGGACGACAGCAGGGCGGGACAGTGAATATCATCTCTTTTTCGACGACCGCGGGGTCCTGGTCGGCTATATCGACATCCTTTATGAAGGGATCGAGCTGGCGTCACAGCCGGCTTATGCTGCGTGGGTCTCAAAACAAATCGCCACGGAATTTCTCTTGCCACCCGTGGTCGCTCAGCGTCTCGAAGGCCCCACTTCAGGCCGGCTCTTTATGGATCAAGGAGAGCAGATCAGCGGGCGAGCCATCGTCATATCCAAAGGAGGACGACAACTTCTGTATATCGACTCCAATGTACTGACGGCCTACGCTCCATTACTCAGTCCCTACAAACCGGAATACCTTGGTCGCATCCACCTTCCTGGGGCTACCGTCTCGGGAGACCGCTTTGGACCGTATGACAGCGAGAGCCGGGACTATATCGCCCGCCAGCAGTTTGCGAAGGGAGAGATTGCCCATTTCGCGCTCTGCGGCGATCCGGAAGTCGATGTGGCAATCGAAGCTTACAAGCGCGCCATCGACATCGGACTCAGTGAGCCACTGTATCAGGCGGAAGCCTACCATCGCTTGGGCCTGGCGTACCGGGATAAAGGCCTTCTCAAAGAGGCGGCGGCGGCCATGGAGACGTCTTTGAAAACTCGGCCCTCCATCCCCGAGGTGGTCAACCATCTCGGGAAGGTGTACGCCATGATGGGCGACACCAAGCGGGCCATCGAATCGTACCACACGGCCATTGGGCTAAAGCCGAATTATGCCATTGCGCATTTCAATCTGGCGGAGGCCCTTGAAGCGACCCAACCACGCCGCGCGCTTACGGCCTATGAGAATTACCTGGCGTACGTGGATCCGAAACCTGGGGAAAAAGAGCGGATCACCAAGGCAAAGGAACGCGTGCAGGCCCTCGAGAAGACGGGGAAGTAAGGGCGCTAGCGTGTTCCCCTGATAATTTCGTCCTGCTCCTGCTTGGTCTTACATTCGATACACAAATCTGTCACAGGCCTGGCTTTAAGCCGCGGAAGCGGAATTTCGTTACCGCAACCGCGACAGATTCCGAATGTGCCGTTATCAATGCGCTGCACCGCCTGATCTATTTTCTTGATGAGCTTTTGCTCCCGCTCTTTCAGCCGGAGCAGAAAATTTCGGTCCATCTCTGCCTGCGCCTGATCGGTTGTGTCGGGTGAGATGATCTGATCCTGGCGCTCAGGCAAACTGATCCCGGCCTGCCTGAGCAGCGCCATGCGCTGGTTGAGCAAATCCTGCCGTACGGTTTTGTACTTTCCACTGCTTTTGACGCTCTGCTGGCGTCTTGTGCTTGCCGTCTTGGGTACGGGCGCCTTAATGCCCTTCTTTGGCTTCACTTGATCCTTACTGCGAGATGTCATGCGATTTCCCGACGCCCGTCCAGGGATTTAAGCAGCGTCACTTCGTCTGCGTATTCCAGATCCATCCCCACCGGCACGCCCAACGCGATGCGACTGATTCGGCGGCCGAGGGGCGTGAGAAGTCGCGACAGATAAATCGCCGTGGCCTCCCCTTCGATCGTCGGCGAGGTGGCCAGGATGACCTCCTCGATGGCGCTGCCGGCGACCCGGTCTGCAAGATCCTGCGCCTTGATATCCGCGGGACCCACTCCGTCCAATGGTGACAGCGTGCCGGCCAGAACATGGTAGAGTCCTTTGTAGCCGCCGGTTCGTTCAATTGCATGGAGTGTTGGAATTTCTTCCACGACCACGACCCTAGTCCGATCACGCTTCGCGTCGAGGCAGATTTCGCAGAGCTCATTTTCCGCGATGTTCCGGCACTCGCTGCACAATCCCAGACGCTCTTTGACAGCCATAATGGCTTCCGCCAGGCGCGCGGCCTCTTCAGTCGGCTGCTTGAGGATGTAGAAGGCCAGCCGCTGCGCCGTTTTTCGGCCGATGCCGGGTAACCGGCTCAGTTCACCGACCAATTCGGCCAAAATTCCTTTCTGATCCATCCTAGTGCCTAAAACAGTCCTGGAATCTGAAGACCGCCCGTTACGCCCTTCATTTCTTGGGCGACCATCTCGCGGGCCTTTCGCAGCGCTTCATTGATACCCGCCATCACCAAATCCTGCAGCATCTCGACGTCATTGGTTTTGAGGAATTCCGGATCGATTTTCACGGACACGATCTCCATTGCCCCGTTCGCAACAATGGTGACAATCCCCCCTCCGGACGACGCCTGTACCGTCTTGGTCGCGACCTCGGCCTGCAGTTTGGCCAGTTGCTCCTGCATGGCTTGGGCCTGCTTCATGATATTTCCCATGTTGCCGAGATTTCCCATAAATCCTGACATCGACATACCTCCTACCGCACCATTCTTGACCCGTTATCCTACTTTTCGCATGGGCTCTCTTGGCTTGGCCGGACATGCTTTCTACGGACTTCTTTGACTTCACCTGAAAACACCGACAGCGCTTCTTGCACGAGGGGGTTTGCCAATGCTTCCTGTCGTAGCCGCTCCGCCGTAACCTCTTCCCGCTCACGCCGCAGTTGCGCCACCGTCTTGACCGACGCCCCAGGATCCAGGGTCACGACTCGCAAACGAACAGACCGGCCCGCGACTGCCCGGCACGCGTCCAAAATTGCACGCTGATAGTCTTCCTTGAGAATCATCTTCATAGAAGCCCCGGCGGAGGCCGGATAGCCAATAGTGAGGGTGTCGTTTTCAATGCCGACTAGCGCAGTCTCCTGGAGAAAGGCTCCGACATTGGGCCGTTCAGTATTGACGCGGTCAACCACGGCTTCCCAGTCCACTTCCAGCGGTCCATCGCCTACCGGAAGGGGCGCGTCTTGGCGCGCCTGGGGCGGGTGGGTGCCATGAAGGGGCGCGTCCGTCGGGAACGGAGCCTGTCCCGGCAGGCTTGGGGTAGGAGGGTGAGATAGCGCCTGGGGCGGGTGGGTGCCATGAACGGGCGCGTCCTTCGGGAACGGAGCCTGTTCCACGGGAAAGCGGCCCATCTCGGTGGGCCGGGGAACCAGGGCGGGTGAAATTGGGCTCGGGGTGGGAGGGTTTGCCTCCACGGTAGACTGCTTCGGCATGGATCCCCCGCTCTGCACAGATTGGGGCTTGGCCGAGTCGGAACGGATCGAGCCGCTGGCAGGCGACGGCTCACGGGCGGCGGAAGTCGGGCGGCTTCGCGAGGATCCGCCACCCGTCAATGGCGTCGCCGTGACAGTCTTGCCGCCGGCGGCTCCAGTCGCTTCGCTGGTCAGCCGGCTTGCCCTGACAACGGCCATCTCCAGAAGAAACCAAGGGTGCTGGCTGCTGCGTAAGGCTTCTTCGGTTTGATGAAAGATGCGAAAAAGGTCCTGTATATGCTCGATTGTCAGACGCGTGGCATCGGCCTTGGTTTCGGAGAGTTCCTCAGGCGACACCTCGATGAGATCATCGGCATCCGGGACCATCTTGGCCACCAGGATGTTGCGAATGTGCTCCATCAATTCACTGCAAAACTGCCGCAAGTCCGAACCGCTATCTTGTATCCCGGCAACTGCCCGCAACGCGCGTGCCGGATCTTGATCTAAAATCGCCGTCACCAATTTGCGAAGCGAGTCGCGCGAGACAGCGCCCAGCAGCGCCATCAGATCCTGGCCCCGGACCTCCTTTCCCCCGAACGCCACGGCCTGATCCAGCAGGCACAAGGCATCACGCATGCTGCCATCGGCAGTCCGAGCCAATAAATTTAAGACTTGATCATTGACCGCTATCCCCTCCCCACGCGCCACCCGCCTGAGTTGGTCCGCGATCTCTCGCCTGGAAATCGGGCGGAATGTGAAGTGCTGGCAGCGGGAAAGGATGGTGGCCGGAATCTTGTGGCATTCGGTCGTGGCGAAGACAAACACCACATGAGCAGGGGGCTCCTCGAGGGTCTTGAGCAGAGCATTGAACGCGGCCGTCGATAACATATGCACTTCATCGATAATATAAATGCGGTAGCGGTCCCGGGCAGGGGCCGTCCGAATGGTCTCGCGCATTTCGCGCACGTCATCCACGCTGTTGCTCGACGCTCCATCGATCTCCATCACATCGAAGGCCGACCCTCGGCTGATCTCCACGCAACTTGGGCAGGTAAGGCAAGGCTTAGCGATCGGACCCTGATCGCAATTCAGCGCCTTCGCCAAAATCCGCGCCATGGTGGTCTTGCCGACACCGCGCATTCCGGAAAACAGGTACGCGTGCGCGGTACGGCCGGAGGTGAGGGCGTTGGTTAGTGTCCGGACGACATGAGGCTGGCCGCTGACCTCATCAAAGGTCATTGGACGATGCTTGCGAGCTGAAACCTGGTAGTCCATCGCCATCCTTCGTTAGAGCTTACGTCGAAGCGGATGTGCTTCGCATGACATCTTCAGAAAACGGGGGCCAGGTGATCCTGCGGCACACAGAAGGGCCTCCTTACCGTTGCTTCCTTCCGGACCTGGCGGGGTTCGAAGGTTTCTGTTGCACAGGGCCCGGCCCCTTAGTGTCATCAATAGCGTTCCTGGTCGAGCAATTTTTCTATGGCGGAGAGGGTGGGATTTGAACCCACGGTCCCCTTACGAGGACAACGGTTTTCGAGACCGTCCGAATCGGCCACTCTCGCACCTCTCCAAATGTCGCCTTTGTCCTTTCACATCACCAACTTACGTGAATTCTGCAACCGATCATCTTACAAAGAGGTGCGAGTATAGGTCAAGTGTGTTTAATATATTACCATGCCCGGGCCGTTGCTGGATATATTTCGCGTTCACCCCTCCTGGTAACAGTATTTTTATAGCGGTTCAGACAGGTAGAATGCGTGACAGTGTTGTATTTCGCTCATAAACCGGACCTCGTCTTCACCGCCATCCTGCATACTGCTCTGGAGAGCGAGGGCGAGAGCCTCAAAGGCTTCGTCAACAACGATCCTGATTTATGGGAGGCGTGCTATCCGGAGAGTTCGAGGTATTTTGAGGCTGCCGCTTGCGTGGACGTCTTGACTCAGGTGTTCTGCGCGAGTCGCGACCCTATCGTGTATTGTCCAACTGACTACCACTGGTTGCTTCTCTATGAGGTGTTGCAGAATTTTTGTGTGATACACAATGATCTTGCGCCTACTGCTCCGAAAGGGTGGCGCCCGGTCGGTGAGTTTAAACTCAGTGAGATAGACTTCAATGCCCTGGTGGATATCTACTTTTGGGACACTGACTTTTTGATCGCATCAATGCGTGGCTCCTACAGACAACCGGACGAGCTTCCTCTCGTGCCGATAGAACCAACCCTGTGGGTTGGACACAGGCCGGATAGTAATTTGTTTAACCCAGTCTCCCTTCGTTACCCCCATTGCGAAGAAACCTGAATCGGAACTCTGATGCCGTCTAAAGGCCGCAATATTGTCGTGATCGGGACTTCAGCGGGGGGTCTGCAAGCTTTAGACGAACTCATTGGGCAATTACCAAGTGATCTTCCCGCGTCCCTGTGCATCGTTCAGCATATGGATGCTGAAAATACAGGAGCAGCCCTGCTGCATCGGCTAAGCAGGCATAAAACGTTTGAGTGTAAGCTCGCAACCAATGGAGAGGTCTTTAAACGGGGAAGAGTCTACATTGCTCCCGCCGACTACCATCTCTTGATCAAACGAAATCACTTCTTAGTGACGAAAGGAGCTCGTGAAAATCGCTTCAGACCAGCAATAGATCCGTTGTTTCGCTCAGCCGCCGTCACCCATGGTCCACGCGTCATCGGTGTCATCCTGTCGGGTATGTTAAATGACGGCACTGCCGGCCTTGCAGCAATTAAGAAATGCGGCGGCATCGCCGTGGTGCAAGATCCTAAGGACGCCGCGTACCCGGATATGTCCGAAGCTGCGCTCCGGAGTGTCAACGTCGACCATTGCGTGCCCATAGCCGAAATGGGGCGGCTGCTGGAATTTCTCACCCATGGCAAGCCAGGTAAGTCCAAACCTATTCCGCAAGGTGTACGGACCGAGGCAGAGATAGCGGAACGGGTCCTGAGCGATGTGGCTCAAGTAAACACGCTGGGGAAGCAGGTGCCTTACAACTGTCCAGGCTGCGGGGGAGTCCTGTGGCAAATCGGCGGCCGGACCAAACAGAGATATCGCTGCCATACGGGGCATTCTTTTACGGAATCTGCTCTGCTGGCCAGCCAAACAGAAAAAATTGAGGAAACCCTCTGGGTGTCTCTGCGGATGCTCGAAGAACGTAAGAATCTCCTGGACACGATGATGCTAACAGAGAAGAGATCAAGCGCGAAGGTTTCCTACGCCGAGCGCTTACGCGACACGAACGTTCATATCGAACGTATCAGAGCGATGTTGTTGACGCGAGAGCCAAGACAGTTAAAGGCATAGATATATTTCCCGTTCGCGCCTGCCAGAGATAAGAT
>DASXSU010000047.1:0-3215 GCA_036505795.1 Nitrospirales bacterium
ACCACGATGCTCATGGATCCCGGCATGGATACCGGTCCGATGCTCATGCAAGAAAGGCTGGCGATTCTTCCGCAAGAGACGGCGGGAGAGCTGGCGTCCCGATTAGCTCCTCTGGGCGGCCGTCTTCTCACCGAAACCATCCAAGGCCTGCTCGGGGGAGGCGTCAAGCCGATCGTTCAGGACACGACGCTCGCGACGATGGCGCCGCTGCTTAAAAAAGAAGACGGTGTGATCCAGTGGCAGGATGCCTCGACCAGAATCGTAGACCGTGTGCGTGGGCTTACGCCTTGGCCCGGAGCGTCGACGTATTATGGAGAGGAGCGCTGGTTGATCCGGCGGGCCGAGGCCGCAAACACCGGAGACTCCGGCGCGCAGCCGGGCACAATCCTGGAAGTAACGCGTGACGCGATCCGTGTGGCGGCAGGCACAGGCTCTGTTCTTATCCACGAGCTTCAACCGTCCTCCGGCAAGCGGCTTGCAATAAAGCAGTATCTCTCCGGTCATGCGGTCGAGATCGGCTCGAAGCTGATTCCTGAACCTGCTCCGCCTATTGCCAGCTAGCAGGGGATCGTCTATAGTTCGGTGCGATGTCCGGTATACGCATCGCTCCGTCCATCCTCTCGTCCGATTTCGCGCACTTAGCCGATGAGATCGCTGCCGTGGAACAAGCGGGCGCCGATCTGCTTCACGTGGATGTGATGGACGGGCATTTCGTCCCGAACCTTACGATCGGCCCCCCGATTGTCGAATCTATTCGCAAAGTCACCTCTTTGCCCCTCGATTGTCATCTGATGATCACGAACCCCGATGACTTTATTGACGAGTTCGCGAAAGCGGGTGCAAATTACATCACGGTGCATGTCGAGACCTGTCCGCATCTGCATCGCACCATTCAACACATCAAAGAAAAGGGCCTCAAGGCAGGGGTCACGCTCAATCCTGCGACATCGCTCACCACGATTGAAAGCATTCTTCCCGACGTCGATCTTGTATTGATTATGTCGGTCAATCCAGGCTTCGGTGGGCAGCGCTTTATTCCCGGGGTCTTGGACAAGATCCGCCGGGCCCGCGCCCTCATCGATGCTACCGGCCGCCCTATCTTGTTGGAAGTCGACGGCGGCGTGAAGGTGGACAACGCGGGGGCGATTGCTGCGGCCGGTGCGGACATTCTTGTGGCAGGTTCGGCCATCTTCGAAGCACCCGGGTGCGATTATAAAAATACAATTGCGCGCATGCGAGAGGCCGCGGGCGGCCGGCAATGAGCGACCTGGCGGCAGTCGTTGAGAACCTCCATCCGCATGAGGTGAAGGTCCTCACTGCGCTTTCCTCCTCTGCGTCAGAGGGTGTGACTGAAGAGCAGCTCGCCGGCGTTGCCCACCTTGAAGTCGCTCAGGTCGGCGCCGCGGTAGGCCGGCTCCAGCTCAAGGACTTTGTCCACATCACGCACGAGTCCTCAAACTCCATGGCTTCTCTGACAACCTTCGGGAAGGTCTACTCGGTCGATTCACCGATCGCTCGAATTCTGTCCGCCCTCGATCAGGCCTCACAACACCAGACGTCCCTCACCATGAAAGCCTTCCAGGAAACCCAGGGATTTGACGCGAGCGAAATCAGCGGGGCCATTGGTGACCTGAAAAAGGAAGATGTCATCAGAATTAAGCCGGGTGGGGTTTTGGAATTGACGGGAAAGACCTCCGCTGCCTTCGAATCCCTCAAGGCGTTGATCTCACGGTTGGAAGCGGGATCGAAGCCGCTCGAAGAATTCAGCAGCCCTGAGAGAATCCTGATCGAACGGTTCTCCCAAAAGCGGGGCAAACCGAATGAGCCGTTTCGCATCGATGAACTCGTCACACGTCGATACGCTCTCAGTGAGACGGGCAAGCGAGTCATTCCAGAGATTCACAAAGTGGATTCTGTCGGCGAGGAGGCGGCGGCGCTCACCCCTGAAATGCTCAAGGATGGAAGCTGGCGCCACGTCCGCTTTCGTAAGTATGCCATTGGTCCGGCAGAACGGCTCAGACGTTTCGGCAAAAAGCATCCTTATCGGGAATTCCTGGATCTCGTGAAGGCCAAGTTCGTGGGCATGGGCTTCGAAGAGATGCGCGGCCCCCTGGTCGAGAACGAATTCTGGGACATGGACGCGCTCTACATGCCGCAGTTCCATCCGGCGCGCGACATCCATGACGTCTACTTCGTCAAGGACCCCACACATTCGCCGGCGATTCCGGAGCCCTTCCTGAGGCAGGTGAAGCAGGCGCACGAGACCGGCTGGAAGACCGGATCGACCGGCTGGGGCTATCCCTTCGACCCCATGCGGGCCCGCCGTCTGGTCCTGCGTAGCCAGGGAACGGCGGTGTCTGCCCGCACACTCGCGGGAAAGCCGAAGGTGCCCGGCAAGTATTTCTCAATCGCGCGGTGCTTCCGCTACGATCAAGTGGATGCGACGCACGCGCCGGATTTCTATCAGATCGAGGGCATTGTTCTCGGTGAGGACATCAACTTTCGCACCTTGTTGGGGTTGTTGAATCTCTTTGCACGAGAGATCGCGCAGGCGCAGGAGAGCAAATTTCTTCCGGCCTACTTTCCTTTTACCGAGCCGTCGGTGGAGCTGCACGTGCGCCATCCGCGCCTTGGCTGGATGGAACTAGGCGGCGCCGGGCTTTTCCGTCCCGAGGTGACACGTCCGCTTGGCGTGGATATTCCGGTCATCGCGTGGGGGCTCGGCCTCGATCGCATGGCGATGGTGGCGCTGGAGATCCACGACATCCGTGATCTCTTCTCGGCCGATCTTGAAATGATCCGCTCCAAGCGCGTCCAGTACTGAGCGCACGTCCATGCCGACAATCTCCATCTCGCGCAGCGAACTCGAACGGCTGATCGGCCGGCGCGCGACCGATAAAGATCTTGACGTCTGGCTGCCGCTCGTCAAAAGCGAAGTGAAGGAGACCGATCCGGTAACCGGCAAGCTGCGTATTGAGCTGCAGGATTCGAATCGTCCGGACCTCTGGTGCGTCGAAGGGATTGCACGACAGATTCGCTGCAAGCTCAAAGGCGCGGGGGACGCCTATTCCTATCTCAAAGGCGGGAAAAACCGCCGTGATCAGATACTCGTCGGGAAGGGCTTGGAAAAGGTGCGGCCATTCGTCGCCGTCTGTAAGGCCCGCAGCTGCGCCGTCACGGACCAGTGTCTGACTCAGCTCATTCAGACACAGGAA
>DASXSU010000048.1:0-4173 GCA_036505795.1 Nitrospirales bacterium
ATGCAAAGCACGTCAATATTGAAAAATTACCCGGCAATGTGCAGTTGTGTTCGAATCTCAAGGGCGTCGTAGGAGGCGCTGTGCTGTGGCGGCCGCAATAGACAGGCCGTCTCGGAATCAGCCAGGCACTGTCTTCCAGAAAAAGACGATGGTTATGCGTTGAGACCCTAGCTCGTGATGCCATCCGAAGTATGAGGTCGCAGAGTGGACGATGTCTGATTTGTATACAAGGAGGCGGTTAAAGGCATTGTGCACCTCAACGTCTTCCTCCCACATGGTGAGATCCGATCCCGCCTCCAGCCCCGGCACATTGCTGAGACTTTCATAATGGCGTAGGCAGACATTGCCGCCAAGAGTACCATCCGGAAGCTTGAGGCGATAGAAAGAGGTGCCGGAATGTTTTGTGGGAGGATAGGGATGAAGATACAGTACGCCGGCGTAATCGCAAAGTCTGCTCGAGTCCACGTGAGGACGCGCGACGGCGTCGCCTCCCACGATCTGAACATAATTGTGACCTGATACCCCGCCGATAGGATCTTGCTGCGACCGTAATGCTTTCACGCCGATTTGGACCTTAACCCAGTCCTCCACCATGGTGAGTTCCTCAGGCAGCAGGGCCTGGGGGGCACGCATGCCCGGCCAAGCTTCATGGCGCAATGGTGCTCCCAATGTCCAGTCGGTCTTGTTGAAGCAGCGCTCCGCCACTTCAAAAGCATTCGGCAGGATACCGTCCTTGATCCAATAATCCTTGCCCAGCTCCGGTTTGCGGTAGGGCAGAATGTCAGCGCGCAAGGACATACGACGAGCTGATTAATTCACTGTGAGCGTTATGGCGTCTGAAAACATGACACGACCACTGCCGCTGTCGCTTCCGCCGCGCGGTTCGGGTCTGCCGTTCCGCAGTACCGTCCCTAAAGGATGCGCCTTTTCCGTGCCGTAATAAAATACAGCGGCCAAGCGGTAGATCCCGGGTTCGGGTGGACAGCGGAGCGTCCAAGTGATCCGCGTCTCGTCTACGTGGCGGGTTTCCGCATTCCCCGCGATTCCGGAGATCATGATGGTCGCGAGTCCCAGATCGGCTGTCCGGGTACGACGCTCGATCCAGGCGGTCTGGACTTTTTCGTCGGGTCCGATTACCAATGGAGGACCGATGACTTTAAACCCGCTCGAGCCGATTGGGCGAGCCTGAAAGCGCAGGACACTGTCCACAAGAGAGACCCCTACCACCGGCCCTGCGCCGCCCCTGGTAACGACTTTCACCTCAATTCGGCTGTTCCGTTTCACTTGACGCGGCGCTTGGATGGTGATGGTTGCCTGCGCATCGACCCAGCGCACCGCTTCCAAGAGTGTGTTGCGTTCCGAAGGAGTCAGATCTTTGTACGCCGGCGCCACCTTGATTTGTTTCAGGTGTTTTTCTTCGACTGATTCGGCTGCAGCAGTATCGGCCCGCAGATCCGGCAATTGGGTGAGACTTGTCGAGGCGTGACAGGTGGCGCAAAAGGGCGCCATATCGGTCACCGCATGGGGTGGACCGTAAGGATCAGCAACGGCAATACTGGACATGGCCAGGGCGGTCATGCCGAGAGGAATGAAGATACGCATCGCGCAGAATGTACCACGAACACGGCGGCGAGGAAACTGATTGGGAGTCTATTTACAGCAGCGGCCGGGAAAGGACTCACCTCTTCCTGAAGGCACAGATTGTTTTGCCTGGCAATCCGGCTTCCCGTGTAAAATTGAGCTGACGATCGGAGTGGATTCCACCGGCGAATCCGTGGATTCCCAGGAACCCGTCCACTCCCAATCTCCCATGATGTTCTTGAGCAGGAGTTTCCCTGCCTTGCTTTGCTCGCAGGCCTGTTGCCACTCAGCAGCTTGGCAGAGCCGTCGCCCCGCGGTGCCGCATGCCCGCTCGACCTTTCCGAAGTCGCCGAGGACTGTGCGATCAATGTCGATGCAAAAGCCGCCGAGCTCATACCCTACGCCGACCATTCCCTCTGGGCAGGAACTAGGAGCGGATGTCGTAAACACCTGTTTTTCGCTTCTGGCGGAACTCGTGCCGCCGAATTCTAATCCCGCTACCTTAAAACTAGCCTGCGTGCCGCCGATGGGCGTTGTAATTTCGAGAATAACGTCCACAGCCGGGGCGGACGCCGGCACTCGGATGGGGAGCGCAAGCGAGTCAGGCTTGGCCATGTAGGGATTCACTTCGATCCCGGCGAGGCTGAATTTCACTTTAGCGCCCACTAGATTTTTCCCTTCGACATTCAGGATCACAAAGTTGCCGGCGGTGACCTTGTTAGGGGTTACGTCGGTCACCTGTGGTAGCATCTCGTCCCGAGTCCCCTGCTTGACCGAAATTGTCTGATCTCCAGGACTTTTTTCGTACATCGAGACGGTGCCGTCATCGTCAATTGTATAGATCACCCGGCCGGCGTCGTCTTTGAAGGTTTGCTGCGCCGCTTTCACCGAGCCAACGCTGGCTGCCAGCACAATGAGCAGAATTAACCATCGCAAAGTTTGAAAATTGAACGTCATGACGGTTCTCTTTTTATTGCCGGTACGAAGCCTAGGCGCCACCCACTGGAACAAGAAATAGCCCCGCGACCAATGTTAGTCAAGCTAAGCAGAGCAGGATTGAGAGATGATAACCAGCTAAAACACGGTAAGGGCGAAGATTTTGATCGGATTATTTCGATTCGCCCCAATACCTGTACTCGGTGTATTCATGATTGAGTTTTGTAGAGAGGAACCAAAGCGATCCCACTTCGGTGTCGGTGTTGAAGCTCAGCACAACTGTCGTCTCAAATCCGTCCCATTCATTTCTGCTAACGACTCTCCGTTCACCAGGCGTCAGACGTCCATAACGGTCTTCCATGACCTGTAGAAGCCTGTCACGGTTCGCTCGCCCCTCGTAGCTCAATTGCACGCTTTCCAATTTGTTGTCGAGAAATCTGTAGCGGATCCTGGTGGGGGTCGCACCATTCAGAGAGATTCCGACGGGCGAGCGATCGTAGACATCCACCTGCTGCCCTGACTCGGTGACACCCAGGCTCTTGATGAATGTCAGTGAGGGGCAGTCCTTGGGAGAGGCTCCCCAGTGATTTCCCCGAAACCCGCTGGGTTCGTTTTGAATCAGAAGAGCGAGAGCAGGTGTTACTGAGAGGCCCAGTAGGATAAAAGCCAGGAAAAATCGCGTACGCCTTCCTGTTCTCATACGCGCCCTTAATCAGGCTTGTCGCTTATCGGAGCATAAGGGGCGAGGTTCCTCTCCAGAAACCTCGCCCCCCATGTTGCTCGCACACTTCGTCCCGCAGCCTTGAGCTTCCGTAGGCACGCGGTCTTGGCCGCGTGCCGTTCTGATAGCCTTACAGCCAGGTGATGCGCTCGGCCGGGCGAATGTAGATCGGCTCTTCCACTTGGATGCGCACGATCTCCTTCCCCGACTTGTTGAACCCGAGCACCGTGTCGTTGTACATCTCAAACTTCCGCCCGTGAATCTGGGTCTCGAACACCTTCGGCCCAGGGATCACGTCGTAGCGGAAGATGATCTGCTGGCTCGTGCGCCACAGCTGCAAGACCGCGAGTAGCTCGCGGCTCGGCACGATGTACCGGTCAATGGCATTGTCCACGCCCGGCCCGAACATCTGCCGGATGTACCCTCTGGGCGCATGCCGCGGCGGGATGTAGAACCCGTTCGGCTCGGTGCCCCACTGCGGATACAAGGGCAGCGCCACCTGCTCGACACGGATCGTGTAGTACAGCGGATGCCAGCGATCTTCCGCCCACAGGCCGTCCTGGCCGATCTTGACCAGGCTCTGTAGGCGAATCTTACCGACACAGGCCGCCATACAACGCGTCTCCATCGGCTCACCGCCCGTCAACGGGTCTTTGCCCTCGACGCGCGGATAGCACGCAATGCACTTCTCACTGACTCTGGTCGTGCCCCGGTACATCGGCTTTTTGTACGGGCACTGCTCGACGCACTTCTTGTAGCCTCGGCAGCGATTCTGGTCGATCAGCACGATCCCGTCCTCTGGGCGTTTGTAGATCGCCTTTCTGGGACAGGCTGCCAAGCAGCCCGGATACGTGCAGTGATTGCAGATCCGCTGCAGGTAAAAGAAGAACGTCTCGTGCTCCGGCAGTGATGAGCCTTGTGACTTCCATGGCTCG
>DASXSU010000049.1:0-70481 GCA_036505795.1 Nitrospirales bacterium
GCTCGCCAAAAGGATGCCGAGTTGCTGAAACGTGTCGCTGTCCGGGTGAAGATTAACGGCTTTTTGGTATTCGTTAAGTGCGCCTGAAATGTCGCCTTTTGCTGCCAATGCTTTCGCTAACTCACTATGGGCAACTGCCGAGTCGGGGGTGAGGCGAAGAGCCTCCCGAAATTCATTGATGGACAGGGGGACATCTCCCCTTGCTAATAGGAGCTTGCCTTGGTTCATGTGCTCTGTGGCGAGATTTTCATTCGGGTTTGAATCGCAAGCGGTTAATGCGCTGAAGATCAGTAAAACGAGTGTCACTTTATATTTAGCTACATTTCCATGCATAATAATACCAGCTACCCTATTGTGCCACCAAAATGAAAGCCGAACAACTTTTTACTGACGAGACGAGAGATTCATTTCAACCGAGGAGACTAACCAGGGACCGGTAAATTTACCCTGTGCTGCATCGAGAGAAGGTTCACATGCGACCTGAGCGCTCTGCATACGTATCGGCAGTGGACGGAAGCTTAAATGATAAGGTCCTATGAAATATAGGGAATCCTGTTTGTAAAGAACCCTTATAGGTATTCGAATACCTCTGTCACGTATTATTATTTGCCTAGGGTATTTACAGCAACCCTAAATAGGGGTATAGTTACTTTCTTATGGACGATCGCCAGGCGGACGCACGGCTCCTCTCGACGCATGACTACCGCTATAAGACGTTCCTAGCGGCGTGTAAATGCGGCTTTTCAACGGAATTGAAATTCAGTGATTTCCAGTTGAGTGAGACAGACCCTTTCCATTACCTATGTTCCTGCGGAAAAAGCTGCAAGGTTTTTTGCAACCTTCGCCAGGGTGTGCGTAAAAAGGTTAGCCTTGTGGGGCGCATTGCCCGGTCCTTAGACTTCGGCAAAGCCGACTGGTTTGGGACGGTCATGGACATCTCCAAAGTTGGAATGCTGATGAAGACTGAGCCGATCAAAAACATCGGCGAGAATGAGGCCGTGTCGGCGACTATTTTGCTGGATGACAAGCTGAAAACGAAATTGGAATTCAGTTGCCGCGTTCGCCGAATCTTGTCGAATAACAATGATGTCCAATTAGGTGTTGAGTTCCGGCATCTCACCGCTCTGCAGGAACAAGTCCTTCACGGCTATCTGGCCGCCTAAACACCCCCTCGATAGTCCTAAAAGGTTGATTTACTAAGCCCGCCCAGGTTTCTGAGACATCCTCGACATTTCGGGCCCTGCTCTGGGAAATTTGTCGATTGGCCCGGACAGGATCATTTGTTAGCCTCTGCCAATCGCGGCCCTGTTACAAAAGGAGGAAGCAGATGGAGTGTACGAAATGTCAGGGCTTAATGATCGAGGAATATCTCGCTGATGGCGTCAGCAACATCAATGAATGGCGTTGCGTGAATTGTGGCGCAATCCTCGATGCTGTCATAGCACAAAATCAACAACGGGGCGGTCAGCCCGACATATTGCCGTCTTCGGCCGTCATGAGTTTTCTGGATTTCCGAAAGACCCTTGCATTGTCGAAGATCATTGGCAGTTGCTGCAGTACCCCAGGAGACGGCAAGAAAGTTAATCTCATTATCCAAAATCTACTCAATGAAGGAAACACAGTTGAGTTAGACTTCCACGGCGTAAAGTTGGTGACATCATCGTTCTATCGCGCAGCGATTCGCGACTTGTCGTACACCTTCCCGGAGGAGTTTATTCAGACCCATTTAAGCTTCTCCGGATTATCGGAGCGCAATACCCTCGATTTTGAGTTTTTGACCAGCTAGACAACGCAGGCGCGCGGGGCGTCATATTTGCGAGCCCTTGCGCGCCAATCTCTTCGGCTCCCGAACTCACTTTCTATAAGACAGATGTGGTGGCTTATAATGATTGACTGAAGGTGGCATTGCGGGCGGCGCGGATTTTGAGAACCAGGTCCTCCAGACCGAACGGTTTCGGGAGTAAGACCATATCCTCCGTGAAGCCATGCTGCTGTAAGTATTCAGGCACATAGCCCGACATGAAGAGCACTTTCATCGCCGGCCGCAGAATGCGAGCCCGTTTGGCCAATTCGATCCCATTCATCTGCGGCATAATGATGTCGGTGATCATCAGATCGATGACATCGGAATAATCCTGGCAGATAGCGAGCGCTTGATAGCCATCGTGAGCCTCGATAACCAAATACCGGTTCAGCCCTAAAAGATTCCTGACTATCTCAAGGACCGGCTCTTCATCTTCAACCAAAAGAATGGTGTCCAGGATTCGGTCTCCTCTTTCGCAGCGCCAGGCTATGGCGAAAGGTGGACAAGGAACTCACGGCCCCAAAAATGTAGAAAAGCTGCTAGGCGACGCCTGGACCGGCATGGCGGGCAAGCAGACTAGCGATCTTGCGGGCGTAAGGAGTTTGGGGCGCTTGGGTCTGGATGTGTTGGTAAATCCGGCGCAGCCGGTCAGCCTCATTTTTAAACCGGTTCGCCGGAGTGACGACGCGTGCCGGCGCCTTCTTTTTCAGCGCCAAACGCTCTGACTCCTGAGCGATGACCAGGAACTGGACGACATCTTCCCAGGCTATATGACCGGTCCGGCGGGAATCGGTGCGAACACTGTGCTTAAAAAAGGGCGAGATATTCCAGATGATCTCCTGCAGAGGACTCAAGCGTTTTAGTGAAGGAGATAAACGCAGCACGTGTTTCGATCGCTTGGCCAACATCTCCTCAACATACAGAAGGAGTGAACGCGATGTGTGGCGAGACAATAAAAACCTCTGGCACAAGCGTTTCAATTGCCTAATCCGACGCTGATCGATCTCTTTTTGCGTAGCCCGGTCCAAAGACTTCTGAGATTCGGCCGGAGGGCTGGGAGGCGGAGTGAGCCGGTCGCCTGCCGCAAGCTCGCGCAGTCGTGCCATCCGCTGCTCCGGCGGGAGGGTATCGATTGCCCGCATCGTGCGTTCCAGGTGGAGAAACACCTGTTCGCGGCGGGTCACTTCAATTTGGTTGGCGGCCTGAATAGCAAAGTCCTTTCGCGAAACTGAGCCTTATCCTGACTCACCGGTTGCACGGAAAATCTGCCGCAGGACCGTAGGAGGGCGCCAGATTCGGAAGTGCGCGAAGCCCAAGGAATCGCTATTATAGCTATTCCGGCTCTTCCGCGTCAACAGCGGTGCTTTTCCCCATAGAATAACCGCTTGCCTCTTTGATGTGTGTGTGCTACGGTAGCGTTGCGATCATCGTTGAAGGGTCTTGGCGATGAGGCGCTACATGAGAAGACCCACCGCGATTGGTGCCTTGCAGTAGGGATTTGATCGGTAAAGCCTGCCCTGAAGACGTTTCCTTCCCTTCGCCTTCGGTGCTCACCTGAGCCAGTTCACTCCTTACTTTCAAGATAACAACGCATTACGAAGGAGAAGTGGAATGAGTGTCAAGTTATATGTTGGCGGGCTGCCGTATTCGGTAACCGAACAGCAGTTGGAAGAGCTATTCGCCCAGCAGGGAGCCGTCACATCCGCGAAGGTCATTACCGATAGGGTAACCGGCCAAGCCCGTGGCTTCGGATTTGTCGAGATGGCGACATCGGAAGAAGCGCAGAAGGCGATTACCTCGCTGAACGGGACCCAAATGGGCGGCCGCACAATTACCGTAAACGAAGCCCGTCCCCAAGAGAAGCGTACCGGTGGTGGAATGAGCGATCGCGGAGGCAGTGGCGCGCGCTGGTAGTTCCGGGTTAGAATAAACGATAGCCTCGAGCAGGGAGCCTCAGCGTTCCCTGCCCGTCGTTCCACCGTCGACCCAAGGAGGTTCGAATTCCCAGACCAGGAAAAGCCACGCTCGCCAAGCGCGATCGCGAGCGAGCCAAGCAAGCCAAGCAGAAAGAAAAAGAGGAGCGGCGGGCTCAGCGAAAGGCTGAGAAAGTGCCGGTAACTCGACCGAAAGATGGAGAGGATCCGGATTTAGCGGGCATGGTTCCGGGACCGCAACCTCCTCTTTTTTGATATTGTGCGACTTTGGGTACGCTGTCTTAGTTTCAACGGAATCTTAAGGATGGCGTTCTTAACGGCCCGGTTCGGCTTGTTGTTCAATCTGACGCTTGTCAAAAACCCGTCAAGTACGCTTTCTGAACTTTGACACATACGCCTGCATCTTAATTCCCCTACCGTGTAAGCCCCCGAATTTGCTCCCTTTGAATCCACCCCTGCGTTGGCATACCCATTGCTCATACCTAAGGTTGTAGTGCTAGGTCTTGCTTTGTCCACTCCGCGAATGACTGGAGGCATATATGAGTCAGATGGTAACCAGACCCACAAAAGATCGGGGCGGTGACATTCGCCAGGCCGATTCGGGACGGATCCTTGAGAGGCCTGTGGTGCGGCAAGAGGTCTTTGGAAAATTGATGTGGAAGCCGGAACGCGCGCGCGAGCTTCATCAATGATAGACTTCCGCGATCCTGTACGTACAGGCTCCGCGGTGCTCGGGCTCGCCTGTATGTTGATGACGGGTTGTGCGGCGGATTATGTCTATATCCAGGACGGCAAATCCGAGCGAGCGGTAAGACAGGACTATATTGGCTGCGCCGAGCAGCAATTCAAGGGCTCAAACGATACGACTATGTGCATGGAGACAAGGGGGTATCGGACCCTCAAAATCGATGAGGCTTCGCGCGCGGCAGAGCACTCGTCCTCCGGTCAGCATGCGTTTTTCCGGTAGGGAAGAAAGCCGACGGGCCACATAGGCCCCCGCCGGCTTTCCGGTTAGTTCACGGCAGGTTACTTTTTTTCCTTCGTGGTCTCTGTCTTCTCTTCTTTTATCTCTCCGTTCTTTTTCTTCTTCTTTTTTGTTGTCTTTTTCACGGTCTTGGTGCCATCGGCCTTTGTCTCAGACTTCATCTCCGTCTTTGTCTCTTCTTTCTTCGTCTCGTCAGCATAGACGGAGCCTACAAAACTCACGGCGATCAAGACGGCGAAGATCGCTGTCAATAAATTCTTCACTAAGATCACCTCCCTTCAAATGCCGTATATCGGTGCCATGACGCGACCATTGACAGATTCCATTAGCATGAGTATCCGGCGGGTGTCGGATGCGAAGCCTGGTAAATAAGCGGACGGCAGCCTTTAAACCAATAGGCATTAATCTCAAGGGGCTTCTTCATCGTTCTCCATGGGGCCGGCATCCGGCTGTACCATCCGCAGCAATAGCAGAAGCCGCTCAGAGTCAACCGGCTTGATCAGATAGCAATTGGCATACAGCCCGAGCGTTTGATCGATATCGGCCCGTGCTTGCGAGGACGTGAGGATCGCCACCGGGATGGATCGTAGATCATGGTCGTTTTTAATTTCCGTGAGCAACTCGAGACCACTCTTTTTCGGCATGTTCAGATCAAGAAGGAGGATGTCAGGCCTCGGAATGCCGGCATAGAACCCTTCCTGGCGAAGGAAGTTCAATGCATCCTGGCCGTCCTTTGTGACGTGAAGACGGCAATGGACACGGGCCTCCTTAAGCGCTTCTTGCAGCAACCGCACGTCGCCGGGATTATCCTCCACGAGCAAAATCTGAAGGACACCGGCGGCCTCACGGTTCATTGCAGTTGCTGGATCGTTTCGCTCTGACAAAGTTCTATATTTCCGGGCAAATGGCGAGAGAGTATATCAAAATGATTAAGGGGATTCTATGGTCAGGCGAGCATCTGATGTTTTCTCTCTTCAAGGAAAGAATTTGTCTGTTGTGAAGTCGTAGGAGGTAACGTAATGAGAAAGTATATTTTTCGGCAATGCTGGAGGTGGCCTTATGCTAGAGATGATGTTAGCCGCACTCTTCCTCGTTGAGAACCCGGATTCCGGGCCCGACTGTTTTGTCAGCGGAGAGATTTACTCCTCACAGAAGGAAATCACCGCTACTCTCGCGCCGACAAACTGCCCAATCGACATACACCAGCAAGGACGCATGATCATCATGACCTCACCCAAATGGGTCGTTCAAGTCATCATCCCCGAAGACATAGGGAAACAGGAGTTTGTCTATCAGTGGGGCCAAAGCGATGCGAGAATAGGCAACAGGAGTGTACAAGTCAGCTATAAGCCGGCCGGAGGGGCAAGTGCCGGCTCATCCGGTCGGCTGGGCAGTTAAATGGAGTCACACCCTTATGATTCCTCGCCCCGTCATGCACCGCAAGTAATTACAATAGATAAAGTAAAATAAAGTCTTTTATGCGCGCGTAACTCAGCGACAAGAGAGGCAATACTTTTTCTGCTGGTTGAAGATCCACCATTAGAGAAAAAAGCTGAGAAAAAAGCGGGGCCGTGATAGGCTTTTATCAATAGGCTAAATAAATTAGGGAAATTGTAGGCTCCGTCCTGTTCTTCTTCTCAGTCGGACTCCAACCTCCATCGTTTGAGGTGCCCTTGAAGATCCTGGTCGTGGACGATGAGGACGGAATTCGCACTTTGTGTTGTCAGGTGCTGAAGCACGCGGGATATGAGGTATCAACCTCGGCGAACGGAGAGGAAGCGCTTCAGCGGCTCCATGAAAACTGGGATATCATCCTCACCGACTTGAACATGCCAGGCCTGGTTGATGGTAACGAGCTGACCCGCCAGGCGCGCGCGAAAGTAAGCGCCGAGGTGCTCATCATGACCGGTTACCCGGACCTGGAAACGGCTATTCAGGCAATTAAAGGTGGGGCATTTGATTATCTGATCAAACCTTTTACGGCAGATGCGCTGCTTATTGCCGTCCAGCGGTGTATCGATAAACGCGAACTCTGTCATGACCTCGCACGTGAGAAAGTTTTGCGCACGCAGCTCAACACGGCTTACGTTGAACTCGCCAAAATGGAGCGGGTGCGAGAGACATTCGGTCAGTTCGTCACGCCAGAAGTCGTCGACTTCGTCATGGACTACGGCCATGATATTTGCCAGCATGGGGAACGAAAGATAGTGACGATCCTATTCGCGGATGTGAGGCGCTTCACATGGTTTACTGCGCATGTGTCGCCGGAAGAAGTGATGACGGGGCTCAATGAAGTCTTCGAGTGCGTGATCGACGCCGTGCAACATGAGGGGGGCATCCTGAATAAGTTTATCGGTGACGGTTTGATGGCGCTGTTCGGGGCGCCGGTCCCGAACCCCGACCATGTCGCTATGGCAATGCGGGCCGCCCTCCGCGCGCGGGATGCCACAGAAAATTTGGCAAATGCGCGGCGTGCCCGTGGCTTAGACCCACTGCGAATCGGGATCGGCATCAATACAGGCGAGGTCGTCGCGGGCTGCGTCGGAACTAAGAAACGTACGGAGTACAGCGTCTTCGGACATGCGGTAAACCTGGCGGCGCGTCTAGAAGAGGTTGCTGCGCCGGGACAGATTTTGATGGGTCCTGAGACCGGACGGATGCTGGCCGGACAAGTTATTGCTCGTGAAGTTGGACACCTTGCCTTGCCGGGTATTGATGAGCCGACGCCGGTCATCGAGCTGGTGAAACCAACCGAATAGCCGAACGAAATTCTTGCCTTAGTCCGAGGCGCTTGTGCGGCGTGGCGCTTGAGTTTTTTCTATCTTGTGATAGTACCGCCAGAGATATCCGTGATAATCGTCCAGTGTAGCGAGCAGGTAATGCAGCTCCACGGCGTCATTACCCTCAAGCGCGCCGACTAAGCGCGTGGACAGAAAATCGGCCAGAGCGCGGGTTTTCTCCACGGCCGTCAGTTGCTTCAAAGGTCCTCCGATTTTGTAGTCGCTCATGCAAGCTCCTCTTCTCAGCCTGTATTGATTACTTTCGCCGTTGGAGAACCAGGATAAATACCATCAAGGTGGGAAGCGGCGCGAACACAAACGGCAGAACCCAGGGGAAGAGATTCACCCCCCGTAGACGGGCTTGATCAAACATCCAGACAAAGACCCACACGGCGAGGAGAACATAATTCACCAGGAGATATTGGATCATGTGGGCGGGGATAGTGCTCGTCCCTTGAGACGACGTCTGAAAGATTAAAAAGACCTCGAAGAGGACGAACAGAACCAGTGCGGCACGCGCGAACCGTTTGCTCCAGACAAACATATCGGTCTTCTCCCCGGTGTGGGTTACCTTGCTAAAGCTATGCTAAGATACCTTCGCTTTTTCGTAAAGTCTTTATTGCAACTTGAGGAGCGGGTGCTATGCGAACGAGATGGTTCTCGGCAATACTGGCGAATTTCGTCATTGTCGCAGCGGCCTACGCGGAATCGCCCAGCATCCAAATTACGGCTCCCGCAAAGAACGCGGCGTTCAAACCGGGGACCTCCATCAAGATAGAGATAAGTATTCCGCCGGGCCTGCCTGTTGCAAAGGTGACCTATACCTTATTGGAGGAGGATCGGGCGCTGGAGGATAAAGTCGAACCCCCTCCGTCCAGCACCTCGGAGGTAGCACCCTTCGAGGCGGAACTGCCGATCCCGCAAGACGCGGTAGGGCCTTATCGCCTCCTTGCAGTCGCCCAGGTCAGGGAACGACGTGGATTTTACGTTCTGTTTGATGAAACGTCGTTAAGCATAGTGCCGGACGTGCCGCTACAGGCGCTTCGATCTGAATCGCCGGTCCGGTTTACTAAGACCATCGGCGAGGTGCAAATACTCGCAATCCGTGGCCTCTATGCGGATCGCGTAGTCCGGGATCTCACATCGTCCGCCACAGGCACATCGTACCGGTCGAGCGATCCCTCGATCGTCAGGGTAAATGCGGACGGACGCGCGCAAGCGCTCGGGGAAGGGACAGCGGAGATTACTGCGCGAAATCAAGGCAAGGAAGACAGGATTCGAGCCATCGTAGCGGTGCGGAATACTGAGAATCGGCCGCCGGTCGCCCATGCCGGGCCGGATCAAACTGTGAAGCAAGGGTCCCGGGTACGATTGGACGCCATCGAGAGCGCCGACCCCGAGGGCGAGAATCCTTTCTATTATTGGTCCCAGGTCAACGGACTGCCCGTGGACCTGGTCGAACCTCTAAGCCTGCGTCCGTACTTTACCGCGCCGGTCGTATTGCGTCCCCATGTATTGAGGTTCCGCTTGATAGTGAAGGACAAGGAAGAGGCAGAGAGCTTTCCCGCCTATGTGAACGTGACGGTCGTGCCCTAGAGCCATTTCACCCTACCTCACCCGCCCACCCCAAGCGCGCCAAGACGCGTCCCTTCCCGACGGCCTGCCGGGACAGGCTCTTTTCCCGAGCGACGCGCCCCTTCCGAAGTCACCCGCCCACCCTGGAGTCTGCCGGGACAGATTCATTTCCCCCTGTGACCGCGCCTTTACCCTCGCACGATCCCGGCATGACGTAGAGAAGATAATTCCCCATGCCGTGAAGATCTACGCTCTCCTGGCGGTTCAGATGGTAGACCATGGTCATCTCGTAATCGTCTTTGGTACTGACTGGAAAGCCTTGTGTGCTGCTATAGATCTGGTGCGGAAGGAACCCGCGCAGATTACCGGTGATATCGACGTCCGGCACACTCCGCAAGAGCGTCTCATTCGTCGTTTTATTATCGAGCGCAATGAGGAGCAGCCCATCGTGACCGTGGGGATACGCGTACTTTACGCATCCGTCGATCGTGAATTTCAGGGGCTTGGTATCGACCTGCACGAGCCCTACCGTCAACGCGCGCCCTTCATCCGACTCATTGGCAGGCCTTTTGCTGAATTGACTGTAACAGACGACATTCACCCCTACGGTATAGGCTTTCACGGTCTTCATAGGCGCTCCGTCCGGAGCCAGATCCATCGTAAAGGTGGCCATGACGTCTTTGGTCGGAGGGACCTTGTGATAGAACGCGACGACGGCAATGAGCTTGCTGTCTTTTTTTATAGGCACGCCATACCCGGGGGGGAATTTCGCATCAGTGACCTCTATGCCGGCGCCCGCAAAATACGTGGGCTCACCTGGGCATGAGAGGCTCTTTTCTTCCAGGTTCTGCAACAGAATATGGTGCAGGTATTGTCCCGGCAGCTCTCTTCCGTCTATTGTAAAAATCCGGGATTTAAATCCGGTGACGACCATGTCTTTGGGAGCCTTGAAAAAGTGTAAAGGTAAACTGGATGCAAGTTCACCGCTGTGCCCGGCCGGCAGATCGATCGGCCCGAAGGTTAGCGTAAGGGTATTGCCCTCGAGTGTGACCTTCGTTGCGCCTTTGCTTACAGATGCCGGCGCGCCATGGCCGGAGTGATTGCCGCTGTCGGCGAACGCCGCCGGCGCGACCCAAAAACCCGCGAATAACAAAACAAGGATCCGTCGCATAGAAACCTCCAATGGGGTAGTCGACCCAACTATGCACCATACAATACGCTTTTAGGTGTGTCCCATCAACCTTTAGTAGGGTTCGTAGCTCCAGTGGGGAGCGCGGTGATCGGGCGGGCTTGAAGCAGGAAAATTCTTCCACTCTTGACCGCCCATTCAATATCGATCGGGCGCTGATATTCGCGTTCGACATCTAGAACGAGCGTCACAAGCGCCTGCAGTCGCTCCTCGGTAAGACTGACACTGTCACCGCGGCGATTAAGAATTTTTCTCGTGCGCTTGTCTATCACGAAATGATCGGGAGACACTCGCCCCTCAACGACTGCGGTCCCGAGCCCCAAACTCGACTCGACGACAACTTGAGTCATGTCCCCTGCGACCGGATTGGCGGAAAACGCGACCCCTGAGACATCACTTGCGACCTGCTCTTGAATGATAACAGCGAGACGTGGTCGGGTCGGGTCAATCCCGCGATGTATTTTATAGAGCACGGTCCGATGATCAAGGCTCGAGGCAATTATAGCCGGAAGATTTGCGGGAACCCTGTCTGCATTCACTCCGAGGACGGTCCTATATGCGCCGGCGAAGGAGGCGCTTTCCATGTCCTCTTCAGTAGATGATGAGCGCACTGCGAAGACGGAGTCCGTTTGCCAGTGCCCCAATTCCTCTGCCAACAGCTGATGCTGATCGGCGCTTAAGCAACGCTTCTCGATTATCCCTTGAAGACGTGAGCAGGTGACTGCAAGGGTTGCTGGCTCAGCGACAACAAAATCGTCCCATTCCCGGGCGGTGCGAAGATCTGCTAGCCATGGTTGAAAAAAAGATGTGGTAAGGATGAAGCCGGGGGGAACCGGATGGCCCGCCTGAAACAGCCGCATCAAGGAGGCTGCCTTGCCGCCGACCTCCTCGACTCCGGGGATAGGATAATCGCTAAACCGGTATGAAAGCTTCATCCGGCCTACCGCTTTAGCTCCAATGGTTGACCGATTAGAATCGCCGCACTAGGGAGTAACAAAGGGGGACAGTCATTACTGCCCCCCTTTGAAGATCGAACTTTTGTGGATTTAGGCGAAGCGCTGCAGCGCCGCGATTCGCTCTTCAATCGGCGGATGCGTGGCAAATAGCTGCATCCAGCCGCCGGTGTCGCCGGAGATCTTCATGGTCGCGAGGGGATCGGCAAATGCATTTTGCGCCTCCGCCTGTTCGGCGAAGCGGCTGATGCCCTGTAGCGCCGAAATCATCGGAGCAGGTCCATAGGCTTTTGCCGAGAACCGGTCCGCTTCAAACTCCCGCCGCCGGGAATACCAGTTCACCACGATCATCGCGAGTATGCCAAGGGCGATCTGCAGAACGATGGAGACGATAAAACCCAGGCCCGCCTGGTCGCGCTCCTCGAAGAGTCGGCGGACCCACAGCGCAATGAAGTACACGAACGTGTTCATCAGACCCATCAGCACTGTGATGGTGAACATGTCGCCGTTCCAGACATGCCCCATCTCATGGGCGAGGACCGCGCGTATTTGCGCTTCGTTCATGTTCTCCAGCAGCCCCGTCGAGACCGCGACCATCGCGTTATTCTTCGTGGGCCCCGTCGCAAACGCATTCGGATCGGGGGCCTGAAAGATCCATACCTCGGGCATTTGAACATGAAGCCGCTGAGCAAGTTCCTGAACGGTACGAAACACGATCTCCTCTTGCCGTGTCCGTGGTTCCGTTACCTGGTAGCAGTCCAGCATCGCCCTGGCCATCTGCTTTGAGAAGAGCAGTGAGATGAAGGCCCCCCCGAAACCGAGAACCAGGGCATAGACCATTATCGACGCATTGATTGAACCACGCAGGTCGATCCCGAAGGCCGGCAATATCACGTTCGCCAGCACCTGGAATACGATGTATAACGTGATGGAGATCAACAGGTTGGAGAGAATCAGCAACCCTATCCCCTTGAACTTCTTAAGCATCTATATTTTCCTTCCTTACGGGCGACGGGAGGTAGGGGCCGCTCCGACACACCTCTCCCGCCACAGTAACGTATTGTTAACACTGAATTGGTGAGAGTCAAGCCTGTTTCAGCATGGTATTGACCCCCAATAAGGAAGAGAGTATCAAAGCTCAGGTGGCGACGAAGCCTGCACCGGAAGGGCCGCTCTACTCTCTTCTTAAGTCAGTCTCAAGGTCATTTTATCTGACCCTGGCCATTCTTCCCCGCAATGTGCGGCCGCAGATGGCCCTGGCGTATCTCTATGCCCGTGCGGCCGATAGCATCGCGGATAGCCGTCTAATCCCGCGGGAGCACCGCCTGCACCAGCTCGTTCGCTTTCGGCAATGGATCGGAGATCCGGATAAGAACGGCTCGGTCTTGCGTGAGATTCAAGAGAGCCTTTCACCCGTCGGTCCGCAGTCAGATGAGCGAGTGCTTCTCGAACGCCTTGAAGATTGCCGTTATGTTTTCGACACCTTTGACCGTGAGGACCAGGCTCGCATCCGTGAAGTTCTGGAAATTTTGACCGGCGGGATGGAGCGGGACTTGCGAGTCTTCCCAGGAGAGGACGAACAGAATCTTGCCGCCCTCGCTACTATGGCTGATCTCGACGCCTATACCTATTCCGTCGCCGGCTGCGTGGGAGATTTCTGGACCCGGATGATGTGCGGGCACCGGCCCGGATTCCGGGATTGGAATCCTGATGCGATGGCGAAGATCGGCGTGCAGTTCGGCAAAGGGCTCCAGCTCACCAATGTGCTCCGTGACATCGCCGGCGACCTTCGTCGGGGGCGCTGTTATATACCGGAGATGCTGTTGAAAGAGGCGGGGCTTAAACCGGTGGATCTTCTTCGCTCCGACGCCCTGCCGCAGTTCAAACCGGTCCTCCTTCAGTTGATTCGTGTCGCGCTTGATCATCTGGATCAGGGATGGTTGTACACAATGGCTATCCCTCGGCGGGAATGGCGGATCGGCCTTGCCTGTCTCTGGCCGGTGCTGTTCGCTGTCAAAACCCTGGGACGAATCACCGCGTCACGCCATCTGTTGGATGCCGGCACGATAATCAAAATGACGCGACGCGAAGTCTATGGTGAGATGGTGTTTTCCGGCACGGCCTTCGGGTCGAGACGCCTACTGACGGCGCACTACGGCCGTTTAAGAAAACAGGTCGCCTGCTAGCATAGGCTTAGTGGGCAGGCCCGCGCTATTTCTGCTCGGAGTCGTTCTTGGTCGGCTCGAGGACCTTGGAGCCTTTTCGGAAGACGACATAGATCGCCTGCGACGGGCAGGCATCCAGACACAGGCGGCAGGTTTCCAGACAGCGGGAGGAATCAAACTTGAAGGGCGGCGTTGAAAGCCACGCTCCTGTCGGGCAGACCGGAATACAAATGCCGTTGTGTGTACAGCGATCGGGGTGGCGGACGAGGTGGTCTCTGGACACCATCATCGGAGTGACTCCTTCAAACAAAGCTCGCGAAAAAAGCTCGAAGATATCCTTGGCGGGAACCGTCACGCCTTCACGCTCGACGCTTCGGGACGGAGGGGACTCAAATCCCTCTTCGGGGGTCGATGCCCCGGCATCAGCAGGCGGTCCACGATTCGGCCTGCGATCACGTGCTGTTCCAGGATTTCCGTGATGTCCGCTTCGGTTCCAGCCCAGTACCATACGCCTTCTGGATAGATGACGATACTCGGGCCGTATTCACAGTGGTCGAGGCACCCCGCCTTGTTCGCGCGAACCAAGCCTTTGAGGCCGAGCCGATCCACTTCCTTTTTCATAAACTCCTGCAGCTTAACCGATCCGCTATCGGCGCAGCAGCCTCGCGGGTCGCCCTTGGGACGCTGGTTGATACACATAAAGATGTGACGGCTAAAGTCGGGCATGTCACCTTGAAACGGTCGGATAGGTCTCGAGCGAATGACGGAGGGCGGATACCTCGTCGGACTTTAGCAGTTGTTGCTTGAGGGTCGCTCCGGAGATCAGCGCGGCTATCTCTCTGAGCCGAAGTGTGGCACGTTGCAGTTGCTCGTTTTGGTTAAGAGCCGAAGGATCGCCTGTGTGCAACTTACCGAACTCCTGTTGGATATCGCGGAAGTCTCGCTGCAGGTTTTTTTCCACCGAACAGGTATCACAATACCATTTAGGACTCAGATCGGCATTCGGCGACAGCCGGTCATAGACCCGGCCAAAGAAGTCCCGCCCGAGCGACAGTTTCATAATGGACACCCCGGAGGCGCCGCACCCATCGCACTTGCCGCTGTATGGCGACGTTTCATTAAACAAAGTTCGAAAAGCATACACGAAAGCTCGGGAAGCTGTCCATATTGTGCTTTCGCGGCTGATCGTTGAAAATACGGTATGCAAATGGGAATCATAACGTTCACGGCGATCAGCCTACTGATGTTGTTCACCCCCTCCCAAGGATTGGAATTAGATCCGGTCGCGGAAGCGAAGCGGATAGAGACGGGCATGGCGCGGCTGTGCGGAGTTTGGGATTGGACCGTGCACTCTCATACCCTGCATCACCGTGAGGCTAAGTCGAAGATTGTCCTGCCGACGGCGGAATCTGCTGGCGTCGAGGGGCCCTCGCCGGCCGAGATCCGGATTTATGGCGATGCGGTCTATTTGCGCTGGAGCTACCCGGGTGGATACCAGGAAGACAGCCTGCTCCTCAACGACAATAAACGGCTTGAGGGGACCTTTCGCACCTCGACCGGCGCGGTTGGCGCAGTGAACGGGAAACGGCTCTCTTCGTGCCGGCAGACGAAAACAGAGCCAACCAAGCCTGAGGCGGCCCCAACGGAAGCCAAGCCATGATCATTGGGGTGCCGAAAGAGATCAAGGACCAGGAGTTCCGGGTGGGGATGACGCCTGCGGGCGTGCGGGAACTAATTAAGGCCGGGCATCAGATCTTCATAGAGGCTGGAGCCGGCGTGGGGAGCGGATTCGAGGATGCGCAGTATAAGGAGGCGGGCGCGGAGCTGATCGGTGACAAAGCCCTGCTGTTTAGCCGCGCCGAGATGATCGTCAAGGTCAAGGAGCCTTTGCCTCCTGAATATCCTCTGTTCCATAGCGGCCAGACTCTCTTCACATATCTTCATCTTGCAGCGGATCGGCGTCTGACAGAAGCGCTGCTTGAGCGTCAGGTGTATGCCTTTGCCTACGAGACTGTAGAGCAACCGGATGGACAGTTGCCGATTCTTCGACCCATGAGTGAAGTCGCGGGGCGTCTCTCCGTTCAGATCGGCGCTCACTACCTTGAGCGCACCTACGGTGGACGGGGGGTGCTCCTTGGCGGAATCCCCGGCGTCCCCAGCGGCAAGGTCGTCATTATAGGCGCGGGTTCCGTAGGCAGCCAGGCGGTTCAAATGGCGGTAGGGTTGGGGGCTCAGGTCACGGTCTTTAATCTCGATAGGGCCCGGTTGGAGGCGTTGGACACCGTATACCGGGGGCGTGTCGTCACGTGCGCGGCGAATCCGACGCTGGTTGAGGAAGCGGTGATCGAGGCGGATCTGGTGATCGGCGCAGTCTTGCTCACAGGAAGTCGGGCACCGAAAGTCGTCAGTCGGAAGACGGTCGGCCGGATGAAAAAAGGTGCAGTGATTGTTGACGTCTCTGTGGATCAAGGTGGCTGCATCGAGACTATTCGCCCCACCACACACTCGGATCCGGTGTACGTGTTAGATGGGGTCTTGCATTATGCGGTCCCGAATATGCCCGGTATCGTCCCTCACACGTCGACTTTTGCCTTGACCAACGCCGCGTTTCCCTTTATTCTCCATTTGGCCGGTGCGGGAGCAGAACAGGCAGTTCGGTCCGACCCGGCTCTTGCCAAGGGCCTCAATCTGGCGCGCGGCTGGGTAACGTGCAAGGGCGTAGCCGAGGCTTTCGGAATGCCGTATCAACCAGGGATCGGGGCGTAGCGCAGCCTGGTAGCGCACTGCGTTCGGGACGCAGGGGTCGGAGGTTCAAATCCTCTCGCCCCGACCAAAATATAAATAATCAATAGAGGTTTGAAGCCGGCGAGCGCCGACCGAATAGGGAGGAGGAGGCAATGCCGACCCGGCAGCGAGTCGGCCGGTCAGAGGGGCAGCGCAGCTGGACCCTGAGACCAAATCCTCTCGCCCCGACCAATTTTGGCCTGGACCATCTCTGAATACCTACTGCGTCGACCGATCCTCTCGACCGGCGGGGCTTTTCTCGGTCGGTCTCCTCAACGTACCGCTGCGGGTACGCCTGCGTCGCCCTTCCTTGCGAGAAGCGCTGCGACCCATTGCAAAATGAAGCAATGGGTAACCCCGCCTTCGGTCTCAATCGCCTCGCTACGGCATTCATAGATGGTCCGGGCCAGTCTGAAGAGAGAAGAACCGGGGCGAGCCCGACATCTGTGCTTTCGGCTGAATGCCTTCAGCGCAAGGCCTGCTCACGGCCCATGCGGCAGCGCCAACGACGATGGCAAATCCTCCCCGCCCGCCGGAGCACGTCCTGAGTCCGTGGGGTCAGCTGCGGGCGCTATATCAGGAGAGTTTGAAGCCGACGCACGCCGACCCATATAGGAAGCTTTCGTTTTAGGGCTTCACTCGTTATAATTCTTCCTGATGAATCCGGCTGAATTGGTAGAGGTTGTCGCAGCGCAAGTTGTTGTGTCAGGTCGCGTGCAGGGGGTGTGTTACCGCGCCTTTACTCAAGAAGCGGCGCTCGAACTCGGCCTCGGCGGCTGGGTGCGAAATCTTCCGGACGGTGGTGTCTACGCTGAGATCGAAGGACCTCGCAATAAAGTGGAGAAACTTCTCGAGAGATTGCGGGTCGGGCCCTCACGTGCGGTCGTAACTGATCTGAAAATCACGTGGAAGGCAGCGACCGGCAATCGTCCGCGCTTTAACATAGTCGAATGAGAGCCTTGGCCGTTCGGTTGACAGGTTCCAGGGGCCTTTCCTATACTCTCCCTCCACGATGAACTATAAAAAACTCATTCGCGAAGTTCCCGACTATCCGAAACCGGGGATTCTCTTCTACGACATTACGACCTTACTGAAAGACCGGTCGGCTTTTCGAAGCATCATCGATGACCTGACGACGCTGTATCGGGATAAGAATGTTGCCAAAGTGGTAGGCATTGAATCCCGCGGCTTTATCATCGGCGGCCCGCTCGCGCACCAACTTGGCGCCGGTTTCGTGCCGGTGCGCCGGCCCGGGAAATTGCCGGCGGATAGCTTTGAAGTCAAATACAATTTAGAATACGGATCGAACTCGCTTGCAATCCATCGGGATGCCATCACAGTGGGTGAGTCTGTGCTGATTGTGGATGACCTATTGGCGACGGGCGGGACGGCTGCGGCGGCAGTGAATCTGGTCCGTCAGCTTGGTGGGGAGATCGTCGGCGCGGCTTTTCTGGTTGAGTTGTGCGGATTGAAGGGCCGAGACCAATTAAACGGCTGCCCAATCCAAGCCCTCGTGCAATATTGATCATGCCCATATTTCACACTTCCTCGGGTGGGATCGTGTTCCGGCCGATTGTGAGCCCGGCGCCGGGCGCGGGAGAAAGTGCGGGTGCAAATGGCGGATGCTATGAAGTAGCCCTCATCCGCGTCATGCGGGTGGGAGGAGAGACCGCATGGGCATTGCCCAAAGGCTGGGTAGAAACCGGTGAGGATCCTGCTCAGACCGCGGTTCGTGAGGTCCGAGAGGAAACAGGTTTACACACGCGAGTTCTAGGAAAGGTGGACGAAATCTTCTACCAGTTTTATTCACGAGCCGACCATGATCGGGTTTCGAAGACCGTGCATCTCTTCCTGCTGGAGTGTTTAGGCGGAGATACCGCCGATCATGATACCGAGGTTGAAGAAGCGCGATGGTTTTCGCTCCAAGAGGCGGGACAGAGGTTGACCTACAAAAATGAACGAGAGGCGTTGGGAAAGGCCGCTGTTCTGTTGGAAGAAAGAGAGCATACGACATGACAATGAAGTCCAAATCTCAGCGGGAACTAAAAGGCAAGACGGACTCATCTCCTTCCAAAGCGACGAGGGACAAGGCTTCGACGTTGAATCCGCGACGGGACGCGCTGCGGCAGATACTGCTCGACCGCCGTCAGGAAGTCCTCAAGGAGATTGAAGAGCTGATTGGTCATCGGCTTTCAGACGATGCGCAGAACCGGGTAGACTCTGTCCCCGACATCGGCGATCAGGCGCTGCTCGATTCTGAACGTGGCCGAGACATTTCCATCCTTGAGATGCGGAACCGGATGCGACAGAACATCGACGAAGCCTTAATCCGTCTTGACGAAGGCGCCTACGGGATCTGTTCTGATTGCGGGGTGGAGATCAGCGAGAAGCGGTTGAAGGCAGTGCCATTTGCGCGACGCTGCGTCGCTTGTCAGTCGAAAGAAGAACTGCTGGAGAAGATCGAGCGGGAAGACGATCAAACCCCCTGAGCGCATGCGGGCCTCCCTACTGGCCGTAATCATCGGTTGTGCAGTCTTGGCGCCTGCTCCTGCCGTGGCGCTCGGTCGTGATGAAGAAAATAACGTCGATATTTACCGCCGCTTCAATGGCGGGGTCGTCAACATCACGAGCCGCGCCGTCGGGTACGATTTCTTCCTCAATCCGATCCCGACCGACTCCTCCGGCTCAGGCTTTATTTTAGATTCTCAGGGCCATATCCTCACTAATTATCACGTTGTGAAGGGCGCCCAGCGCCTGGAAGTGAGCCTCGCAAACCAGAGCAAATGGCCGGCGAAGGTGGTCGGAGCCGATCCGCAGACCGACCTTGCGGTGGTGGTGATCAATGCTCCCCCGGAGTCCCTCACCGTCATGCCGCTCGGAGATTCTTCCGGACTGCAAGTTGGGCAAAAGGTGCTGGCCATCGGGAATCCTTTTGGCTTAGAGCACAGTCTGTCGGCAGGGATCGTCAGCATGATCCGCAAAGTCGTTAAAGCCGGTGAGACTGAAATCGAGGATGTAATACAGACCGATGCCGCCATCAATCCAGGAAACTCCGGAGGACCGCTCCTTGACTCAGAAGGCAAAGTGGTCGGCATCAATACCGCCATCTTCACCATGTCCGGGGGCAATGTCGGGATCGGTTTCGCGATTCCGATCAACACGGCGAAACGCATCGTCGCGCAAATTCTGACCAACGGCTACGTCATCTATCCCTATTTCGGAGCTGAAACACAGACGGTCACGCCTCTTATTGCCCGCGCCTTGCAGTTGCCGGTCGAACACGCCGCGCTGGTGATCCGGGTATGGAAAGGCAGTCCGGCCGCGAAAGCGGGCTTGTTAAGCGGAACCCAACGGGTGATCATTGGCAATACGATCGTGACCGTCGGGGGCGATTTGATCACGGCCGCCGATGGGCTCGCGGTGAATTCTGCTGAAGAATTTCGGCGCCTGCTCCGTCGGCACCTCCCGGGTGATATCATCAAGCTCGATGTTATTCGCCAGGGGAAGCGAGGCACGGTCGAGATCAAGCTTGCTGAGCGACCGCGCGAACGCATCGCTTTGAAGGAACAATGACCGAGTCGCGGCGTGACCCAATAAAGCGAGCCGTTGTGCTCTGCAGCGGCGGGCTGGATTCAACTGTGGCTGCCGCCGAAGCGCGGGAAGCCGGACATGCGCTCTATGTCTTGAGCGTTAACTATGGACAACGCCATGTTGTGGAATTGCAACGCGTGCCGGAAATCGCCCGAGCACTGGGCGCCGAGGACTCCGTCGTCATCGATCTGAATCTCAGAAGCATCGGCGGCTCTGCCCTGACCGCCGATCTGCCGGTTCCCAAGGACCGGCCGGGGAGCGAAATGGTCCATGGCATCCCCATAACGTATGTACCGGCCCGCAACACAATTTTCCTCGCGCTGGCGCTCGGTTGGGCCGAGGTCGTGCAGGCGGAGAAGATTTACATCGGCGCCAACGTTTTAGACTATAGCGGCTATCCGGATTGCCGTCCGGAATTCCTCAAGGCGTTCGAAGAGCTAGCAAGGGTCGGAACGAAAACTGGGGTGAATGGGCGCGCGGTCCGTATCGAGGCGCCTTTACTTCACATGACGAAAGCTGAGATCATTCGCCGGGGCGCTGCTCTGCAGGCACCGCTGCATCTCACGCACAGTTGTTACGACCCTGAGAGCGCCGGCCAGGCCTGTGGCAGGTGCGATAGTTGCCGGCTTCGGCTGAAGGGTTTTGCTGAGGCGGGACTCAAGGACCCTGCGGTCTACGCGGCGTTTGAGTCACGCAGATAGAGGAATATGTACAGCATCTCTCCTGAAGAATTCTTCATGTATCTGATCATTGCCTTGGTCATTCTTATTCCGATCTCGGTACGGATATACCGTCACATCGGGCTGTACCGGCTCAAAGTTCAGTTGAAGAAGAAAGACGCTCAGTGATCTCTGCACGGCGTTTTGTCTTGGCCGGTATTCTCGTGTTGTTCCTGGCGCCCAGCCCCAGTGCTGCAGAGCCAGAGGAATCCAATGCCGGATTGACCGCGCTTTTTGTTCGGTACTACAGCGCGGTGGCTCAGGGACGTTGGAGCGATGCGTTTCAGCTCCTGCATGATCGGCTCAAGACCGCGACTGAAGTCCGCAGCCCCGAAGACTTGGCGCAGAGACACTCCCGAGATCAACACGTGCTGATGCAGGCATTCGAGACTTTCAATCGGATTGAGGTGGCTAAGACCGAAATGGATCTGACCTCGATCAAGGGCAACGTAAAAGCCGCAGGAGACGGCAATGTGGCGGGAGAAGTCACCTACGACCTTCTTGTCTTTCCCAAAGGCCCGGGACGTCCGCTCATGTACCGGATCGTGACGGATGTAGGGCTGGCTGAAGGCCGAATCATCCGAATCACCCAACATTCGATGGACCGGATTGACCCCGGCGGAGTGGGTGACGCGGTATAGTACGTGCCGGGCACTTCCTCTGATGGCGATCCGCTGCGCTCAGCTTTGACGGGCGTTTCTTGACGGTTCGCGGGGGTTCTGATTACATAGCGCCATGGCGTACACCCGAGATCGTCGGTGGCAGATAAAAGCGCGTCGGGACATGCAGAAACGCATTGACGAAATGCACGCGCGTACGCTGGAGAATCTTGACTATGCCTTTGATAAGCTCATCCAAGAACAACCTGATCTGTATTTCAAGATGGAGGAAGGACTGCAGGAAGTTTGTCAGACGGTCATGCTGGTCGGCGAAGAGTTGGAATCGGCCAGCGGCCTTGCCGAATTGGAGCGGCTCGATCGCAGGATAGAATTTATCGAGGAACGTTTTGAGGATCTTGAGAGCGAACTCTTCGCCCGTCCCCGCCGCAGGAGCAAACGCAGACCCAGCCTCTTTGATTTCTTCAGAGCGGCAAGCGGCGGCGCCGGCGGACCGGGGTCAGGCGACGCTTCGGGCACCGTCGGGACGGCCGCGGAAGCTTACGAGATTCTTGGGCTGGAAGCGGGGTGTTCGCTCACGGCGGTCAACCGGGCCTTTCGGCAAAAGGCCAAGGAACTGCACCCGGATTCCCGGGACGGCGACCGCAGCGGAGAGCCCAGGCTCCGGAAGCTGATCGCCGCATACCAGTATCTCAAGTCCATCTATAACTCAGGCGACGACAAGGCCTAACCGGTGCCTGACCGTTATGACTCTTTCTTATAGCCGCGACTCTGCATGCACTGGTCGAGATCCGCGGTAAAATGCGGAGACTCCAAGTCGGTTCCGTATTTTTCTGTGATTAGCTTGCGGCATTCGGCGTAGTCACGCCTCATCTCCTCATCCGATTTTCCTTGCTGATACCAGTGAGGAGTCGAGGCGCACGCCGGCAGAAAACAAAGCCAGCAGAACAGGACGACCGCGTATCGAAATTTCACTTTCCGAGCCATCCCCGTTTACTTGTTGCCTTCTCCCAGGCTTCGTTCATAGAGGAGTACTTTCCAGCCGTCCTCCTCGTTGAGGAATTGCCCGACGATCGGGAGCATCCCCGTACCCGGGATCTGGCCGGTTTGACCCAGGCTGCCGTTCTTCAGTACCCACATCATCTCGCCCGGCGTTCTTACTTTATTGAAACGGGGATTGGTGAAGTCCCTGGGTTGGATGGGAAGCACCTTTGCAGCCCCACCGTCGCCCTTGCCTTCGGGGCCATGGCACTGAAAACAGGTGCCGCGATCGAGGAAGATCGCTTTGCCTTCCGCCAGAATTTCCGGCGTCGGTTGAAATGGAGGCTTTAAGGCTTTGGCCGCGGCTCGGTCGGCGACAGGGACTCGGGATAGGGTAATATCGAATTCGCCGCTTGGCTGTCCATAACCGGCCGGTGGGATCGCGGACGCGAGCCCTGAGACAAGAAGGGTGGTGGCGAGGATGCCGGCCAGGAGGAAAATTGCGATCACAGCGCGCCTGATGTCTCTGGAGAGCAGGGATGATACATCGATTCGGATGCCACGTGTCATGTCACTCCTCGCAAAAAGTTATGCATGATGCCTCTGGACGTACCATAACATGAACAGGCCCAGTAAGAGCATGGGCAAACTGAGGATCTGTCCCATTGAAATAACGCCGCCGAACAATCCGAGATGCGCATCTGGTTCACGAAAGAATTCTACAAAGATCCGGCAGGCCGCGTAGCCCGTAATGAAAGTCCAGAAAAGCACGCCCGGCGAATGAGGGCGCCGATCCACAATCATCACCACGGCAAAAAGCAGGACGCCCTCCAGGAGGGCCTCGTACAGTTGCGAGGGATGGCGGCACATCGGTCCGCCGCCGCTCGCTTCAAATACCATGCACCATGGCACGTCGGTCGGGCGTCCGAATAATTCGCCGTTGATGAAGTTACCGAGTCGTCCTAGCCCCAATCCGATAGGGGCGGTCGGTGTCGCGAGGTCGGCCAAGCTGTAGAAGGGATATCCTTTCCTTCGACAAAAAATCCATCCGGCGATAATGACGCCGATCAGCCCCCCGTGGAAAGACATGCCGCCTTCCCAGACGGCGAAGAGTTTAAAAGGGTGATCAATGTAGTAGGGTAGATTATAGAAGAGCGTATAGCCGAGACGCCCGCCCAGGATCACACCGATTGCCGCGTAAAGAATCAGGTCGTGGAGGTCATTGACCGGAAGCGCGATTTTCCGCTGGGCGGCGCGAACCTTAATGAGAAAGAAGGCCGCGGTCAATCCCAAGACATACATGAGCCCGTACCAGCGGACGGCGATCGGGCCGAATCGAATCAAAACCGGATCAATATGAGGATTGGGAATCACGGGTCGCCCATCCTAGATAGCTGCAGGCCGGTTTGCAAGCGGTGGCTTGACGCCGGCCGAATACTTCGATACAGAGAGATCTGGACAGCTGTCTGTGAGGAACCGAATCGTGGAAGGCAAGCGTGCGTACAGTCTCTATGACGCGATTCGGCGCGTGCTCGACCCTTTACGCCGAGATTGGGACACTTTTACCCAGGAGGAGCGCGAGCTGATTATTCGAGAATTGGAAGGATTTGTCCGCACCGTCAAGCCACCGGACGAGCGCTAACTTATCACCACCCCGGCATAGCCGACGACGCGATTCAGATCACCGCTGATTTCAGCAGAAGTGGCATAGCGAATCACATCGAGATTTTGTGCCCGCAGCAGCCGGGCGGCATGTAACACCGCAGTCGTCGCTCCATAACCGCACATCGTGATGTTTTCCCGTTCGACCGTGCGGTGGAACATCTGTTCATCCAGAGTCTTGAGGACATCGAGGGCGACGCGATCTTGACGACGTGCAAAGGCATCGGCTGTGAGGCCTGCTGGCGGCGATTGGCCGAAGCCTGGACCGCAATGGGTCATGTCGGTGCTGGCGATGAGTATAGGGGGTTCTTCCCGCGCCTTTGCGACCGCCGCGAGCGCGCGGCCAAGCGCCAGGCAGCTTCGAAGGTCGCGAACACCGACCAGAATCGGCAGGATTTGAATATCAGGACGGCGGGCAAGAAGAAAGGGCAGCTGGACCTCTAAACAGTGCTCATACTGGTGGGCCAGGTAGTCCGCAGCGGCATCCACGCAAGCGGCAAGGAAATTCTGTGCGAGGTCTTCGACAATCGGCACAAGGCCTCCCGGTACTGCCCAGTCGCCTTTTGCGTATACCGAAAGCGGCGATCCGTGACCGGTATGGTTGGGCCCTACGAGAATGGCCGTGCGAGGAAAACTCACGCGGCTGTAGACAGCCCCGGCCACCTTGCCGGAATACATCAGACCCGCGTGAGGACAGACAATGGCAATGGCGGAAACGGAATTGGCTTGGGGCTCGAGAAGTGATTGGACCTGTTGATGCAGGCCCTTAGCCGAGGCGTCATAAAAACTGCCGGCGTGCGCAGGTGGACGCGTCACGAGGGCACTCAGGCGGGGCGTTCTGCGACCATGCTCGCGAGAAAAGGGGCCGGCTCACGCCCCGTTCGATCATGCTGCCCTTCCCGGTACGCGAGGACCCGAAGTCCCGAGAACAGCGAGAGGAGCTCGTTGTGCTCAAGACAGAATTCCCGATGGCGCGGATGATTGAAGCGAAGGTGGTTGTCGATCAGAAATGTTTCATACACGACGATGCCGCTAGGTCGAAGTGACTGGATGATCGATGGAATCAGGTTCCGTTGGAGATAGTAGAAGACAACCACTAGGTCAAAGGTTTCGACCGGAATCGACGGCTCTCGCTCAAGATCGACCACGCGAGTTTTAATGGAAAGACCGCAAGCCCCCGCCCTGGCGGCCAGCGCCTCCAGGCCTTGCTCATCACGGTCCCACGCATCCACCTCAAAACCTTCCTGGGCAAGATACAGGGCGTTACGGCCCTGTCCCGCTGCAAGGTCAAGCGCCCGTCCAGTCTTCACGAGAGCCCGGTGCTCGACCAGCCACCATGCCGCAGATTGCTCGCCCCCGTGGTGACCCGTTAACGACGGCAGGGCGAGCCGCGCGCCGACGGACCCTACGGTGTGATGGATCGGCGGACGTAATTTCCGGACCCACAGTGACACCTGACTGACGGGGTATGCTGCCAAAATCGTCTGGGCCAGTCTTTGCCCTAGCGTTTCGATCAGGACGAACTGTTCCCGTTTCGCGATGGTCACAATCGTATCGGCGACCGCTGCGTAGTCTACCGTGTCTTTCAGATCGTCTGTGGACGAGGCCCTGGAAAAATCGAGAAACAACTCAATATCGACCGCTAGGGGCTGGGGCGCAGTCCGCTCCTCTGGCTCTATACCGACGAAGCCTTCAAATTCCAAATGCTCGATCACCAATCGATCAGTCATTGCAAGCGCCTGACTTCCTTGAACATGCCGGTATCTTTTGACAAGCACAGATGGATTGTCAAGGAACGATAACGGCCGGCACGTTCTTTGAACCCATTGGCTCCCCGGCAAGGCAGAACCTGCGACCTGCCTCGCTCGATCGTGTAGATGCTTGCCTGCCACGATAGCCATTTTTACTTTTATCCCTCGAATCCTCATGAAGGGCCGGGAAGTATTGGCGAAAAGGGTGTCTGGGTTTGGGGCTTGACTTGGATTCTAACGGGCTTTCATAATCAAAAATTCCACCCTTGGGGAGGTGTGGGAGCGTGGCGGAGTTCACCCATTTCAATGCAGCCGGTCGGGCGCGCATGGTGGATGTGTCGGAGAAAGCCGAGACGGCCCGGACGGCTACCGCGCAAGCGCGGGTCCTCATGCAACCCGAGACTCTTGAGAAGATTCGTCGTGGGAAGATCGCGAAGGGCGATGTATTGGCAGTAGCGCAGACTGCCGGAATTATGGGTGCGAAGCGGACCCCCGATCTTGTCCCCATGTGCCATCCCCTGTTGATCACCGGCGTCGATATTGATTTCAAAGAGGAACCCCAACCGGATAGCCAAGGTTTATGCAGCATTACCGTCTTAGGGACTGTTAAAACCACCGGCCAAACGGGCGTTGAGATGGAGGCGATGACGGCGGTTGCCGTAGCGGCGCTCACCATTTATGATATGTGCAAAGCAGTGGACCGGGCCATGGTCTTTACAGATGTGTGCCTATTGCAAAAGGCGGGCGGTAAATCCGGCCGGTATGTCCGCGATGAAAAGGGTTCAGCATCGTGATCAAGCTTAAGCTCTTCGGCCTGCTCAAAACTCTTGCGGACAACCAGACCGAGATGTCGGTTCCGTTAGAAGGCGGCAGACAGGTCTCCGACCTGGTCGGGATTCTGGATAAGGACTATCCGGCCATGGCCGAGCTCATTCATAAGAAAAAGGTGCTGATTTCTGTTAATCAGGAGATCGCCCATCCAGAAACCGTCATCCAGGAGGGAGATGAGGTGGCGCTGCTGCCTCCTTTCGCCGGCGGGACTCCGTGTGATGACGAGGAATTTGTCCGAGTTCAGGCCGAGGACTTTTCCATTGACGCCGAGCTTGCCCGGATTCGCGCGCGCTCCACGCGGATCGGCGGCATTGCAATTTTCTTGGGCACCGCACGGGATCGATCTAAAGGGCGGGATGTGAGCGGGATTAAGTTTGAGTACTACGAAGGGATGGCTCAGAAGAAGCTTCGTGAGATCCGCGAACGTGCGCTCAAGGATTTCGACGTGATCGACGTGCTGATCGTCCACCGATACGGCGACATCGATATTGGACGGAACATCGTCCTGGTGATTGCGGCGGCCGAGCATCGGGCTGAGGCGTTCCGGGCGTGCAAATGGAGTATCGATGAACTGAAACAGATCACGCCGATCTGGAAGCAGGAGACGACTCCGGAAGGCGAAATCTGGGTAGAGGAGCATCCATGAGTTCGACGCCCATGCCTGACGTAAAGGATGTCTTCGGGCGACCGCTGCGCAGCCTGCGACTGTCCGTCACGGACCGATGCAACCTGCGATGCAAATATTGCATGCCGGAGGACGAGTACGCCTGGTTGCCCCGTGAGACGCTGCTCACGTTTGAGGAAATGAACAGGCTCACCCAGATTTTCACCGAACTCGGCGTGGACAAGGTCCGGCTGACCGGCGGCGAGCCGCTTTTGCGCAAGGATCTTGCGACGTTGATGCGACTGTTGTTGCAGAACTCCCGGATTTTAGACCTCGCGCTGACGACGAACGGGATCTTGCTGGCCGAACAGGCGCAGGCCTTCTACGACGCCGGTTTACATCGCATTACCGTGAGCTTGGACACGCTGAAAGCCGAGCGCTTTAAGGCTCTGACGAAACGAGACACGCACCGCCAAGTGCTCGAGGGCATTGAGGCTGTCGGACGGGTGGGATTTACCGGCCTGAAACTGGACACGGTCGCCATCCGGGGTTTCAATGATGATGAATTAGTGGACCTGATCGAGTATGGGAAGCGCGTTCGGGGAGAGGTCCGCTTCATTGAATATATGGACGTCGGAGGGGCGACGGAATGGTCCATGGAAAAGGTCCTGTCCCGCGCGATGATTCTTGACGCGCTTGGGCGACACTACGGCAGCATCGAGCCCGTTCTGGAAGAGAGCTCCGCGCCGGCTCAACGGTTTCTTCTTCCTGACGGCACGACCTTCGGGATCATCCCCTCAACCACCACACCGTTCTGCTCCACCTGTGATCGCAGCCGTCTCACCGCCGATGGCATGTGGTATCTGTGCCTGTACGCCAAAGATGGAATCGATTTACGCCAACCCCTGCGAGCCGGGGCTTCGCCCGATGACATCAAAGACCTCATCCGTTCGGTCTGGCAGGGCCGGAAAGATCGAGGTGCCGAGGAGCGCAAAGCTCTTGAGCGCTTCGGCAGGCGGGAAGAGCGGCTGATCGAAATCGAACGGCTTCGTCGGGATCCACACCTCGAGATGCATGCCAGAGGGGGATGACGGGCCACCGTCCGTCTCATGCTTGAATCCCACCTGCTCTCCCTTCTTTTCCTGGGTTTTCTCCTGGGCATCAGACACGCGTTGGACGCCGACCATGTTGTGGCGATCCTGACCATCGCGACGGAGAATCAGTCCGTGTGGCGCTCCTCTCTCATTGGATTTTGCTGGGGCGTGGGGCATACCCTTATCTTACTGCTGGTTGGAGCAGGCGTCCTGCTCTTCAAAGTGACAATTCCGTCGGCGTGGGAAAAAGCGTTCGAGGCGGGTGTGGGAGTGATGCTTCTTGGCCTGGGGGTGTCCGTGGCGGTCACGCTGTGGCGAGAGCGCATCCATCTGCACACGCACCGGCATGATGCCGGCGAGCAGCACCGCCATTTCCATTCGCATCGCCATGGCGCCCAGCATGATCATCTCCATCGATTTCGCTTGGAGTACAAATCACTATTCGTAGGCATGGTGCATGGGCTTGCTGGTAGCGCGGCCCTGCTCATTCTCGTGCTTGCAACGGTATCTTCCTTAGAATCCGGCATTCTCTACATCCTGGTCTTTGGCAGCGGATCCATACTCGGGATGGTCCTCTTAGCGACGGCCATGAGCATTCCCTTCACGATGAGCGCAGAGAAGATGGCGCGCGTCCATCAAGCATTGCGCGCAACCGCCGCCCTCGTGAGCATTGTGCTGGGGAGCCGCATCCTCTTCGAATGGCTGGTGGTGTGAGGGTGTTCGATTGACTTACGGCGGTGTTTTGTCTAGGCTGAACTCTGATGAAGGCTCTGCAGAACCGCCTGCATCCATTGTCGGTCTCCTCGGGAATTTTCTCACCTCCGGACTGGCGTTTCGTAAAAACGACAGCTGTGCGACAATCCGGCATCATAAATTATGGCGAATAAAAAAGACCGGCTCACAAGCGAGTTAAGCAAGTACGTTGGCTTGGGCCAATGGGCGAAAGCGGTTCAGGCCCTGGAATCCTTGATCCAGCTTGAGCCGGCCAATCCGCATTATTTTCTCCGCATGGGGGATTATTCGTCGAAGGCCGGTAACAAAGCGGGGGCGATCAAGCACTATTATCAAGCGGCGGACATCTATACGAAGGCCGGATTTATGGTCAAGGCCATCGCCACGTACAAAATGATTCTCAAGATCGCGCCCGGCGAAACGCAGGCCGCAGCTCGTATAAAGTCGGTCAATACGGTGTCCGGCGGCATCGTCTTCGATGCCGGGGTTTCAGAATCTCCGCAGACATTAAATGAAAGCCCAGATTCTCCGGCGATTGCGGAGTATGAACCAGAGAGGGTGGTGCCTGCCGAAGAGGCGTTTTCCCCCTTGTCTGAGGCTCTCAAGGACAATCTTGAACTCGGCGATCCTGCTGGTCCAGTGACTTCCCTGCCATCCTCCGCGTCGGCAAAACCTATCGCTGTGATGAACCTGACGGAAAAGAGAAATATCGACCAACTCTTCGCCAACTTTACTCAAGAAGAATTCGGAGCCATTGTGGAGAAGCTGGAACCGATGGAGTTTATGGATGGGGAACGGATCATCGCCGAAGGCGATCAGGGAAACGGCATGTACCTGATCACGCGTGGCAGCGGCAAAGTGGTGCAGGACCACAAAGGAGAGGAAGCGGAGTTGTGTGAGCTCGGAGAAGGCGAATTCTTTGGCGATCTCTCGCTGACCACCGGGTCACGGAGCGCATCGGTTTTTGCCAAAGGTGAAACGGAAGTCTTGCACCTCAAATCTTCGGACCTCTTGCAGGTGATCAAGCAGTACCCGCGACTGGAAAGCGTCCTCGAGCAATTCGCCTGCGCGATGCGTACAAAGATGCGAGCTCTGCCTGAGTAATTACGATCTTGATCTCAAGCGGGGCCTGCGGAGACTGTTGAATGATCATTCGAATTCTTGGATGCCATGGCTCCGAGTTGCTCACGCGCGACGCCCAGGGAAGGTCTCACGAATGCAAGGCATGCGGGTTTTTAGTGAACGACACATGCATGGTGGATGCCGGGTCGATTGCCGGCAGCTTACACGAGCCCGAGCAGGACAAAATCCGAAACGTGCTGCTCTCGCATGCCCATTTCGATCACATTAAAGGTGTGCCCCTTCTTGCCGACAATATGGTCGGACGGACGCACGGAGCCCCGATCAGCGTCTGGGGCCTACCCGAAGTCCTGCATATCGTGCGTCGGCATATTTTTAATGACGAGGTCTATCCGGACTTCAGTCGATTGCCTACCGTGAAGGACGCGCCGCTGGTGTTCCAACCATTTGTCGATGAAAAGCCTGTCCAATTTGATGGCCTTGAAGTCGTCGCGGTGCGAGTGGATCACACGGTTCCCGCGGTGGGTTTTCTCGTTCGGGACGCGGAGGCCGCGTTTTTGTATAGCGGCGATACCGGGCCAACCCGTCGCATCTGGGAGGTGGCGAAGCAGGAACGCCGTTTAAAGGCGGCCTTCATCGAAACTTCTTTTCCAAATGACCACAAAGAGCTCGCCAAGGCCAGCGGCCACCTGACTCCAGAAATGCTGCATCCCGAGATCCTGAAACTCGGTCGACCCGACGTCCCCATATACATTTATCATCTCAAGCCCTCTTTCCGGGATCGCATACGGGAGGATCTTGAAGCCCTACGCCTGCCGAACCTCCAGGTCCTGGAGGAAGGCCAGACGATTACCCTGTAAGCATGGCTTGGTTTAAAAAGGAGCGGCAACCATCCGGCAGTGACGGGAAAAAACCGGCTGGCTCCGAGGGGTTATGGCTGAAATGCAACAATTGCCGGGAAATCATCTATCGAAAGGAAGTTGAGCGCAACGCGAAGGTCTGCCCGAAATGCGAATACCATTTTCCGATCTCCGTTGAAGACCGAATCGAGCTCCTCCTTGACCTCGGCACCTTCCGAGAGTGGGACCGTGACATAGCCCCCGCCGATCCGCTTCATTTCAAGGACACGCGCCGCTACCGAGACCGCCTGGTCGATAGCCAGGAACGCACAGGAAAAAAAGATGCCCTCGTGATAGGCGAAGGCCGCATTAATGGAGCGCGTCTGGCCTTAGGAGTATTTCACTTTGCCTTTATGGGGGGAAGTATGGGCTCGGTGGTGGGGGAAAAGGTGATTCTGGCCGCCGATCGCGCCTTACAGGAGCGGATCCCTTTGGTGCTGGTCACGACCTCGGGCGGCGCCCGCATGCAGGAGGGCATCTTCTCCCTCATGCAAATGGCAAAGACCGCCGCGGCGATGGGACGTCTTGCGGATGCCCGGGTACCGTACATCTCGATTTTGGCGGATCCCACCTTCGGCGGGGTGACGGCGAGCTTTGCGATGTTGGGCGACGTGATTTTGGCTGAGCCCAAAGCGCTCATTGGCTTCGCCGGTCCGCGCGTGATCGAGCAGACCATCCGGCAACAGCTTCCGAAGGAATTTCAGCGCGCCGAATTTCTCTTGGAGCACGGCATCATTGATCTGATTGTCCCTCGCAAGAGGCTGAAGGAGACCGTTTCCGATCTCATCGGATTTTTTCGCTCGGATTCAGAGAAGCTTGCCCGCTCGCGCTGACGTCGCCGTGTGAAGCTCTCACCAGAGAGTTGCAGCCCCTCCTCCTTTTGTGATAGAAGCGCTTCGCTTTCACCCCCCGGATGGCCTTAGCCTGTGGCCGCAGAATTTGAAAAAAGTCTTCAGTACCTTTATGCGCTTCAGAGCCACGGGATCAAACCCGGGCTGAGCCGGACGATCGCGTTACTGGAGGCTTTGGGAAATCCGCATTCTTCGTTTGGAGTGTTCCATGTCGCTGGGACGAACGGTAAGGGTTCCACGGCCGCTATGATAGCTTCGGTGCTGGCGGCTCAGGGATATCGGGTGGGACTCTACACCTCTCCTCATCTTATGGATTTTACCGAGCGCATTCAGATCAATGGGGCGCCCCTCACTCATGATGGCGCCGCCGCGCTGACCGAGATTGTGCGACACGCTGCCGAAAGGTGCCTGCAGGAGCCGCCCACATTCTTCGAAGCGACGACAGCGATGGCCTTCAGGCACTTTGCGGAAGAAGCCGTGCAGTTCGGGGTGATCGAAGTGGGACTCGGTGGCCGATACGACGCCACGAACGTGGTCGCACCGATCGTGACTGGCATCACCACGATTGCATTGGATCATCAGCAGTATTTGGGAAATACGCTCGAAGCCATCGCCGGTGAGAAAGCGGGGATCATCAAGGACCATATCCCGGTTGTCGCCGGACGGATAGAAGCCCCAGCCCTCGCCGTCATTCAGACACAGGCTTTGCAGCGCGATGCGCCCTGTCGCTCGCTCGGCCGGGAATTCGACATCCAAGGGGAAAGCCCGGCGCAGTTTTCGTATCGAGGAATTTCGCATTCCTATGCCGGTCTAATGTGTCCCCTAGCCGGACGTCATCAAATGGACAATGCCGCATGTGCGCTGGCCATGCTGGAAGTAGCGCAGGAGCGTGCGATAGGTATCTCGGACACCAGTGTGAGAACAGGACTTCAATCGGTACGCTGGCCCGGGCGTCTGGAGATTATCGGTTGGCAGCCACGGATTCTGCTCGATGGAGCCCATAATCCGCAGGCGGCCGCCGTGTTGGCGACCTATCTCGCTGAACAGAATGCGCGACCATCCACGCCGGCAGCAAGGCTCATTCTTGTGGTCGGGATGATGCGCGACAAAGATCGAGAGCAGGTGCTGGCGAGACTGGCGGGGATCCCAGGCGCGAGTCACCTGATTCTTACAAAGGCGATGCATCCACGCGCCGCTGAGCCAGAAGAATTGGCCCTGGCTGCAGCCGGGCTGCGAATTCCGATTGAACTCCTGCCATCCATCCCTGCGGCACTCGCTCGCGCGCGCGGGATCGCACATCACGACGATACGATCTGCGTCACCGGCTCGCTCGCAGTGGTCGGGGAAGCCAAAGCCATCCTGGAAAACGCCACTGTGTCTGATCTCCGAGGCTGAATGTGACCGCTCGGGGAATGCTCCTGCTGGCACTGCTGATGCTGACCATGTGGCCCGAAATCTTTATGGCGGCGGAAGGAGGGTCGACCCGTCCTACGCACATCCAGGCGGATACGCTGACGTACGACAAGAAGGCCGGGGTCTATCACGGCATCGGTCGCGTGGTGATCGTTCAAGGGCCGTTGCGGTTGGACGCCGATGATGTTGTCTTAGACGTGATGACCGGGCAATTGGCCGCCGTCGGCCACGTCCACCTTGATGATGGTCTTCGGGACATGCATGGGGACCGGATGGATCTCAATATCAATACGTCCAAGGGCGTCATCTTTCACGGCCGCATCTTTGTGGTGGATGGCCACGTCACCTTGGACGGACGCGTCATCGACCGCTTGTCGGAAAGTCAGTATGAACTCGAGGAGGCGACGTTTACGACGTGTAGTCAAGTAGAGGGAGAACGCCTGCCCTGGCAGTTTAAGGCCGAAGAGGCCGAGCTTCACGTGGATGGCTTTCTGTACGCGCGGCATACTCGTTTTTGTCTTCTTGATATCCCGGTACTCTACCTGCCCGCGATATTGTTTCCGGCAAAGCGAGAACGCGCGACCGGCCTGTTGTTCCCATCTATAGGCGCCGGCGAGCAACAGGGCTTGAAAATCAGGCAGGCCTTGTTTTTGGAAATCAGCCGCAGCCAAGACGCCACCGTCGCCCTCGATTACCGCGGGAAACTGGGAGTTGGCGGAGACCTGGAATACCGCTACATCCTTTCAAAGGACACCGAGGGCAAGCTCTTCACCAAATATTTCCGCGACACGCAGAGCGGTGTCGGCCGGTTGGATCTGACCTATCGCCATCTGACAAAGTTTTCCGAGGACTTGCAAGGCCGAATTGATATCAATTACCTCAATCAAAAAACCAATCTGAGTGTCTTGAGCGAAAATGTGCTCCAGCGCGTGGCCGTGTTTCAGGAGTCCCAGGCCTATTTAACCCAGCGCTGGAACAATCAGGTTCTCTACGGGCTGGCCCGCTACTCCCAGAATCTGACATTTTCCGGCAGGTCGACTCTCCAGACGTTGCCGGAGGTCGGCTATAGCCTGTTACCTGCGCGCCTCGGCAGTCTCCCGATCTACAGCGGAGTCGATATCACTTTTGACAACTTTTATCGTCAAGAAGGGATCGATGCGCGGCGTGTCGATCTGTTCCCGCGCGTATGGACGCCACTACCGATCGGGCGCTACTTGACCGTCACGCCTTTGCTCGGTTTCCGTGAGACATTTTACACTCACAGTGCCCAATCCGATCAATCGACGTCACGCGAGGTTCCGTACTTCAGTACTCTGCTGGACACACGGCTGGTCCGTCGATTTCAGCCTGACGGCGGCTCAGGGATCCTTCATAAAGTCGAGTCGTCGCTCATCTATGAATATCTGCCTGCCACGCGCCAGTCCGAGCTACCGGCCTTCAATGACCTTGATCGGTTGGTGAAGAAGAATCTTGTCACCTATCGCGTAACAAACCGCCTGTCGACAAAGGTCTTTGACGGCGATACGCGTCAGAATTTGGAGTTCGCTTACCTCCGGCTGACCGAAAGCCAACATCTCACCTCCTCCCCGACCGGCAAGCCATTTTCGGACCTTCGGACAGAATTGATTCTACGCACCCTCAAGCCGATGCCGATTATTGTGGATATCGATACGTTCTATAATCATTATGAATCGGCTGTCACGCAGGTCAATACGGATATCACCGTTGAGCTTACAAAGCGCTATTTTTTCAGCATTGGAGAGCGCTTCACCCGGGCCGGGAATGTTCCTGCCAGGGGTGACCTCTTCAATCCGATTTCGCTCAATGAACAATTGGTTCGGACCGGGACAACGCATTTTTACTTCGCACAGTTCGGCGCGGCACTTCCGTACAATTTCTATTTCGTGACACGCGGCTACTTTGACAAAGATGACGGCGTTTTTCCGGAGATCAATTACGGGCTGTACTATGTCGGTTCGAACCGCTGCTGGGGTGTCGGCGCCTTCTTTATCCAGCGACCGGGGCAGGCGTCGGAGTATGCGGTCGTGTTGACCTTAGGAGGCGTTGGCTATACTGATTCGCCGTTCAGCGCGCTTTACCGGGTTCTTTTCGAGCGACTGGGGCTGGACATCCAAAAGCTTCGGTTTTGAGCAGGGTTTCGTGGGCTATCTTGACAACCGTGACCACCGCACTCGCATAATTCCCCATGCGACCTAGATATCGAGTAGGACTGACGTCGGCCTTGGTGGCATTGAGTTTTGCCCCGGCCGGGTTGATTGGGATCGTCGGCGGCACTTTCGTCCCTGTCTCCCATACCGACAATGGTCGGCGAATTTTTATGTATGGCACGACTGTAGGGGGAAGGGTCCTTGAAAACAGCCATGGGATGGAAGGTGTCGGATGCGCCATGTGCCATGGGCCGGACGGACGCGGGGGCGTGATGCATGGCATCCCGGCCCCCGATATCACCTTAGCCCGCCTGCTGGATCCCCAAGGGCACGACCATGAAGTGACCGGCCGTCGCCACCCCGCCTTTAACCGCGAAACTGTCAAGGCGGCGATCGTCGCCGGCATCGATCCAGGAGGGAATACGCTGGATGAAGAGATGCCGCGATGGACCGGTCTCTCCGGTAAGGATTTGGACGATTTAATGGATTACTTGCAGTCCCTCTCGCGAGTGAACCGACCCCGGACTCCGGCTCCGCAACCGATGTGATCTCCACATTGACAGAATTCCGCTGCGTGGGCTACATTCAGAGGTACAGATTCTATCGATCATCGATAGTTTGGCAACCTGGGAGGCATCAGCGTGAGTAAGGCTACTCCTGTCAGTTCAACCACTTGGGATACTGAAGTCGGCAAGGCTGATGGCCTTGTACTGGTCGATTTTTGGGCGGTATGGTGCGGCCCCTGCCAGATGGTTGCCCCGATTGTTGACGAGCTGGCGACGGAATATAACGGCAAGCTCAAATTCATGAAGCTCAATACGGATGAGAATCCAGATGTGGCCGGTCGATACGGCATTATGAGCATTCCGACGCTGCTATTTTTTAAGGGTGGTCAACCGGTCGATAAGGTTGTCGGGGCCGTGCCGAAAAAAGTCCTCAAGGACGCCATCGACCGCCTTCTAGCGCCTACCGCGTAGCGAACCCATGTGCTGACCGAGCTCCGGATTCGGAACTTCGCGATCATTGATGAAGTCGGGCTCGAGTTTTCAGATGGATTCACCGTGCTGACCGGTGAGACCGGTGCCGGAAAGTCGATCCTTGTCGATGCCCTCGATCTTCTGATCGGCGGCCGCGCATCGGGGGATCTTGTGCGAACGGGCGCCGAGGAGGCAGAAGTCTCCGGAGTTTTTGATATTGCCGGAAACGCTCCGGTCATTCAGCTCTTGAGTGAGCACGATCTTCTCGGCGCCGGCGAAACTGATTTGATTTTCCGACGCATTCTCTCCCGCCTCGGTCGGCATCGCCTGCATGTGAATGGCCGTCCCGTGACTCTTGGCACGGTGCAGGCCCTCGGCGGGCTTCTCGTCGACATCCACGGACAACACGACCAACAATCCCTCTTCAAACCGGCAGTGCAGTTGCAACTGCTCGACGCCTTCGGAAGCCTCACCAAGCTACAGGCTCAATACGCGACTGTCTTTGGGAACATGCGGGAGATAGAGACGCGCCTCAAAGAGCGTCGTCAGGGTGCGGCCGATTTGCAATCCCGTGAAGAGCTGCTCCGTTACCAGGTATCCGAGGTCAATGCGGCCGATCCGCGGCCCGGCGAAGATCGTGAATTGCAACATGAGCGGTTATTGCTGTCGCAGGGGAGACGACTGGCCGAGCTTGTTCAACAAATGTATGGTCCCCTCTATGAGGATGAAGGGTCGATCCTTGGCGCTCTGCGTGGCCTGGAAGCCCCTTTCAAGGAGCTGACGGGTATCGATACGGATCTGTCCGCCGATCGCGAGCGATTTGCAACAGTCGTGACCGAGTTGCTTGACCTCGCTCATCGTTTGCGTGATTACCGGGATCGATTGGAATTCGATCCGGAACGCCTGGAGAAGATCGAGGTCCGGTTGGATCTTCTCCATCGGCTCATGAAAAAGTACGGGGGGTCATTGGAAGAGGTGACACGGCGACAGCTCGAAGCCGAACAGCAGCTTCGCGAGATCGAAACGGTAGAAGCGGAGCTTGCTACCCTCACGGCGGAGGCGACCAAGGTTCGCCAAGAAGCGTTTCAGCAAGCGGATGTGCTATCGCGGAAACGGCACAAAGCGGCCGGCGATCTTGAAAAGCAATTGGAGAAGGAGCTCAAAGCCTTGCAGATGGATCGGGCTCGAGTGAAAATCACGGTCGAGTCGAGAGGCGAAGATCAAGCTGCTTCTTTGTGTGCTACTGGAATCGATGATGTCCAGTTTCTGTTCTCGGCCAATGCCGGCGAACCGCTTCAACCGCTGACCCGCATTGCCTCCGGCGGGGAGCTTTCCCGGGTGATGCTGGCTGTCAAGACGGTCCTCGGGCGTGTGGATCCGGTGCCGGTATTGGTCTTCGACGAGGTGGATGCCGGCATCGGCGGCGCCGTCGCGGAGACGGTTGGAAAGCGGCTCAAGCAATTGAGCCGCCAAGGTCATCAGGTCTTTTGCATTACCCATCTCGCGCCGATTGCGGCGCAAGCCCAGTCTCACTTCGCGGTCACGAAAGAAGCCAAAGGCGGTCGGACGATTACCAGCGTGAGCCGATTGAATGCCGGCGCTCGTGTGGAGGAAGTCGCGCGCATGCTGGGCGGCGCCACTATTACTCCTAAAATTCGCGATACCGCGCAGGAAATGCTCGCAGCCGGACAGAAATAACAGAATATCTCCCTAATGCCTTGAGGCACAGGGTCAGGTGCGGGCGACTCTTTCCCTTTACGAACGCCCCAGTCCTTGGGACTAAACCGCGGGTCCTGCCGCCGATCGGCCGCTGCTACGCGGCGCTCCGCGAAGCGCAAGCAAGTCGCGGCGCGTATCGCGGCCTGAATCGGCGTCACCCGCGCCGCATCGGTTTTTCTGTGCAGAGATCGTGCCGTACTCTTCATGAATCAGCGCCTGATGTAGCTTCTTCACTGCTGTTTAGGCTTGAGAAACTGTTCACGCGGGTGGCGGAAACCGGGCGCCCGGCCGCGCACAACGAATCGTCTGCGTTGAAGTGAGCACGGCTGGGCTGGTTGCCGACAGGACCTGCGATTAGAGATAAGCCTTCAGCGCCTGGCCGGTGTAAGAGGCGCGCTCCACCATCACGGCCTCCGGCGTGCCCATCGCGACCACCTCCCCACCCATCTCGCCTGCTTCCGGTCCGAGATCAATGACCCAATCGGCCGTTTTGACGACATCCAGGTTATGCTCCACCACAAGAACCGTATGCCCCGCGTCCACTAGCCGGTTCAGTACAGCCAGTAGTTTCTTTACGTCGTCGAGGTGGAGTCCGGTGGTCGGCTCATCCATGATGTACAAGAGGCGCTGCTTTGTCTTTCGGCCGGCCGGAAGATGCACCAGCTCGCCGGCGATCTTCAATCGTTGCGCTTCGCCACCTGACAAGGTTGTGGCCGGTTGTCCTAACCGCAAATAACCCAGCCCGATGGAGGAAAGTATGCGCAGCTTGGCGCTCAATGAATGGCTGTCCGAGAAGAACTGCTGCGCCTCGGAAACGGTCAGGTTTAGGACGTCATAAATCGACAACCCTCGATACTTCACCGTCAAGACCTGTAATTTAAAGCGACGGCCTTGACAGGTCTCGCAGGTCACATACATGTCTTCAAAGAAGTACATCTCCATTTTCTGAAGCCCTGTGCCCTGGCACACTTCGCACCGGCCTCCGGTCGTATTGAAGGAGAAATCCCCCGCGGTGAGGCCGGCCCCGCGCGCGTCGGGGAGCGCGGCGTAAAGCCGCCGGACGTCATCGAAAGCTTTGAGGTACGTCACCGGGTTGGAGCGAGGAGTTCGTCCGATGGGCTCCTGGTCAATGAGCCGAACCCCATCCAGATGCTCGATACCGCGGATGGCGTCGAAGCGGCCCATCGGAAGGTTTTCGACCCGAAAGGCGCGCGCAAGGGCGCGATATAAGGTGTCCTGGACCAGTGTGCTCTTGCCGGAACCGGAGACTCCCGTCACGCAAGTCAGCGTGCCAAGGGGGATCCGGACATTGATGTTTTTGAGATTGTGCTCCTGGGCGCCGACGAGCATCAGTGATTTGCCGGTCCCTGAACGGCGCCTACGAGGCGGCGGAATAGTCTCCTCTCCCCGAAGATACCGGGCCGTCAGCGACCGCGAGTCCGCCAGGAACTCAGGAAATCGCGCGGCTGCGACGACTTCGCCGCCCTTCTCGCCCGCCGCGGGCCCCATTTCAACCACGAAATCGGCAGATTCAATCATGGTGCGGTCATGCTCGACGATGAGGACGGTGTTTCCTCCCTTTGCCAGATCGGCCAGGATTGCGGCGAGCCGCTGTGTGTCACGTGCATGCAAGCCGATCGTGGGTTCATCCAGGACATACAACGTTCCGGTGAGGTGCGATCCTAGTTGGGTCGCGAGGCTGATGCGCTGTGCTTCGCCCCCTGAGAGTGTCCGTGTCAGCCGAGAGAGGGTCAGATAGCTGAGACCGACCCGCGTGAGGAAGCCGAGCTTGGCTTGCAACATCTTCAAAATGTCTTTGGCGATGTCCTGCTCAAAGGGCGAAAGAGCCAGGGCCTGAAGCCATTCATGTAGCTCGGTGATCGTCATGTCCGAGACTTCCGAAATCGAGAGGTTGCCGACCCGCACAGCCACTGCCTGCGGTCGCAATCGGGTGCCCTGGCATGCTTCGCACGCAAAGGGACTGCGATAGCGGCTCAGCATGACCCGCACATGCAGTTTGTAGCGCTTGCCTTCCAGGTACTTGAAGAAGGCATGGATGCCCTCAGTTTTGCCAGCGCCTTCCCACAGCAGCGTGCGCTCTTCGGAGGTCAGATGCTCATACGGCATGGTGACGTCCATCCCGCGGCGCTTAAACGCGAGCAGCATCTCCTTCTGCCACCATTCTGCGGAAGGCTTGGTCCAAGGTTCGATGGCCCCGGCCGCAAGGCTCTTGTTCTTATGTGGGATAATGAGCTCTTCGTTATATCGCAGGGTGTTGCCGAACCCTTTACAAGTCGGACAAGCGCCGAGCGGATGGTTGAACGAAAAGAGCGCGGGCTTCGGTCTTTCAAACACGCGCCCACAGGATTGACAGCCGAACTGTTCAGTGAATCGGCGAAGGCCGACCCCGGCAATGTCCACCAAGCAGCACCCGTGGCCTTCGCGGTATGCCGTTTCGACCGCTTCCACTAATCGCGATCGCTCGTCGGCCCGAATCCGTACACGGTCAAGAACGACATGGACCTCAGGGCGATCTTTCAACTTCGAGGCGACCTCGTCGACTCCGTTGTGCGTGAGATCCAGCACGTCATCATCAAGACGGAGCCGCCCAAACCCGCGGCGCACTAAATCTTGCAGCCGGAGCTGGAGTGTGGACATGGAGTCGACCGGGAGCGCGAACAAGATGATAGCGCGGCCGTCTAGATGTTCTGAAAAGAGCAGGTCGGCGATATCTCCAGGATGATAGGCGCGAGCTGCCGCTCGGCAGTCGGGGCAAAAGGGCTGGCCGATTTTTGCGTACAACAGCCGCAGCAGATCGGCAATTTCGGTGCTCGTCCCGACGGTGGAGCGCGAATTGCGAACCTGATTTTTCTGCTCAATGGCGATGGCCGGGCGGATGTGCTCCAGCCGATCGACCTCCGGCCGATCGAGCTTCTCGAGGAACATGCGGGCATACGTCGAGAGGGATTCAATGTAGCGCCATTGGCCTTCGGCGAAGATGGTATCGAAGGCGAGCGAAGATTTTCCCGACCCTGATACTCCGGTGATCACCGTGACCTGATCATGCGGAATGCGCAGCGAGATGTTTTTGAGGTTGTGCTGCCGCGCGCCGACGATGATGAGCTCGTTGTGAAAGGCCATGGTTTTCTTCAGAAGATCTCAAAGAAATTCCGAATCCGACGATCATAGCATAGTTTCTTTCTCTCGGCCCGGGAGGAAGGAATCGTCCCTCCGCGTGATGCGTATCGTCCCCAAAGCCATCCATTTGAATTACATTAAAAATTAGTAGTAAAAGGAAGACAGGCTGAGCAAATTCTCAAAGCGTACGTGGTTTTTACGACAATGATGGAAAAATTTCTGGAAAAAATCTTTAAAACGCCTGCTGTGGTTCTGCATAAGACTATGGACGCGTCCAATGGGGTGCTTAGAAAAGTTACGAACCAAAAGCCGGTCAAGAACGCGCGCGCATACTGGAAGATCTTAGGACCTGGATTAACGACGGGAGCGGCCGATGACGACCCCTCCGGTATTGCGACCTACTCACAAGCGGGCGCTCAGACCGGGTTTCAGCTGCTCTGGTTGGCTGGATTTACTTTTCCGTTGATGGCGGTGGTGCAGGAGATGTCCGCGAGAATTGGTCTGATGACGGGCCGTGGCTTAGCTGCCAACATTCGAGAGCATTATCCGAAATGGGCGCTGTATAGCTGTACAGCGCTTTTGTTCATGGCCAATACGTTCAATATCGGCGCAGATCTGGGGGCCATGGCTCAAGCGACCCAACTTGTCATCCCCAGAGCCGGTTTCAGTTTCCTGGTGATAGGATTCGCCGCCTTCAGTTTAATGATGCAAATCTTCACGACGTACAAGCAATATGCCCGGTATCTTAAGTGGCTGACGTTAACCCTCCTGGCTTATGTCTTCACGGCCTTCACGATCCATCTCGATTGGAAAGAAGTGCTGCACTATAGCGTGATCCCCTCATTCGCCATGTCTAAAGAACAGATTTTCCTGATCACCGCAGTGCTGGGCACGACGATCTCACCATACCTGTTTTTCTGGCAAGCCTCTCAAGAGGTGGAAGAAAAATTATCCAACGCCAAAACAACTGAAGTCTCGAGATCGAAGTCCCTGAACAAGGAAATCACGCATATGAGAATAGACGTGTGGTCGGGAATGTTTTTTTCCAACGCGGTGATGTTTTTCATTATCGCCGTGTGCGGCGCGACCCTGTTTGCCCAGGGTGTCACTAATATCTCCACCGCAGCCGATGCCGCCGCAGCGTTACGGCCACTCGCAGGCGATGGGGCTTTTTTATTGTTCGCTATCGGAATTATTGGAACAGGATTGCTCGCAATTCCGATTTTGGCGGGGTCGGTGTCGTATGCGTTCGCTGAGAGTTTTAAATGGCAGTCAGGATTGGATCGTAAGCTCAGCGAAGCCTATCCATTCTATGGCGTCATTATCGTTTCGATGATTCTTGGCCTCTTGATGCAGTTTATCGAAATCAATCCTATGCGGGCGCTACTGTACTCTGCGGTCGCGAATGCGATAGTCGCGCCTGTCGTCTTAATTTTCATTGTGCTCATCAGTAGCAGTAAAGCCATCATGGGCAATAATGCCAACAGCACTTTGGCGACATTCGCAGGTTGGGTCGTTACGGGCATTATGGTCGTATCAGGAATTGCAACCCTTATCTCGCTCGCGATGTGAGGTGAGGGGATACCCCTTTCTCTCGGAGTGGGTTCTGTCGCCGGATGCATCACTTTAGGGGGCGCCGCTGGCCTAAAGAGTTTTGGCTGAGGGGTTGGGATGTCACATAATCCATGCACCAGAGAGGACCGACACGTTGACCGTGCTCTCAAATAAAAAACGATGATGACTAAAACCGTGAGGCGTTTGCGCTGGCTATTTGCGACCATTCTCTTGGCCGGCTGCGCCTCGGTCCTTAAGGTACACGAGGTTCCCGAGGTAAGACTTGACCAAGCGGCCTTTTTCCCCACCATTGAGGCGCACACCGACGCACCGATCCTCGCGGGCAATCACGTCGACCTCTTACGTAACGGCGATGAAACTTTTCCCGTCATGCTCCGCGAGATTAAGCAGGCGAAATCGACCATAACGATGGCGCAGTATCTCTACGAAGACGGCGCTATCGCTCATGAATTCGCAGAGGCCTTTGCGGATCGCTGCCGGGCGGGCGTCAACGTCAATATTCTCCTCGATCATCACGGATCACAAAAAGTGCCCTCCGATATTATCTCGAGTATGAAAGATGCCGGGTGTCACGTCGAATACTTTCGTCGGGTGAAAGTGGAGGGAATCATTTTTCCATGGAGATTATTGCGCTACAACTATCGAAGCCACCGGCGAATCCTGGTTATCGACGGCCGAGTCGGATTTACCGGTGGGTACGGAATCAGTGATGCTTGGACTGGAAATGGGCGCACGCCGGAACATTGGCGTGATACCAATGCGCGAATCGAAGGGCCGGCGGTCAAATTTCTGCAAGGCGGCTTTGCGGAGAGCTGGCTTGAGGCAACCGGCATTGTGATCGGGGGAAAGAGCTTTTTTCCGCCTCTTGAAGCGCGCGGCGACGTGCCGGCGCAAATCGTCAAGAGTTCCCCGACAGGCGGCAGCTTTCAAAGTTACATGCTGTTCCTGCTCTCGATCGGCTCGGCCAAAAAATCGATTGTCATTACAAACCCATACTTCATCCCTGACAAGGTGATGACTGAGGCTTTGGTGAAGGCGGCTGCGCGCGGCGTGCGGGTCATGGTGTTGGTACCCGGCAAGGTAGACAGCCAGATAACGTATGTGACGAGCCGCAGCCACTATGGTCCGCTGCTCCTGGGAGGCGTTCAGATTTTTGAGTATCAGGTGTGCCTGTTGCACGCCAAAACCATGGTGGTGGACGGCGTGTGGGCGACGCTCGGCAGCACGAACTTCGACAATCGCTCCTTTGCCTTGAACCAGGAAGTGAACCTCACGGTCTACGATCGCGCTCTGGCGACTCGCCTCCAAGAAATCTTCCATGAAGATTTAAAATATGCCAAGCAGATAAGTTATGAAGAGTGGGAGTCGCGGGGAATCTATGAACGACTGGTCGACCTCTTCACCTTTCCCGTGAAAGACCAGCTGTAACCGCATCCTGATCTGCCATAGAAGGCGAAAATATCAGGAAAAAGAGGTCCGCGGGACGTTTTTTTAAGGATTTCGCAGTGAGGATGAATAGTTCAAAGGCCTTGAGAATATTTGACAAGTTGCGCCGTGTGGCTTAAAATCTGCCTCTCTAGGTGACCTGCCCGGGGTCCCCTCATTTTCGTGAGCCCACACCAGTCATGAAGCACGATGAAGGATTCTTCCGAATTAATCGGCTGCCTCCCTATGTCTTCAATGAGGTCCAGGCACTGAAGCTCAAGGCTCGTCAGGCCGGCGAGGACATTATCGACTTCGGCATGGGGAACCCCGATAGCCCGTCTCCGCCGCATGTCGTCGACAAGCTGATCGAGGCCGCGAAAAACCCGAAGAACCACCGATATTCCGCGTCGCGTGGGATCACCAAGCTTCGCCACGCGATTTGCGCGTGGTACCAGCGCAACTACAATGTGAATCTTGACCCTGAGACGGAAGCCATCGTCACGATGGGATCGAAGGAAGGCTTAGCCCATTTGGCATTGGCCATGGTCGCTCCGGGAGATGTGGTTCTTACCCCCACGCCAAGCTATCCCATTCATCCTTACAGCATCATCATCGCGGGGGGTGAGGTCCGGGGGTTTCCGTTGCGGCAGGATAGCGACTTCTTTGAGGATATGCTCACTGCCTTTCGCCAGACCTTGCCTCGACCAAAGATTTTGATCCTCAGCTTTCCCCATAACCCGACCACCGCCGTTGTGGACCTGGATTTCTTTAAGAAAGTCGTCGTGTTTGCTAAAGAGAACGATCTGTATGTGGTCCACGATCTGGCCTATGCCGACATTGTGTTCGATGGGTACAAAGCGCCCAGTTTCATGCAGGTCCCCGGCGCCAAGGATATCGGCGTGGAGTTTTTCACCCTGTCCAAGAGCTACAACATGCCGGGTTGGAGGGTCGGCTTCATGGTCGGCAATCCCAAGATGGTGGGCGCCTTGCAGAAGATTAAAAGTTATCTCGACTACGGCATTTTCCAGCCGATTCAAATCGCCGGCATCATCGCGTTGAACGGACCACAGGACTGCGTGCGCGAGACTGTTGCCATGTATCGGAACCGGCGGGACGCACTCGTCGACGGCCTGAACCGCATTGGATGGAAAGTGGAGAAACCTTTAGCCACAATGTTTGTGTGGGCGCGCATTCCCGAGGCCTACCGGCAAATGGGGTCGCTGGACTTCTCGAAGCTTCTGCTTCGTGAAGCCAAGGTTGCGGTTTCGCCCGGCATCGGTTTTGGTGAGGGCGGTGATGACCATGTTCGATTCGGGTTGGTTGAGAATGAGCATCGGACTCGACAGGCGATTCGCGGGATCAAAAAGGCCCTCAAGCTGTCCGAAGGCCTGGATTAGAGGGATACAGCCGCCCGTGAAGAACCACATCGCAGTTGGGTTGATCGGCTATGGCACCGTCGGCAGCGGAGTGGCAAAAATCCTCACGACCAACGCAGGAGACATCCGCCGCCGCCTCGGGATTCCTCTCGAGTTAAGAAAGGTCGCTGATCTGAACATCATCAGCGATCGCGGTGTTAGCCTTCCGCCCGACATCTTGACGACCGACGCGCGGCAAATCTTTGATGATCCCGAAATCGATATCGTGATCGAATTGATCGGAGGGGATGACCCGGCGAAGCGCTTCCTGCTGGAAGCCATGGCCAAGGGCAAGCATGTTGTCACCGCCAATAAGGCCCTGCTGGCCGTCCATGGGGAGGAACTCTTCCAGGCAGCCGTACGAAATGGGGTGGATATTGGTTTTGAGGCGAGCGTGTGCGGCGGTATTCCCATCCTGCGTTCCCTCACAGAAGGCTTAGCAGCCAATCGCGTGCGAAGTCTCTATGGGATCGTGAATGGTACCTCGAACCATATTCTCACTCGTATGACCAACGCCGGACAGTCGTTTGCGACGGTGCTCGCAGAGGCGCAAAAGGCCGGTTACGCGGAGGCCGATCCAACTTTTGACGTCGCCGGCATCGATGCGGCCCATAAACTTGCGATCCTCGTAAACTTAGCCTTCGGATGCCCCGTCAATTTTAAGGAGTTATATGTCGAGGGGATTACAGGCATCACGCCCATGGATATCGAGTACGCCACGGAGTTCGGCTACACGATTAAATTGCTGGCCATCGCGAAGCTCCAAGAGTCCAAAGACGGGAAAGAAGTCGAAGCGCGGGTGCATCCGACGATGATCGCGAATGATTCTCCTCTTGCCCGGGTGGGCGGCGTGTACAACGCTATTCAGGTGACCGGGGATGCAGTGGGCGACATCATGCTGTACGGACGGGGCGCCGGGTCGATGCCGACGGCCAGCGCGGTGGTCAGCGACGTGATCGACATCTCCCGGAACATTCGCAAAGGCGCCAGCGGTCGTGTCCCCCCTACCGGGTTTCAACCCGATCAGAGGCGGCCGCTGCCTATCCGGGCGATTGAAAACATCACCGGCCTGTATTACTTACGTTTTATGGTCTTGGATCGTCCCGGAGTCCTGTCGCAACTGTCGGGCATCTTGGGCAAGCACGATATCAGTATTTCGTCGGTGTTGCAGCGTGGGCGGAAGGACGGGCAGACGGTCCCGGTCGTGGTGACCACGCATATGGCGGTGGAACGAAATATCCGTGCCTCGCTCCGCGAGATCGACGCCCTGCCGGCGGTTTCGTCGCCCACAACAGTCATCCGGATCGAAGGAGAGGACCACTAAGGATGGCGTGGCGCGGCATCATTGAACAGTATCGGTCGTTCTTGCCGGTGACGGCGAGCACGCCCATCGTGACGCTCGGCGAGGGCAATACGCCGTTTGTGCGGGCGCCGCGTCTCGCCGAGGCTATCGCCCCGAACATCGAACTCTATCTGAAGTTCGAAGGCGCCAATCCGACCGGCTCCTTTAAAGATCGAGGCATGACTCTCGCCATTTCCAAGGCAGTGGAGGAGGGGGCACGAGCGGTGATCTGCGCATCGACGGGCAACACATCAGCGGCGGCAGCGGCGTATGGCGGGCGGGCCGGGCTCCAGGTCTTTGTGCTGATTCCTGAAGGGAAGATTGCGCTCGGCAAACTGGCCCAAGCGATGATGCATCGCGCAACCGTCTTACAGGTGGAAGGAAATTTCGATCAGGCGTTGACGATCGTCAAGGAGATCTCCACAAAATACGGGATCATTCTTGTCAATTCGGTGAACCCTTATCGGCTTGAAGGACAAAAAACCGCTGCCTTCGAGGTGTGCGAACAGTTCGGCGACGCGCCGATCTACCACTTTCTCCCGGTCGGGAATGCAGGTAATATCACCGCCTATTGGCGCGGCTATCAGGAATATTATCGCCAGTCGCGGTGCAGTCGTTTGCCCCGGATGTTTGGATTTCAAGCGGCGGGGGCAGCGCCCATTGTACTGGGACATATCGTCGAGAAGCCGAAGACGATCGCGACCGCTATCCGGATCGGTAATCCGGCAAGTTGGGCGCAGGCCGTCAAAGCGGTACAGGAGTCAAACGGCAAGATCGACCTCGTGACCGATGAAGAGATCGTTGAAGCGTACCGTATGGTGGCCGCGCTCGAGGGGATCTTTTGCGAGCCTGCCTCCGCTGCCTCGGTCGCCGGCGTGCTTAAAATGCACAAGGCCGGTCTGTTCAAAGACGGAGAAACAGCCGTGTGCACCTTGACCGGGCACGGGTTGAAGGATGTCGACATTGCCATTTCGGTCTCGCAGAAGCCGGTGACCATCCAGGCAAAAATGGATGACGTGGTCAGAGTCCTGGGGTACTGACTGCGGATCAGCCATGAACCTACGGCGACCATCGGTACTTCACCCGCGCGAGCCCATCTCGTCCGAAACACCCTGCGAGTTCCTCCCTGATTCGCAACGGCATTCATGAATAATTTACGGTGTAGAGCGCGAGGAGGGCGCGAGCGGTCTTTATGAAGTATGTCATTTTGATGGGTGACGGTATGGCGGATAACGCGGTCGCAGAGCTGAATGGGCAAACACCCTTGCAAGCCGCGAAGACGCCTCACTTGGACTACCTGACGCAAAACGGCGAATTGGGATTGGTAAAAACCACCCCGGACGGATGCTACCCGGGAAGCGACGTCACCCAGCTCGCGATTCTGGGATACGATCCGAAAAAATACTGCACAGGCCCGGCCCCTTTTGAGGCCGCGGGGCTCGATGTCTCCCTCAATCCGGACGATGTGGCCTTTCGCTGTAATCTTGTAACGCTCCGGGCGGACACGGGCGGGTACGACATTAAGAAGCTTGGGCCGCACGCCATTATGGAAGACTTCAGCGCCGGGCAGATCGATTCCTTGGAGGCCAAAGAACTGATTTACGATCTGAACGAACAAATCGGCACTGAAGTCGTTCAGTTTTATGCCGGAGTGTCCTACCGCCACCTCATGGTTTGGGCGGAGGGGAAGCACCGGATCACCATCTCCCCGCCGCAGGACATTACAGGAAAATCGATTGCGGAATATCTGCCCAAGGGCGAAGGGGACAAGGTGCTCCGAGCCCTTATGGAGGCCGCGCTTCCGATTCTTCGCGAGCACCAGATCAACATCGACAGGAAAGAGGCGGGCAAGCCGCCGGCGAATGCGATTTGGCTATGGGGTCAGGGCAAGGCCCCGAAGATGCCGAAGCTGACGGAGCGTTACGGTTTGACCGGGGCCATCATTTCGGCGCTGGATCTGCCTCGCGGCTTGGGTCTGTACTGCGGTTTGGACGTGGTGAAGGTTGCCGGTGCCACCGGATATGCTGATACCAATTATGCCGGAAAGACTGAGGCGGCCCTGGTGGAACTAAAAACGAAGGATTTCGTGTACATTCATGTGGGGGCCGCAGACGAGGCGAGTCACCAAGGTGATGTTCAAGGGAAGGTGAAGGCCATCGAACTTTTCGACGAGCAAACATTGGGCCTGTTGCTGAAGGAACTGCCAAAACTGGGGTCGTATCGCCTGCTCATGGCCTGCAATCATGCCACGCCGGTCGCGTCGCGGCAGCACACGGCCGACCCGGTGCCCTACGCGATCTTTGAGGGACCCACCTGCAAGGAAGGGGCGGGCGCCGAGCGCGGGTTCAATGAAGTTGATGCCAAGGCGAGCCGGGTCTATATAGAGGATGCAAAAAAGTTGATCGGGCGTCTTTTAGGGAAGTAAATGGCTCTCGTGGTGCAGAAATTCGGTGGAACGTCCGTCGGCAACGTCGACCGCATCAAGCGCGTGGCGGCCTTGATTGCCAAATCTCATCAGGCGGGAGAGGCGGTCGTGGTGGTGGTCTCGGCCATGAGCGGGGAGACCGACCGTTTACTCAAGCTCGCGCATGAGCTCGCGCCATTTCCGGATGAGCGCGAGATGGACATGCTATTATCCACGGGTGAGCGGGTCACGATTGCCCTCCTTGCCATGGCGCTGCGCGCCATGGGATTGGACGCGCGCTCGTACACAGGCCGTCAGGTCGGGATCATTACCGACAGTACCCACACCCGGGCCCGCATCGAACGGATAACCGCGGAGAGAATCAAAGAGGCTCTGGATCAGGGTATTATCCCGGTGGTGGCGGGGTTCCAAGGCATCAACGAAAAAAACGACGTCACGACCCTGGGGCGTGGAGGCTCGGACCTGACCGCCGTCGCGTTGGCGGCCGCGCTTCATGCCGATCAGTGTATTATTTATACCGACGTCGAAGGAATCTATACGGCGGACCCTAATGTCGTCCCGGACGCCCGCAAACTCGAAAAGATCTCGTATGAGGAGATGCTGGAACTGGCGAGCCTGGGCGCCAAAGTGCTGCAGAGCCGGTCAGTGGAATTTGCGGCGAAGTACGAGGTGCCGGTCATCGTAAAGTCGACTTTTCAAGAAGGCCGCGGGACCTTGGTGACCAAGGAGGATCGGGATATGGAACAGGCGATGGTCTCAGGGGTCACCGGCGACCGCAATCAGGCGAAGATCACCTTCATCGGCGTGCCGGATCATCCCGGTATCGCCTCACGTATCTTCGGACCGATCGGGTCGGCAAATATCCTGGTAGACATGATCATCCAAAACGTGGGACAGGGCGACTTGACCGACCTGTCCTTTACAATTCCCCGGGGCGACCTTCATAAGGCGGTCGATCTTGCCAACCGCATCGCCAAAGATATTGGGGCGCGCAGTGTCGAGTTGAAGGACAAGATCGCCAAAGTGTCCCTGGTGGGTGTGGGAATGCGGTCGCATTCGGGCGTGGCGGCACGGATGTTCGAAACACTCGCAGCGGAAGGCATCAATATTATGATGATCAGCACCTCCGAGATCAAAATCTCGTGTGTCATCGAAGAGCTGCACTTGGAGCCGGCCGTGCGGGCGCTTCATCAGGCTTTCGGGCTGGGAATCGGATAACGTGAGTTCACTCGAAATCTATGATACGACCTTGAGGGACGGCGCGCAGGCCGAAGATGTCTGGTTTTCCGTCGAAGACAAAGTCCGTGTCGCTCAAAAGTTGGATGAGCTCGGCGTTCACTTCATTGAAGGGGGCTGGCCGGGGGCCAACCCAAAGGATGTCGACTTTTTCCGAATCGCCAAAACGATCCCTTTCAAACATGCCAAGCTCGTGGCCTTCGGCTCCACGCGGCGAGCCTCGAATACTCCTCGAAACGATCCGACCCTCAAATCCCTCTTAGAGGCCGGCACGACTTTTGTCACCCTCTTTGGGAAGAGTTGGACGCTGCATGTGACCGACGCTCTCGGCATCTCCCTGAAAAAAAATCTTGAGCTGATCGAAGATTCCGTAGCGTTTCTCAAAAATCACAAGCGCCAGGTCTTCTATGATGCCGAGCACTTTTTTGACGGGTATAAGGCGAATCCCGAGTATGCCCTCTCGACGCTCACGCGCGCACAGGAGGCGGGCGCCGCGCGCCTGATCTTATGCGACACGAACGGCGGGACAATGCCCTGGGAAATCAAAAAGATCGTGACGGAGGTGGCCCGGGAAGTGAGCGTGCCCCTCGGCATCCATGCGCATAATGACGCCGAAATGGCGGTCGCCAATTCGCTGATTGCCATTGAGCAGGGCGTCATTCAGGTCCAGGGGACGATCAACGGCATCGGCGAGCGATGCGGGAATGCGAATCTTTCCTCCATCATCCCAAATTTAAATCTCAAAATGAAACACGAGCCGATTACGCCGGGGCGGCTCAGGCGCTTACGCGAAGTCTCGCATTACGTGGCGGAGATCGCGAACCTCGTCCCCAACACGCATCAGCCCTACGTCGGTGATTCGGCTTTTGCCCATAAGGGCGGGGTGCATATCGACGCGGTGCGGAAGAATCCGATGACGTACGAGCATATCCGTCCGGATGCTGTCGGCAACCGGCAGCGAATGCTCATTTCGGATCATGCGGGCAAAAGCAGCCTTGCGGGAAAGGCCGAGGAGTTCCACATTAAATTGCGCAAGGATAGCCCGAAGACCCGAGAGTTGTTGGCCACGCTGAAGGAGTTAGAGAATCAAGGCTATCAATTCGAGGGCGCGGAAGGGTCGTTTGAGCTTTTGATGCGCCGCGTCCTGGGCACTCATACGCCCTCATTTGAGCTGATGGGCTTTCGGGTGATTGTGGAAAAGCGACGGGCGGACGAAGAGCCGATCTCCGAAGCCACAGTGATGGTAAAGGTGGGGTCTGTGATCGAGCATCAAGTGGCGGTTGGGACCGGACCGGTCGATGCGCTCGACCACGCGTTGCGGAAAGCCTTGGAGAAGTTTTATCCGGAGCTTCAAGAAGTGAAGCTGCTCGATTATAAGGTCCGGGTCCTTGCAGGGAACCAAGGAACTGCGTCGCGTGTGCGCGTGCTGATTGAATCCGGCGATCAGAAGGAGAAATGGGGCACGGTGGGGGTGTCGGAGAACATTATGGAGGCGAGTTGGCAGGCCCTCGCGGATAGCATTGAGTATAAGATGCTCAATGACGAGCCTCCTTCCGCTAAGAGTTCTACTTGACTTTTTTCTACTGGCTTTCGTATCTTAATGAACTCTCAGGGAAAACTCCGCATTTGCTGTGATGGCCAAGGGGAGGGGTGCAGATGAGGAAGGCGGATCTGGCAACGGAAATCTACGAAAAAGTAGGTCTCTCAAAAAAGGAGGCTGCCGACCTTGTTGAATTAGTGCTGGAGATGATCAAAGGGGTTTTGCAAAAGGGAGAGTCATTTAAAATTGCAGGCTTTGGCAATTTTGTCATCCGAAGTAAAGGCCCTCGTAAAGGCCGCAATCCCCGTACTGGTGAGGAGATCGGGATCACCCCCCGCCGCGTCGTGACATTCAGGCCGAGCCAAATTTTTAAAAAATATGTCAATTAGCTCTTGGCGCTCCCGGCACGGTCGCTGAGAAATGAACCAAAGCTTGAAACGTTGACACATCCGGTGTCGTGATGGCCCCCAAATAGAGGGTCAGAACCGGTACGAGGCAACCGGGTTTGGCGGTGCGATGGCGGGACTATTAGGGGCACGCGGAGCGCCGCGAGGTTCCCACGAAGAGAAGCTCTTCTATAAAATCGGTGAAGTCAGTAAGATCACCGGCCTTCCGTCCTATGTGTTGAGATTCTGGGAATCGGAATTCGAGTTCCTTAGACCTCAAAAGAGTCGAGGGCAACAGCGGGTCTACACACAGAAAGATGTGGAAACACTTCTTCAGATCAAGCGAATGCGTTACGAGCAGGGGTTCACGATTGAGGGACTTCGGCGTCGCTGGAACACCCGTCAAGGAACAAAGGAGAGAAAGCCGTCACGTGCGGCCGTCGACGTGGTACGGCGACTGCGACAGGAATTAAACGAGATGCTCAAGGTGTTGGACGATCACGCGTAGACGGACCTATACACGAGTACGAGGTACGAAGTCGGGGCGTAGCGCAGACCGGTAGCGCACTCGCTTGGGGTGCGAGTGGTCGTGGGTTCAAATCCCGCCGCCCCGACCAGTTTCGCCGTAGATCCCCGAGGAGCCCTTCCGCGCGGCTTCGCCGCCCATCGATTCACCCTGCCGTCATGTTCCAATGAGCGCACTGAAAATCTTCAATACGATGAGCCGCCGCAAGGAACCCTTTGAGCCGATGACAGCCGGCCGAGTAGGGATGTACGTATGCGGCGTCACCGTCTACGATGAGTGCCACTTAGGACATGCGCGGAGCGCCATCGTCTTTGACGTCATTCGTCGCTATTTGGAGCATCGGAATCTGGAAGTGACCTTCGTGAAGAACTTCACGGACATTGACGATAAGATCATCAAGCGTGCCCAGGAACAATCTCTTCCCTGGCAAGCGCTGACCAGCCGCTTTATCGATGCCTATTATCGGGATATGGTCAAGCTGGGCGTGAGGCCTGCGACACTTGAGCCGAAAGCCACCGAACATGTGAACGAGATCATCAAATTGATTCAGGTGCTGGTTGCAAAAGGTATCGCGTACCAGGTCGACACAGACGTCTATTTTCACGTCAAAGCATTCCCACGATACGGGATGCTATCGAAGCGGAAACTCGATGAACTGCAGGCCGGGGCACGGGTTGAGATCGATGAGCGAAAACGCGATCCCATGGACTTTGCGCTGTGGAAAGGCGCTAAACCGGCCGAGCCTGCCTGGGACAGCCCCTGGGGATCGGGTCGACCGGGCTGGCACATCGAGTGCTCGGCGATGTCCATCCGGCACCTGGGGGAAACGCTCGATATCCATGGAGGAGGAGAGGATCTTGTCTTTCCCCACCACGAAAATGAAATTGCCCAATCCGAAGCGGCGACAGGCAAGGAATTCGCGCGGTACTGGGTTCACAACGGCATGGTGACGGTGGACCGGGAGAAAATGTCGAAGTCTCTGGGAAACTTCTTCACGATTCGCGAAATCTTCGAGAAGTTTCCTGCGTCGGCGCAAGTGACCGCCGAAATCCTCAGATTTTTCCTGCTCTCGACACATTACCGCAGTCCCGTTGATTTTTCGGACGCAGCGCTCCGCCAAGCCCACGCAGGGCTCAACAATTTTTATGATCTATTTAAACGCCTTGAGGAGAGAGCACGAGATGGATCATTTAAGGACGCGGCGGTGCACGGGGCGCCGGTGTCCGGCACGATCGGTTTTGAGCAAGCGATGGATGACGATTTTAACACTCCATTGGCACTGGCATCCTTGCAGCGGGTTCGGAGTGATGTGAACACCCGGTTGCAGGCAGGACTTTCGGCGCATGCAGCCAAAGACGCGCTATCGGTCTTCCGTACTTATGGTTTGATTCTCGGACTTTTCCAGGTGCCTCCCTCCGAGTGGGAATTTGGTCAGGGCGAGGCTACCGCCTCGGTTATGGCAGATGCGGAGATCGAACGGCTCATCGAAGAGCGTCACCAGGCTAGGGCAAAGAAAGATTGGGCCCGGGCGGACGCCCTCCGGCAGGAACTGGCGGAGCGTGGCATCATGATTGAAGACCGACCTGACGGCAGTACCCGTTGGAAGCGATGACCGTGAGTCCTAACGAACGCTTGTACGGCATCCATCCGCTTCTCGAGGCGCTCCGCTCTGCCGATCGGCACATCGACGGAATTTATCTGCTGCACGGCCGACAAGGCCGCGACATCGACGAAATTCTTGCTCTTGCGAAAACGAAGGGCATTGCCGTGGACTTTCGATCGCGGGAGGCGCTGGACCGTTTAACCGGATCGGCCCACCATCAAGGCGCCGTGGGGATGGTGACAAGTAAGTCGTATGCTTCGTTGGAGGATCTCCTTGCAGGCGTGGCGGGCAAGGAACACCCTCTTCTGCTTATCTTGGACGGCATTGAGGATCCTCACAATCTTGGAGCGATCCTGCGAACGGCGGAAGCCGCGGGCGTTGATGGCGTGATTATTCCGGAGCGCCGAGCAGTGGGATTAACGGCGACCGTGGCGAAGGCTTCCGCAGGCGCCATCGAATACCTGCCGGTCGCGCGTGTCGTCAACCTTTCGCACACCATTGAACGTTTGAAGAATGAAAAGTTCTGGATCTACGCACTGGACGTCAAAGGAGAAAAAAACTTCCTTAGTGTCGACTATCGCGGCGCTGTAGCCCTGGTCATCGGGGGAGAAGGCCGGGGCATCCGTCCGCTTGTCGCTCAGCACTGCGACGGCCGTATCAACATCCCAATGAAGGGGAAAGTCTCGAGTTTAAATGCCTCAGTGGCAGCGGGGGTTCTTCTCTACGAAGTGCTTCGGCAACGGGCGACAGCGCCGCCGTCAGGCCCGCCGAAACCGGATAAAACCCTCTTCGATAGCCGCCTTCAGTAGTTGGGCGGCATTCGACACCCGGAGTTTTTTCATCATATTGGCTCGGTGCGCCTCGACGGTTTTCACGCTAATTTTCAAACGCGCGCCGATCTCGCGATTCTTGAGGCCATTCCAAATCAATTGAAGAATCTCCTGCTCCCGTTCGGTCAACGAGGCGACACCATTTTTCTTCTTTCTGTCCATAGACGCTCTGACTCCTTTTACACGGATAGTGAGGTACCAGGGAACGCCCGTCTATATCGCACACCCAAGTAAATATGTAAAGGAGGATACCAGGGAAAATAGGAAGGGGTCTTGCTCCCGTTAGGGGGGTTACCGTAGAATGGCCTAGTGGTCAGTGGGGTGCCCGGCATACTACGGCAGGGGCAGGCAAGAAAGGGCGGATTCTGTGGTGACAGAGCTGACCGTCGCGATTCTGTTCGGAGCTCTCATCGGGAGTTTCCTGAATGTCTGCATCCATCGGCTTCCGCTGAAAGAGTCCCTCCTGTGGCCACGTTCCCGCTGTCCTCAGTGTTCGACCACAATTTCCTGGTACGATAACCTCCCCATCCTTAGTTATGCGATCTTACGGGGACGATGCCGCAACTGTGGCCACCGCATCTCCTGGCGTTACCCTTTAGTGGAAGCCCTCAATGCCGTGGGCTACGGACTGATCGTTTGGCGATTCGGCCTTTCGGCGTGGGCCATGGTCTATGCGCTACTCTGGTCTGCCCTGATCGTGATCAGCTTCATCGATCTCGACCACATGATTATCCCCGACCGCATCACGCTGCCGGGGATCGGCCTTGGTCTTGTAGCCGGCAGCCTGTTGTTGCCGCAGTGGTGGGACAGCCTTCTCGGCCTGTTCGTCGGGGGAGGGATTCTCTATTTTATGGCCTGGATCAGCCCCTATTTGTTCGGCAAAGAAGGGATGGGCGGGGGGGATATTAAACTGCTGGCGATGATCGGGGCATTTCTTGGATGGAAGCCGGCAATCCTTACCATCTTCTTCGGGGGCCTGCTGGGAGCCGTCGTTGGATTGAGTTTAATGGGAATCCGAGTGATCACACGCGAGGCATACTTGCCGTTTGGCCCGTTCCTATCGCTGGGAGCCGCAGTAGTGATGTTGTACGGCCCCGAGATTTTGAGCTGGTATAGCAACATGCTGAGCGGAGGCGGGTAGGCATGGTCGTTCAGCGGCTCCGGCCTATTATGATTGGATGGACCATCCTGTTCGTGCTCTTTCTCATGACCTTGGCGTTTCAACTCCTTCTGATGCAGCACGACATAGATCCACGAGGATTGGGTAGCTTACAACCGACGGCCAGCGTCTTGATGAAGGTCTTGGGTAGCCTGCTGCTCATACTTCCGCTCTACGGCGTATTCTCCCGCTTCATCGTTTCCAGCCAAGGAGGCGAGGCGGAAGACCACTCGCCCGAGGCGCCGGTTGTGGAGCAGGACCGGACCGGCGTCATGATCGAAGCCTTCCATGATGTGGTACGTCGTTTGCGCGAGAAGGAACAAGAACTGGTTCGCCTGCGCTCCGAGGCCGAGGCCCGAGCGCAGGAGTTCGAAAGCTACAATGAAAATATCCTTCGTAGCGTCGCCAGCGGCGTGATTACGTTTAATGAGGACTCGATCGTGACGACATTTAACGAGGCCGCCGGCCGGATTTTGCGGATCGAGTGGCAGAGCATCATCGGAAAAACCTGTGATGAGGTGTTTGGTGTCGGCAGCAAAATCAGCCGATTATTGACCCGCGCACATCGGCACGGCGAAATCATTACCCGCGAGCAGTTCGAATTGGAGCAACGCGACGGCCGTCGAATATGGCTGGGCGTCAGCACCTCCTTATTGAAGGACCGCGCAGAGCGCTTCATCGGGACGACCTTCGTGTTCACAGATCTGACGGAAGTCAAGGAGCTTCAGGCTCAGGTCGAGTTGCGGGAACGCATGACCGTCGTGGGGGAGATGTCCGCCGGCATCGCGCATGAGTTCCGCAATTTTATGGGCACCATCCTGGGCGCCGCCAAATTAATTGCTCGGCAGATCAAGCCCAATGAGGTGGCTCAGGAAAGCCTGAGTACCATTCTCCATGTCATATCTGACATGGACTATCTCATTACCCAGTTTCTGAACTTCTCAAAGAAGACCGAATTGGATCTCAAACCGGTCGATCTCCATGGGTGGCTTAAGCGGGTGGTGGATCAGGTGTGGAGCCAAAGCGCCTCCGATTTCCATCATGCTGAAATCCACTGTCCTGCAAACATTGCCGCGGTCTCCATGGATGAGGTCTTAATGCGGCAGGCGTTGAGCAACCTGGTACAGAACGCGGTTGAAGCCATGCCCAAGGGCGGGAGTGTTCAGATATCGACCGCTATGGTGCAGTCCCATAGTGGTCGTCCCGAATTGGAGTTGCGGATCACCGACAGCGGCTTGGGAATTCCAGGTGATCGGCTGGACAAAATTTTTCTTCCTTTTTACACCACGAAGACGAAGGGCACGGGACTCGGTCTGGCGTTGGTTCATAAGATTGTCCTGCTGCACAACGGACGGATTCAGGTCGAGAGCCAGGAAGGGAAGGGCACGACGTTTCGCGTCCATTTGCCCATCGAGGTGCGCGTATGAGCGTCATCTTGTTGATTGAAGACAACGAGCGCATGGCCAAGATCTTGGCGAGGCACATGGAGATCGAAGGGCACCAGGTCATCCTGGCTCAGGACGCGGAAGCAGGGCTGGAAGCGTTTCGTAAACAAAAAGTTGATTTGGTCGTAACGGATCTGCGGCTTCCGGAAAAGTCCGGCTTGGATGTGCTGCAAGCCGTAAAAGACGAAAATCCGATGGTGCCGGTTCTGCTGATGACGGCCCACGGGACGATCGAAACCGCCGTGAAGGCCGTCAAGGACGGTGCCTTCGACTTCCTGCAAAAACCGGTCGATCCCGAGCATCTGTTGCTGACGATCAGCAAGGCGCTCGAGACTCGTCATCTCGTCACCGAGAATCTGATCCTCAAAGGAGAGCTGCTTCAAAGCCGCGAGGCGAAGCTCATCGGTCAAAGCCGGCTTCTTCTGGAAGCCCAGGAAAAGGCCAAGAGAGTGGCGGGAGGCACGACCACGGTCATTCTTCGGGGTGAGAGCGGCACCGGCAAGGAGCTGTTCGCGCGGTTGATTCACGATCTGAGCCCTCGCAAGGGTGGTGCCTTCATCGCCATCAATTGCGCGGCCATCCCGAAGGATCTCTTGGAGAGCGAACTTTTCGGGCATGAGCGAGGCGCCTTCACAGGCGCGGCCGCCCGTAAGCTCGGAAAATTCGAGCTGGCCGATGAAGGCACGATTTTCCTGGATGAGATCGGCGACATGGAGCTGGGCCTGCAGGGCAAGGTCTTGCGTGTGATCGAGGGCGATCGTTTCATGCGTGTCGGAGGCACCACTCAGGTAAAAGCCGATGTCCGGCTGATCGCCGCGACGAACAAGGATCTGGAAACCGCCGTGGCGACACAAATGTTCCGCGCGGATCTTTTTTACAGACTGAATGTGTTCCCCATCACGATTCCTCCGCTCCGTGAACGACGAGACGATATTCCCTTGTTGGTGGAACACTACCTTGCCTTGTACTCGCGCGAACTGAAGAAGGAGGTCAAGATTGTCTCACCGGAAGCCTTGGCTCTTATGATGCGACTGCCCTGGACAGGTAATGTGCGTGAACTTCAAAATTGTATCGAACGGGCTGTGATCCTGTGTGATGGCCGTACTGTCAAACCTGAACACTTAGGGGTGAGCATCCAAGCACCTCTTGCGGGCGAAGAGCCGTCTTCTAATGGTGGTCTTCAGGCGGTGGGCAGCGCCGCCGCCCGCGCTGCGGAGACCAAGCTGATTGAACGAGTCTTGGTCGAGACCGGCGGAAATAAATCGCGAGCGGCGGAAATCTTGCAGGTGAGCTACAAGACGTTGTTGACCAAGGTCAAAGACTACGGCCTTGACCGCGAACAATAGCATTTACGTCGGGTGAATTGTCTCCGCATTTGAAGCAGAATAGGGGTGCAGTGCAGTCTTCGTCACCAACTCAACCCGACGTTATCGCGGATCCCTGGGTCACCTGTTTTCTGACCAGCATGGTCATTCGCTTCCTGGATGGTATCCCGACCGCCTCCGGCCAGGTTGATTACCATCGCGTGATCGGAGTCGTAGAGGGCTTCGATCATATCCGCGATCCCAAAGGTTTCCTGCTGGATTCAAATAATTGGGTTCCGTATGCCGTTCTCCGCGAACTCATCCGATGCAGCGAGGTAGCCAGCGGGCAGAAGGATGTTACCTATCGCGCTGCCCTTGGCTACTTCGCCACCATTGAGGGGCGTCAGCCGGCGCTCATCGAGACGATCGCTCGCTACCTCGACGATGTGGATGCCGTGGTTCGCTGCTCAAAGCTCTGGGGAACCGCCTATAGCAACTATCTGGAGATGCAGGCGTTTGCTCGGAAGGATGAGGCCAGAATTCTCTACATCCTGGTCCGGTTCTTGCCCCCGGTGGATCCCATGATCGGCAATAGCCTTTTGGTCAAGGGGAATATCGAAGGGTTTTCGAAGCTCTATCCCTTTGTCGAAAGCGTCTCCTGCCAAGAAGAGTACTCTCAGCTAAGGCTCTCCACCGTCTTGGCCGAATTCGGCGATCGGTATCAGTTGGTGAAAGAGAAAACAAAAGGAGCAGCGGACCGATGGGCTGTCAGGGAGCGGACGACCGGAGGGGTGATCGCGCTTGTTCGTTCCCAGACGCTTGGCAAAGAGGCGGTGCAAGGATGGGAGGGGGGCGAGGTCCTGGCGTGTGATCGCGTAGGCGTGCCCGATGCGGCCGGCGCGGTTATGCAAATCGAGCGGGGCGGAATGCTGCGTCAGGGCCCGTTGGAATATGGCTTGCGAGAGGGCGCCATCTTCAATGCACCGTACACCCGGTACCGGTTTGACTGGCAAGAACGCGCCAACCGTGCTGTGGAACAGAACCCGAAGGCAGCGATGTCCCGGCGGCTGTTCGATCATCTCCTTGGTCTCCAGAGCACCCAGCGACGAACGCTCAGCATTTTTATCCGCAACCGAGCGTTGCTGGAAGAAAATGCCCATCTGCGGGAAGAACTTTACGGACGAACCGAAACCGGTGGGATGAGCGGCAAAAGCCAGGCTTTCCAGGACTTGGTCGGTCTTGCACGCACCGTGGCGCTCACGGACGCAACCGTGCTGTTAACTGGAGAGACCGGGACCGGTAAGGAGCGAACGGCCCGCCTGATTCACCATCTGAGTCCTCGACGCGCGGGTCGGTTCCTGGCGGTCAATTGCGGGGCGCTAGCGGAAAGTCTCCTGGAATCCGAGTTGTTTGGCCATGAACGCGGTGCCTTTTCCGGAGCGGTCGCGCAAAAGAAGGGCAAATTCGAACAAGCGGACGGAGGGACGCTTTTCCTGGATGAGGTTGGCGAGGTCTCTCCCGCAATGCAGGTGAAACTGCTTCGCGTTTTGCAGGAACGTGAGTTTCAGCGCGTTGGAGGGCAGCAGGATATCAAAGTGGACGTGCGTATCATCACCGCCACGAATCAGGATCTACCGAGTCTCGTCGCGGATCGGAAATTCCGCCAGGATCTGTTCTACCGGCTGCATGTGTTTCCCATCCGTGTGCCTCCACTGCGCGAACGGACCGAAGATATCCCGATTATCGCTGAACACATCATTGCACGGCACGCTGCAGCTCAAAAAAAGAATACGACCGGACTACATCCTGAAGCTTTACAGATAATGTTGAAGTATCAATGGCCCGGCAATATTCGGGAGCTAGAGAATGTCCTAGAGCGGGCGATTACGTTGGCACCTCCGAAGTCCACACTGCTCGGTCCCGAGCACTTGCCGTCAAATGTGCGAGAGGCGCAGTCGCCCATTTCAGGCGCAGGGCTGGAGGAGGTGGTCGAGCGAGTAGAGTGGCCCTTGATCATTCAGGCGCTCAAATCCGGAAAAGGCCTGACAGGCCTGATGAAGCGGATTGAGTGGGGTTTGATCCAGCGGGCGATCAAGGAAAACAGCGGCAACAAAACTCAGGCGGCCCGACTCCTCGGCCGCACCTATCGCTGGTTGCGAAAAGCGGAGACTGAGATGCCGGGGCCGTAACAGCCGTGCCGGAATCGAACCCCGCGAAGATCGTCACTCTTTCTCTCTACCTCGCCTTCCTCAAAAATCATTGATTGTCACGTCCCCCTGCCCGAAGATCATCTGAACAACCAACCGCTCCCGGCAATACCGGATTGTGAAGGGTCTAGCGATTGGGTATGAACGGATCTGTACGCGAATGAATGGCTGTTCAGGGTCTGTAGAAGATCATTATCTCGTTTTCCGTTTGAGTCACTGAGACGATTGGTTCCTCGCTGACTGCTAACCTCTCCTAATCACGATGCAATTCCGTATGGGCCTATCGGTTCACCGCAACATTTGTCGTTCTGGCACGGCCTTTGGATTAGTTTTAAGAAAGCAAGCATGAGCTTGTCACGTCAATTCTAAGCTGGGTAATCGGTCATACCTCGAGGTTGCCCGCAAAAGGAGATCTGCAATGACACGACTGGCGCTGTTTTCTATAGTGGTAAGTGTATGGCTGTTGCCCGGGATCATGGGCAACGCGGAAGCAAAAACCGACTCTGTGGAGCGCAAAACCTTACAGAAGCGATCGACCGTGCGATACTCTACTTCGCCTTCTCACCTCGAGCACCCCAAAAGCAAGGGTAGCGGGAAAGAGATGTCCTTTGAAGTCCTGCGTATGCTATCGACAGGAATGACCAAGGCCGAAGTGATGAGCCGGGCAGGCTTGCCACAGCACACATTTCGCCAAGGCCGCTCCTCGACCTGGGTCTATTCGGCCACGGATCACTGGATAGTGGAACTCGCTTTCGGTGGAGGTCGTGTATCAGTCATCAATTGGTCGCGGCCCTAAGACTCCTCACCGCCGAAGGCGCATCCTGTCATAGCTTGCCTTCACTTCGTCGGGTACCCCTCGCGAACTAAACAATCTTAGCTCTCCTTTGCTTTGAAGGCCGTCTACCTCAGTTCTATGAACAGCGGCGTTTCTCTGTGAACAGGCGTGCATGGAACTTGTCATTCTTTTAACCCGTTTAATTTCGGGCAAAACAAACCTTCCCCAATGCCTGCCGGACCTGTGAAGCCCATGTTGCACGCAGTCCCCGTGGTTCCTGATCAAAGCCGGGCTAAGACCTACGAGAACGCCGAACCATGCCGTTGAGCGTCATGATAATGACGCCAGGCATGAATATTGACATAGCTGTGCTTATTGCGAGCAACAAGAAGGAGAACGGCAATGTCAATTCGGATGAGTAGGATGAGTGAAAAGGGAACCACTATCACGGAATTAATGGTCTCCGTCGCGATCGCGGCACTTTTAGTGGGCCTCATGGCATTAGGACTTCAGGCCATGGTTGACCGGGTCAACCTTGAAGCTGCGACCTCCGAACTTGTCGGTGATCTCCGCTATGCCAGAACCCTGGCGATCTGGGAACGCCAACCGATACAGGTCGCACTTGACACAGGTCAGCTCAACGTCACGCTCTTCCGTCGAGGGGATCGTACGCAACCGGTCCAGACTCCTCGTTCTTTGACGTCACGGGGCATTCGGAGCATTCATTCAAGCGCGGGTACTGCTCTCTCATTCAGTCCAGCCGGAACAAGTGCGACACCGACGACCGTCACCCTGGAAGGACGCAATGGTGATCGGCGGATGGTCATGGTCAGTCTAACCGGCGTTGTGCGCGCCCGATGAACGGCGGTGAACATGATCTCCGGTGCGTAGAGCGCGGCTGCTCGCTAGTCGAGGCATTGGTCGCCCTGTCCGTCCTTTCTTTCGTCTTGGCCGGAAGTTTGGGCTCGTTCGTCCTAACTGAAGAGGGCATCGCCGGGGGTGCAAAGAGCATGGCTATGACAGCATTAGTCGAAAACAAAATTGAAGCTTTACGGGCGATCCCTTACAAATCTCTTCTTTCTGCTGACCTTAACGAAGAAGGCAAGACCGATATGGTGTTCCAGGAAACAGCCAGCGGACAATTTCAGGCGCAGCAAACGGTACAAGGAGCTCTGGTGACCTCCACAATAACGCTCGATCACCCGATGCTAAGCCGGTCTGGAGCAGCGACGATCAAAGTGGCAGCGGAGTGGAACGATCCGCGGGGCCGACATCGTACCGTTCGATTTGGCCTCAGGCGTGCCAACCCAGTGTATACCGGGGTGACGCAATGAGAAGATATCCCCAACAGCGATTGAAAGCGAACTCTGAACGGGGAGCCTCGCTGGTGGAAACGATAGTAGCCGCCGCCTTAGGAATGATCATAACCGCTGCCGCGCTTGACGTGTTTGTCATGCACCATGGCCATTTCTTGGCTCAGCGGGCGAAATCCGAGGCACAACAGGACATCCGCGGCGGCGTAAATTTGATGGCAGCCGAAATCCGGCTAGCTTCGCCTATTACGTCGATGAAGGCCAATGAGGTTGGGTTCCGCGCCAATGTCAACGACGTGCACGGGACAGTGTTGGCCGCCGTAGGGGCAGGCCAGGCCAATGCGCACGTGACCCCCAGTGAGAGCTGGGTGCGCAGTAAAAAGGTTCGTTTCTGCAGTCCCGTGGCTTGCGAAGAACAGATTCTAGCCCATGATGGCACATCGGGCCATCTGGGGTTAACGGGTATTCTGCTGCACGATTTTCCAGTTGGGAGCCATGTGGAGGTGATCAATGAAGTTCGTTATTACATAAGCCGAACATTGCCGACCAATTGGAAGCTGATGCGCGAAGTCGACCACGGAGCGAATCCTCTCATCGAGCATGTCGAAAAGCTATCGTTATCGTACGTCAAGGACTGCGGGCGGCCGGCAACTCGATCCGAAGAAGTTCGTGTCATCCGACTCCAGATTCAGACAAGCGGGATTGACGGTCACGGGGGACGTTTCTCTCGGACCCACCACCAGGACATGGGAGTGAGGGCATTATGACCAACGTACGGACCGAGAAAGGGGCGGTGCTGCTCACGTCGCTTATGTTGGCGGTGCTCCTGTCTCTCTTAGGCACTGTCGCCATCAACTTTGCAATGACCGAGACCGAAGCCTCGCGACGCCAGCTCAAGGAATCTTCAGCCCGGCTGCTGGCGGAGAGTGGGGTCGAACAGGTGATCGTCTGGTTCAACCAGGGAAAACTTCCGGGCGATGAGCGAACCAATTTGCCTGCGGTTTTCAAAGGCACGGCGTCCACTCCGGATGTTAGCTACGATGCCGTTCGTCCCGAAGATGATCACTTATTGAATGATGCGGAGGCCGGTATCTTTCGAACCTTGGGTGAGTTCGGGCGTATTGAGCACATCCGCTTATACGGATCGACCCGTCCGGAAGGTCTTTGCACGGTGGAGGTCACGTCCCGCTCTAAGCATGGGGTCGGCCGGTCAATGTCGCTTGAATTGGGAGCGACCCGCATCGCTCCTCTGCATGTTGCAATTCAAACCGGGGCGCGCACCTCTTCAGACGGTACCGTGACACCCCGCCTGTTGGCCCACTGGGGCACGGTCCGAATCGCTGGAAATGCGCGCCTGGGTCCAAGCGATCAGATCCCCAGAAAATACTCAGGCGCCGCCGTGTCGGGTCAGGGATACGGCGAGGCAGGAACTGCGCGGGAGGACCGATGGTCAGAAATATACATCGGCGGGACGGCGCAATTTGACGATGCCGATCGAGCGTTTCCCTCCAATGTCCATCCGAATCAAGACCCTTTCCCAGGGCTGCCTGCCGATCCGTGGCAGTATCACAAGTTCAAACAACTGGCCATGAAATCGGGGTCGTATTATGTAGCGGATCGTGCAGGGTTACTCTACCGTGACGGGGTGATGGACCCAGCAATGGCTCAAACGCCGGATGAGGTGTTTGGAAATGGCGGCCTTCCGGCAGGACTGATCTTCGTCGACACCCTGGATCGGGCGGCCCCATCGGCCGATAATTTGCCAACCATAACGGTGACGTCGCCGTACATTGAGGGAATGTTTTTTATCAATGCCCATCTTACGCTAGCCCCTGAAAGTCCAGGGAAGACCATTGCAGCTCTCTCTCCTCCATCAGAGGGCACAACCGATGCTGCCTCCCGAATCCCGGTCAGTATATCTGGTGTGGCTGTCCAGGGTGTCCTTCACACTACTGGTACGTTGCATACGGACAGGGCAATAAGGATTTATGGATCACTCGTCGCGGAGCGAGGACTGACCGGAGCGGGACTCTTGGAAACCTGGTACAACTATGATGCAGAGCGTGGTCTTTTTCAGGGGCTGTCTGTCGTCTTTCCGCTTGCGGGGAGTTGGAGAGAATGGGGCAGTTAAATCTGTACGATAGGAGCACCGCGGCTGAAATGTACGAACCTAAGTAGAGACTTTTGGCTTTTTTAGGCAGGAACGTCGATATTCGGCTTCAACCTTGTCGCAGAAGCTCTGCATCTCTCGCTGGGAGGAGAGAATCTGCGGCGCGCGGCCGAAAATCATTTTGTAACACGCGTCTTTCTCAGCCTTCGCATTCAGCAGTTTGCAAAACTCGCGAGCGTCGCCCTGCCCGCTCGAATCCCAGAAGGTATCTTGAACCGCTCCGGTCAAGCAATCAATGCGAAATTCGCCTTCCTCGGCGTGACCACAAGCCTGAATTGCTTCAGCCGGCCGGCCCCGATACAACCCGCCCACTTCGCGCCCCATGCTATCGAAGCAAATTTCACGTTGCTCGGCCGGTGCTTGCGCGCAGGTTGCGCTGATTCGTCCAAAATTGGGCCCGAACAACTGCACCATGCGGGATGCCTGGAGGAAATAACAGGACGACTTGTATTGTGTATCAACGATCGTGCAGGGATAGTGCGGATCGTCATTCAAATATTTCGTTGCGTGCCCGACATGCCCTGCATGAGCGCCGAGGCCACCGACGATGTTTTCCATAAATGCGCCTGTCCAGCAGGACGATTGCCAATCCTTGAGCTGGTTGCACGTTTCCAACGCCTGGGGCAGTTCGTAGTTTGCCGCAGCCATGAGCCCATGCCCGATACCGTGCATGCACTGGTGGGTATTAAACGCATTCAACTCGGACCCGCAAATCACTTTTACATCGTTCGCCAGATGCGCTGCGCCGCGCTCTTTGAAGTAGGCTTCCACCGCTCCGTGAAAGCCGCCGGCATGACATTCGCCGGGAATTGCGCGGAATGTCTTCATGGAAAAAATGCTGTACGCGAACCGCCCCGCCTTATGCGCCGGTACATGGCAGTCGCCGTACCGGGACGCAAGCGCGTGCAAGTGGGTAATCGTCGGTCCCAGACCGAACCGTTTCACATAGGCATAGAGCGCCACATCGTTGTTGAAGATGTTTTCTTTTTCGGTCTTGAGGACTCCGGCGTCGATCGGAGCCTTGGTCGCGAGACCCGCAGGCGCCGAGGTCTCCATCGCTGCCCCTTGAAGACACGCCGCCGCGCCTTCGCCCGTTAAGGTTTCGCATTTCGCTCGAACAAGGCTGGGATCGACGGCCTGGGTTCTCAGTGCAAAACCCATGCGATGATAACAGACCGGCCGATAGGCAGTATCAATGGCGTTGCAAAAAGCTTTAGCCCGCGCGACTTCGAATGCGTCGAAATTCAAAAAGGTGTCAAGGGCGCCGATAACGCAGGGCTCCCGATGATCCTGTGGAAATTTCAGGCAGAGATCCCACGCGATGACTTCGGACTTTCCGTCGTTGTTCTTGGCCAGCAAGCGCTGCCACGGCCCATTGCTTACCATGAGACCGATGCTTTGTAAGCAGGGCGACACGTATGCATCCGGTGCCTTCAGGCAGGCACGGGCGGCCTTTTTGACATTATTGTTGAAAAACTCCATCAGCCGACCGGCATGGTTGATGAAACATGCATACCGATATTTGTCCGGCACGATATTGCAAGGCGCCAGTGGATCGTTTCGCGAAAAGACGTCACGGCGTCCGCTGCCTGTCAGGCTTGCGTTACGATTCTCTATGAAAGCGCCCTGACGGCACCCGTCCTGTCCGGTGGGGGTTCCCAACGTCTCGCAGGCATCCAGGGCCTTGGTCAGATCGTAGTTCTGAGCGATGAGAACGCCGTGCCCGAGGCCGAGGTAGCAGTCGAAGATAAATTTCGCGGAGTATGCGCGATCCAACGAGCCGCAAATGAGGCGGGCGACGTTGTCCGTGGCATGCGCCTGGCCGAGCGCATACTGAAAAAATCCATGCCGGCAGTCGTCATTCATGGATGTCGGGCACAGGAGAAAAGCAGGATCGTTAATACCGAACCGCGAAGCGGTTGTCCCTCCGATCTCACGGGCGATACGATGACGGTCGGCGGCAGCACTTATCCGCTTCTGTTCTTCAAGCTTCTGCAATACGCTGAGCGATGCTCCCGGGCCGTGTCTTTCCGTGATTTCGAGCAAGGCCTTCTTGAAGCATGGAAGTTCATTCCCTGGGCATTCGCGCGCGACTTTTTCAGCCAGGAGCTTCTGGTCATACTTTAACGATTCCAAGGATATCGTAACAGCAGGGCGGGCCGCGCTTGTCGTAACGGACTGCTCAGGCGCAGGAGATTTCGTCCCATAATGCGGGCTTTTTAAAAGCACCGTCAAGGAGCCTACACTGCCCAGTAAGGCGATGCCCGTGACGCTTATAATTAAAATTGTCTGCTTGACGGAGGATTTCATCGCTTTCTAGTAACTTACTAAATCCTAATTACTGTTTCAACCTATTAATTGAAGCCCTTACAGTGATGTGACACATGACAGCCGCTGCCATTTCATGCCAGCGCTCGCCAAACGTCGGGCGATCGCCAGGGAAGGCCGAGCGTCATAATAGGCGCCAGTCTCCGCGGGAAGCGCAACGGGACTCCTGAAACCTTGGGAAAACTTTACCGTCGAAGGTCGTTTTTGACGGGGAGAAGGCGGAACGCAATGGCGTACCAGCTTCCTAATCTAGGAAGCCGACTACCGAGAATCCATGATCGAGTAGAACCCTATTGGTAAATATCTAAGCTTTTACGCATCGCCAAGCGCCTGTTTTAAAAGAGCAATCCCCGCTCGGCCCATATTCAGTGCCTGTAGCATGTGTTTTGCTTTTCTCTCGTCCCGGATGGGACCACCTTTGCGTCCTGACATTGGAATGACCTCAAAGAAGGCGAAAAAGAATGCGCGGACCCGCAAAGGCACGAAACGGATACAGCCTGGTAGAGCTGATGGTGGTTGTCGCCATTGTCGGAATTCTCGTTGCTCTGGCCGTTCCGAACTTTATTAGCTGGAACCGGAAATACCAGCTTAAGTCCGACGTGGCTAACCTGGCCGGCACCATGGGGTTTGCGCGCATGAGCGCCATCAACCAGAACATTCCGGTTTTGGTGACAGTGAGTCAAGCTCCCCTCGCCGCGGTGATTGTGACCTTTACGACGATCCCGGCGGGTCCGACCCCTCTGTTCCCTGCCATCACCATGAATTCTGGTGTGTCGATGACCAACGCCGCCGGTACTGCTGTGCTTTCGCCTCAAACGATGAGGTTCAATACCACAGGCATTGCGGCCGATACCGCGAATACCAATAACATTTGCCTAAGTGCGCTAAGTGTGCCCGGTGGCTGCCCTTCGTCCTCACAAGTGCTGAATTTTCGAAATGCCGGCGTGGACAATTTCAGAATAGTGATCAAGCCTACCGGCAAGATCATATGGTGCTATACCCCGAATTGTGATCGGTAGCTTTATGAAGATGAGACCAACAAACACACAAAAACGCCGAAGCAACCAGGGCGGATTTACCATGATCGAGGTGCTCATTGCCATGGTGTATATGACCGTGGGGCTTCTCGGCATTATCGCCATGGAGGATGTGGCCCTTTCCCGAAACGTCGATGCGAAGCGGATCACGATTGCAACGAATCTTGCGACAGAAATGATCGACCGGATCCGATTGAATTCGCCGGCCAATATCAACCCATTGCTGACGGCGCCTTTTGCCCCGCTCTATTTATATAACGGGATCGTGGCCTGCGCGCCGGTCGTGGCGCCGAATTGTGCGGCGGCTGGGGTTACGCAAAATGGCGGGAACACGGCAGGGGTGCCCCCACCCAACGCTTCCGCATGGGGCGACTATCTTCAGTGGACCGACCACTTCGCGGTGACTGACGCGAACGGCGTTGTATTGCTTCCGAACGGCGTTGGGCGAGTCTCCTCAACGGTGATTGGAGCGCCGGTCCTGGGCCAGGTGCTCATCGCTGTCACGGTCGCGTGGAGCTCAGGATTCCGTACCCCTTCGTTAACAATGAGCACTATTGTGGCGCCTCTATGATGGTCAGCAACCTCCTAAGAATACGGGGAACGAAGATGAATGCTAGCTTTCTGCAATTTTCCAGAACATTCAAGCGGTATTCAGACCGCGGCTTCACTTTGATTGAGGTGATGCTGGCCGCCGTATTGTTGTCCGTCGGGCTTTTGGGGATTGCGGCGATGATGGATATTTCACTTGCCCGTAACGTCGATGCCAAACGGTTGACGATCGCCACGAATCTCGCAACCGGAATGCTTGACCGGATTCGATTCAATGTTCCCGGCAATGCCGTTCCGACACCGGGAGCCCTGGTTCCCGGAGCGCCGTTTCCTTATCACAATATGATTGTCTGCTCGGACCCGACCGTCCGTACCCCAGTCCCCTGTACGGTTCCCGTAGGAACCTGCCCCGCATCATTTGGGACTTGCACCGGCCCCACACGCGGAAATGCAACTCCCGCAGCAACACCGATCGCAAACTCTGATTATGGACAGTGGTGGAGCGATGTGACGGCGAAAGATGCCAATGGCGTTTCAATTCTTCCGAATGCGATGGGCTGGATCACCACAGGGGTGGTGGGAGCGCCGGAGTTAGGCCTCGTTCAAGTCAATGTGGATATTCAATGGAATGCCGGTGTGAGAACACCGCATATCATGCAATCCACATACGTTGCGAGCAGCGGCACTTTTGTCGGAATGCAGTTACTGCCGGTACTCCCAGGTGTTCCGTGTGCGCCTTTCTGTCCGAAGCCACCGCCGCCGCCGCCGTTGCCGCCGCCGCCGCCGCCACCACCCCCGCCACCACCACCACCGCCGCCACCAATCCCACCGCCGCCACCACCGCCACCACCGCCGCCGCCGCCGCCGGCGGGATCGACGCTCGGACCCGGCGACG
>DASXSU010000050.1:0-18673 GCA_036505795.1 Nitrospirales bacterium
GAAGTAGAGGCAGACGGCGGCAAGATAAAGCCAGAAGGTCACATCAAAGAGAAACAGCGAACGAAACATAGCCGCCCCCTTATGCTGTAGGTTGACCGAAGCTTCGGATGCGTTCGGTGAACTTCTGAAATTCACGATCGAAGTCGATCTGGCCCTTGTAGGCGGTGCCGCCCATGTACACCGTGACGCCGGTCCCTGCCGGGACGATCTTCGCCCAGATGCGCCGGTGATAAATCATCGCCGAGAGCATGACCCCGACAACGAGCATCGTCGAGCCGATCCACACAATGATGACCCCAGGATCTTTGGCGATCTGAAGGCCGGTGAACTTCTTGGTTAAGTAGCCGGTCAGCTCGAACTTATATTTCGAGCCCTGAATTTCGAAAAGGTCCGGGTAATTGTAAAATATCCAAGGCGCCGGAAGCGCGCGATTTTGCTCCGTGATCGCGAGCTTGATCGCCGGGTTGCCATGCTCGATGGTTTTTGAATACACGCGACGATCCTTAGCGTCGAAGCCGAAGTCCGCGACGAACTCAGTGAGCTGCAGCTTGAGCCCCAAATCTTTTAGGGTCTGCTCTTTTTGCCAGTCGAGAATCGCCTCGCCGACGACCTTGTCGGTCGTCTTGTCCTTGACCACGATGCGCGCCTTGTCCACGCGGTCCCAGGAGTCTCCATAGCTGGACTGGTAGAACCAAATGCCTTTGTAGACTAAGGGATCGTTGACGGTAATCGTTTTGGTGAGCTGCTTTTCGCCGTTCTCAACAATTGTCAGCGTACTGTTGTACGACTTGACCGCTCCGTTATCATAGTAATCAATCCAGAATTTATCGACGTGCAAGTCAAACTTACCCTGCGGAATGTGATAGGTCTGACCTTCCAGGCAGACGCCGAAATCCCGAAACCCCATCGTCGTGCCGAGTAAGCCTCCCAACACAATGACGGTGATGCTCAGGTGGGCGACGTGCGCTGCGACACGCCCAAGGATTCCCTTCGTGGCATAAATTGTCGTGTCGGCGGCCTCCTTGTTAAAGAGCACCCGGTAGCCCCGCTCGGCAAAGGCCATGGCCAGTGCGTCGGTGATCCGATCGCGTTCGACCGGTAACTCGATCGTCGTGGATCGCTTCAAATTCGCGATGAAAGGGGCGCTGACGTTGACTTTATCCTGGCGGATCGATCGCCAGATGGCTGGAAACCGCTGATGAAAACAGGTGAGGGAATTGACGCAGAGCAGCACTAAGACCGAGGTGAACCACCACTGATGATAGATGTCCGTGATGCCCAGCTTCGTGAACCACCAGTAGGCATTTTCACCATACTCCTTGATGTAGACGTCGGCCTGTTCACCCTGCTGGATAACGGTGCCGACCGTTGAGAGAATCGCCAAGCTGATCATGAGAAAGATGGCGAGTTTGAGGGAGCTAAAAAACTCGACGAAGGCGTCACCGAACTCTTTGAAACTGAAGGGCTTCGCAGCCTCCGCGTGTTCGGTCATCGACACCCCTTTACCAGCGACGGGAATTCGGTTCATCCTACAAGGCGAAGCGTCGGACTGTCAAGGCGACGGCCGTCCGGTTTTAGCCCTTTTGAGGGGAAATTTCCATTGACAACCGAGGGGTTAAATCGCTACCCTGAGGCGCTTCCCTGGACAAATTCGAACACCCACTCAGAACGAGGATGAATCCATGAGCCATAATAATTTCCTGTTCACTTCAGAGTCCGTGACCGAGGGGCATCCCGACAAGATCGCCGATCAGATTTCTGATGGGATCCTCGACGCGCTGATCGCCAAAGACAAGCATTCTCGTGTTGCCTGCGAGACTATTTTGACCACCGGGATTGCGTTTGTCGCGGGCGAGATCACCACCAAGGCCTATGTGGAAATCCCCGATATCATCCGGGACACCATTAAAGAAGTAGGCTACTGCGACGCGACCTGGGGTTTCGACTACTGTACCTGCTCTGTCCTCACCTCGATTCATCAGCAGTCCGGCGATATCGCGATGGGCGTGGATTCGGGAGGCGCCGGCGATCAGGGTTTGATGTTCGGCTACGCCAGCAATGAGACTCCTGAGCTGATGCCGATGCCGATCGTGCTGGCGCACCGGCTGACCCGCCGTCTCGCGGAAGTGCGGAAAAAGGGGATTCTTCCCTGGGTGCGGCCCGACGGCAAATCCCAGGTCACGGTTGAATATCGCGACGGCAAGCCGGTGCGAGTGGACACCATTGTCGTCTCCACTCAGCACAGCCCGGACATCACCATGAAGAAGATCGAGCAGGAAGTGATTGACAAGGTGATCAAGCCGGTTATGCCCTCCAAATTCTTTGATCCAAACAGCGTGAAATACTATATCAATCCGACCGGTCGCTTCGTGATCGGAGGACCGATGGGTGACACCGGCCTGACCGGCCGGAAGATCATCGTGGATACCTACGGGGGCGTGGGCAGCCATGGCGGCGGAGCCTTCTCCGGCAAGGACCCCAGCAAGGTCGACCGGTCCGCATCCTACATGGCGCGGTATATCGCGAAAAACATCGTGGCGGCCGGGCTTGCCGACAAGTGCGAAATCCAGCTCGCGTACGCGATCGGCGTGCCGGAGCCGGTCTCCATTCTGATCAACACCAAGGACACCGAGCACGTGGATGTCGACGTCATCGACAAGTTACTGCGCAAGCACTTTCCTTTGACGCCGCGCGGCATTATCGATCATCTCAAACTCCTGCGGCCCATTTATAAGGCCACCGCCGCTTACGGACATTTCGGGCGGAACGAGCCGGGATTCACTTGGGAACGCACGGATAAGGCTCGCATCCTCAAAAAGGAAGCCGGACTGTAATCCCTGTTACGCGGGAAGGCCTGCGGGGACAGATTTAAAATCTGTCCCCAAATCTGTCCATCTATACCTAATACGACTTTGGAGGACACCGTGGACTACGATGTGAAGGATCTGGAATTAGCCGGGCCAGGACGGCTTCGAATCGAATGGGCTGAGATGAGCATGCCGGTCCTGCGGCTCGTCCGCAAACGGTTTGCGAAGGAACGACCGCTGCGGGGCATCCGCATCGCGGCCTGTCTTCATGTCACCAGCGAGACCGCCAACCTCATGCAGACGTTGCAGGCAGGCGGCGCCGACGTTCGCCTCTGCGCCTCCAATCCGCTCAGCACCCAGGACGATGTCGCGGCGTCGCTGGTTGCGAATGACAACATCCCCACCTTCTCGATCAAAGGTGAGGACAATAAGACGTACTACAAGCACATTCAATCGGCCCTCGGACATCAGCCTTCCATCACCATGGATGACGGCGCGGACCTCGTCTCGGTGCTTCATAGCGGGCGGACGACGCACAAGATTCTCGGCGGCACGGAAGAGACGACGACCGGCGTGATCCGGCTTCGCAGCATGGCCAAGAAGGGCGTGCTCAAGTTTCCGGTCATCTCTGTCAACGACGCCGACACGAAGCACATGTTCGACAACCGGTACGGAACAGGTCAAAGCACCATGGACGGTGTCATTCGCGCGACGAACCGGCTTATTACCGGATCGACGGTCGTGATTGCGGGCTATGGTTGGTGCGGGCGCGGCATCGCCACGCGGGCGAAGGGGCTCGGCGCCGATGTCGTGGTTACCGAGATCGATCCGTTAAAGGCTCTCGAAGCACTAATGGACGGCTACCGCGTGATGCCGATGGCGGAGGCCGCTCCTATTGGGGACTTCTTCATCACGGTGACCGGTGATCTGAAGGTCATCCGGGCCGAGCATTTCAACGCCATGAAGGACGGCGCCATTGTCTGCAACTCGGGACATTTCAATGTCGAGATCGACATTCCGGCATTGGCAAAGCTGGCACGCCGCCGGAAGATGGTACGCGAGGGCGTGGAGCAATTTCTGCTCGGCAACGGGCGGCGCATCAACTTATTGGGCGAAGGACGTTTAGTGAACCTGGCCATGGCGGAAGGCCATCCGTCGAGCGTGATGGACATGAGCTTCGCCAATCAGGCGCTGTCTGCGGAATATCTCGTCAAATTCGGCAAAACGCTCAAAAAGCAGGTCTACCCTGTGCCCCCGGACATTGATAAAGAAATCGCGCGGCTCAAGCTTGCCGGGATGGGCGTGACCATCGACAAGCTCACCGCCGAGCAGAAAAAGTACCTGGCTTCCTGGGAAATGGGGACGTAAGGGACGACCGAGTCTGCTCCGACGCTCGGCTCGACCGCGCTAACTCTCGCACACAGCGCTCGGCTTAGGGGTGGTTTGCCGCCTGTGGGATCTTCCCTTCGAACTTTATGGATGACCCGGGTTCCATATAGAGATACCCGATCCCGCGCTTCGTCAGTTCCTCGCTGAATGATTTCGGATCCTGGGTCAGGACGGGGAACGTTCGGTAGTGATGCGGGACGGCCCATTTCGCCCGTACGCTGGCGACCGCGCGCGCCGCCATCATCGGCTCCATGCCGAAGTGTCCGCCGATATTGATCAGCGCCACGTCCGGCTGGTACTGCTCGCCGATCAGCTCCATATCCCTGAAGTAGGCCGTGTCTCCCGTGTGATAAATCGTCGGGCCGCCCTTGATCTGCATTACAAAGCCTGCGGGGCTGCCCCCATAGACCACCTCTGGATCCTGTTCCTTGGCAGTCTGATTAGTCATGCCGCTTGAGTGCACGGCGGGCGTCATGGCCACCAGAACCTCTCCCTTGGCAATGAGAATTTCCCCGCCGATGTTCATCAAGGAATCGAACCCCATCTGGTCTTTGGGGTAGCCTTGCAGCTTCCGCAAATTTGAGCCGAGCTCAAAATTGGTGATTAGGCGGGCGCCGGTTTTTTTCGCGATGGCGACGGCATCCCCAACATGATCGAAATGGCCGTGCGTGATCAGAATGTAGTCGGCCTTCTTAATTCCCGGCACCGGATCTTTGTTGTCCTTTCCCTGGGGATTCAGGGGATTCTTGAGCCACGGATCGATCAGAAGTACCACGCCGTTGGGCGTCACAATCTCAAAGGCTGCGTGGCCGTGCCATGTCATCGTCGTTTCTGCGACAGCGCCGCTCGCCGTCGTAAATACGAAGATTGCGGTCAACATGTATCGTGTGAGCTCTTTCATCTCGCTCCTCCCTCTGAATTGACGGTCATTGGACCGAACCACGCGGAAAAATGCAACTACGAATGCGTCAAGGCGGCAGTCCTATGATGACCTCCGACGCGGCACTTTCCTGATAATCTTGATCTTTGGCCCTTTACAAAGGATAATCACTTAATGACAACACACGCAGAAGCCAAGATCTCGAAGGCCGCTCTCCTCGCCGCAGTCAAGCAAAAGCTCCGCGACCAGCAACTCCCGGTTCTACGCAAGACGGTCACCCGGATCGGCGCCCTGGCCTCGACCCTGAAAAGCGACATCGGTCAGCTCGCCCAGACAATCCTTCAGGACCAGCCCTTCACGGCCAAAGTGCTGGCCGTCGCCAATAGTCCCTTTTATAAGCACAATCCGGAGCCCGTCACCACGATCACGCGAGCCATCATCCAGGTCGGCTATAGCGCCCTGCGCGACATTGCGGTAGCCGCGCAGTTTACCGAGATGGCGCAAAAGCGCATGCCGAGCGGGATCAATCTTCATAACCTGTTGGCCAAGGCCTTTGTTGCCGCCCATCATGCCAAGAACGTGAGCGAGAGCCTTGAAGATCCTCATGCGGAACAGATCTTCACGCACACGCTTCTGCGTAACATCGGGGACTTTGCGCTCGCCTATTACATGCCGCAGGAGTTCCGGGAGATCGACAAACTAATGCGGGGCCAGGGCCTGCTCGCTGATGCCGCCTATCAAAAGGTCCTCGGCATTACGTCGCAGGACTTCAGGATGGCCTTCATCACAGCTTACGACCTGCCGTCCGAGCTGGCCGGGCCGATGCCGAACTGGGCGAACGCCAAGAACTGGACTGATAAGGAGCGGATGCAGGCCATTGCCGACGTCGCCAATGAGGTCACGTCGATTCTGTTTACACAGCCTCCGGGCGCCAACGCGTGCCTCAATGAATTGCTGGGGAAAGCCAGTCACGCCTTCGGGTTGAAACCGGCGGCATTGGAATTGTTGATCGCGCAAGGTTTCCAGAAGGCTTGCACCTTGGGGCAGAGCTTGGGCCTTGATCCTGTCTCCTTCGTTCCGGGCGTACCGGAGGAAATACCGGTGAACCACGTTATGCACCCGCTGATCAATTCCTGCATCAATATCGTCGAGCCGTTACTGGCAGCCAGTCTCGATCAGCCCATGGTCTCCACCCCTGCTGAATCACTCGGATCGGCGGGCCTGCTCGTCAGCATCCTCATGGACCTCACAAATCACCTCATGACCGCCCCGGACTTTAATACGGTACTGACCTGCGTGCTCGAGGGGCTGCACCGCGCAGTGGGTTTTGATCATGCGATCGTGGTCCTGACGGTGCCCGGCAAAACCAGCGCCTTAGGACGCTCGGGGGTCGGCGCCGATATTCCGACCTTGCTTCCCCTCTTTAGTGTCTCAACGAATCCGTCCTCCAATCTCCTGGCTCATTGCATGGACATCAAGACGCCCATGCGCCTTAGCGCGGGGCAGCCTCACACGCCGCCCTTGCCGCCGGCAATCATGGAGGCAATCCAGCCGACCGGTATTGCCCTCGCGCCACTGTATACCTCAAGTCGCGTCATCGGCTTGATCTGGGCAGATCGCAAGGACGACGACATCGACGATGCAATGTGGAAGTCGTTTCAACTGTTCGCGATGCAGGCCAATCTTGCGCTCATACGGCTTACAAGTAAGAGCTGAGGCCGGCTGACACTTTTGCTAAGGCCCGTGACACTCAAGAGGAATGGACGTGTTATGGGCGGTGGTGTAAAGGTTAAAACAAGGCTAAGAGATGGCGCATCCTGGAAGCCTGCAGATCGGGTTGGAAGCCGAAAGGTGGAAGATCAGAGACTGCAGAATTCCGGGTGTCGACACCGTCCCTTAGCCCCTTTTTTTGCCCTGAAGTAAAGCTTCCCGGTTATTTTTTCTTCCATTCCGCTCTGACTTACGGTATCCTCAGTACTAATCCGCCTTTCACCCGGCCTAAAAAATGTCTATGAAACCGCGCGCCAAAGCCAAATCCACTCAAGAATACCACGAGGATAGCTTCACGCCCTTACTCGAGCGCTATTATAGCCTTCATCAGAAGTTTCTTGAGTCCCAACAAATCTTTCATGCCCTGAAGACGCAATTCGAGAAGGTCACTACCACAGGACGACAGACCGAGAATATTCTTGTGGACGCCGACCGGCTGCCCGCCAACCTGAGCGTACTGCAGGAAGGCGAAGAGGCGAGCAGACGGCTTGCAGCATCCGTACAAGAACTCACCCAGGAACTCCACGAAGTAAACCAGAAGTTGAGCCAGGAAATGAGCGCGCGCGCCAGTGCCGAGGAGACTATCCAGCAAAGGACCACCGAGTTACTGCGTTCGAATGAGGATCTTAAACGCTTTGCCTATATGGCATCGCACGATCTCAAAGAGCCGCTCCGCACTGTGTCGGCATTTACCAAACTGCTCGCGCAACGGTACCGCGGCCGATTGGACGCCGACGCCGATGACTTTATGGAATATATGCTGGATGGTATCCAGCGAATGGAGCAGCTCATCACCGACGTCCTGGGATATTGCAAGGTCGGCTCGGGAGAAGACAAACGACGCAGGACCGATTTAAACGCGGTTGTGGATCGGGCCGTCGAGAACCTCAAAACGGCCATTCAGGAAAGTCATGCGGTCGTGGGCCACGCTCAGTTGCCCATCGTCCTTGGGAACGAAAGCGAACTTCTCCAGATCTTTCAAAATCTGCTCAGCAATGCGATTAAGTTCCACGGCCCCGATCCGCCTATTGTCACCGTCTCGGCGGAGCGGCGGCATACGGAATGGCTTATCACGGTCGAGGACAACGGCATCGGAATCGAGCCCAAATATGCCGCCAAGATTTTTGATTTATTTACCCGGCTCAATACGATGGATAACTATCCCGGCTCGGGTATCGGTCTAGCCACGTGTAAGAAGGTGGTCGAACATCATGGCGGGCGCATCTTTCTGAAGCCGCAGGCCAAGACGGGATCAGCGTTTTGTTTCACCCTTCCGTGCCGCTGACGAGTCTGCCTCAGCCCCCGGCATTCAAGTTTTCATAAACTAAGCGGGAAGCGGATCGACGAGGAGGGGAAGGCCCTCAAAAGGATCGTCATCATCATCGTCGTCGTCTTCTTCTTCTTCGGGCTCCACATTGGGGTCAGGATCTGGTGCAGGGATCGGCCGGGGGCCGGGCTCGGGTGGTTTCTCTGATCTCACGGTGTGCATAAGCAGAACTAGACGCCACCGCCCCCGAGGGCTTTCGCCACGGTCTTGCCGATCTCGGCCGGGTTGTGAACCACGTGCACTCCGGCGCTTTCCAGTACCTGCATTTTTTCAGCCGCCGTACCTTTTCCGCCGGTGATGATCGCGCCCGCATGCCCCATGCGTCGTCCCTCCGGCGCCGTGATCCCCGCGATGAAGCCGATGACCGGCTTGCGGATCTGCTCTTTGATGAAGGCCGCTGCCCGGTCCTCGGCGTCGCCGCCGATCTCGCCGATCATCACGACCGCCTCTGTCTCGGGATCCTTCTCGAACATTGCCAGAAGCTCTATATAGCCGGTGCCGACGATCGGGTCGCCGCCGATGCCGATACAGGTGGTCTCGCCAAGGCCGAGATTGGTGAGTTGGTTCACGGCCTCGTAAGTCAGGGTGCCGCTGCGCGAGATCACGCCGACCCTTCCCTTTTTGTGAATGAACCCCGGCATGATCCCAATCTTGCATTCCTCCGCCGTGATCACGCCGGGACAATTCGGCCCGATCAGCCGCGTATCCTTGCCCCGCAACGCGCGCTTCACCTTCACCATGTCGTTCACCGGGATTCCCTCGGTGATGCAGATAATTAGATGAATGCCCGCTTCCGCGGCTTCCAGAATGGCATCCGCAGCGAATGGAGGCGGCACGAAGATCAGCGAGACGTCGCACTGCGTCTTTGTCACGGCCTCGCGGACCGTGTTGAACACCGGAATTCCTTCCACTTCCTGGCCCGCCTTGCCAGGCGTCACCCCCGCAACAACCTGCGTTCCATAGGCCTTGCATTGCGTGGCATGGAACGATCCTTCCTTGCCCGTGATTCCCTGCACCACCACCCTCGTGGATTTATTCACCAAAATACTCACAATGTGCCTCTTTTCTTAGCAACCGTTCTCGTTCTTGAACCCCTGAATCATCGTGGGGAAATCCCTGAATCCAGTAAGAATATTTATTCTCGCATTTGGATTCTGGGCCTTTCCTTCGTTGTAAATCGCAAGACTCTTATCGTAAAACGCACATGCCCTTTGCTTATCCCCTTGAATGCCATAGACGTTGCCTATTCCGAAATATGACTGACTAACCCCCATAAAATCTTTGTGCTTCTCGTATAGCTCAGCAGCCTTTTGAAAATTCTCTCTAGAACGCTCGTACGCTTTCTCGTGGGTGCCCGTCGTTTCTAACAACTGTTTCTCCCACTTGGTGTGATAGCAATTAAATTTGTACAGATTCCCAAAGGTGTGATAGGCCTCGGCCATTCCTAGCTCGTCGCCATTTGTCCGATATGAGTCTAAGGCTTCCCCTATGAGTCTTTCTGCAGCGAGTGGCCTACACTGGTCATCCATAAGCATGTAGGCATCGCGAAGTTTCTTCCCTGGATCAGAAGTATATGGAACACCAAAAGCTGCGCAACCAGTCAAGATGAAAAGTGCCGATACGGTTAGCGCCTGTTTACTGTAGGGACGCATCAAACCATGGCCGGGCCTGCAATATTATATCCTCCCGCTGACCTTCCCCACCCTCTCACCGGAGGAGGCGATGGCGAATTTCATCCTTGGCAGGATGGGTGAAATACTCTCAACTGCGCGCGTCCACCGAGCACATCGTTCACCGCTCATGAATACAGATCATCAGATGTGCGCGGTGCGCGAGCACGAGGGTATTTCGGCCATCCTGACCAAGTTTCTCATGCAGCCTCTTCCTTCTTCTTCCGCTTTTTGCATTCTCCCCTCACCCTCACCCTCCAGGGGCGAAGGATTTCCTGAGCGGGTGACACCGCATAGGCGCCCAGATGCAGCGCGGGGCGTACAGCCGGGTCTGCGGGGCCTCGACGGCGAAACGCCCAGCTGCACTGGGCTATGCGGGGGCAGGACCCGCGAGGTTCCAATCACGCAGCCTCTTCCTTCTTCTTTCGCTTCCTCCCCGTCAGCGCCACAATCTTCTGCGCCGCCTCCCAGAGATCCGTCGCGACCTCGACATTCAGGCCAGATTCCGCCAGGAGTTTTCGGCCCTCCTCGGCATTGGTGCCTTGCAGCCGCACCACGACCGGAATCTTGATCCCCACTTCCTTCGCAGCGTCGATCACGCCATGGGCGATCCGCTCGCAGCGGACGATGCCCCCGAAGATGTTGATGAAGATCCCTTTAACCTTCTTGTCTTTGAGAAGAATCCGAAAGCCTGCCGCCACTGTCTCTTTGGTCGCGCCGCCGCCGACATCCAGAAAGTTGGCCGGCTCACTTCCGGCGAGCTTGATGACATCCATCGTCGCCATCGCCAGGCCGGCACCGTTGACCATGCAGCCGATGTTGCCGTCCAGCTTCACGTAGTTGAGGTTGTTCTTGCCGGCCTCGATCTCAAGGGGCTCTTCCTCATTGAGATCGCGGAATGCCAGGATGTCGGGGTGCTTGAACAAGGCGCTATCGTCAAATGACACTTTTCCGTCAAGGGCAATCAACCGCTTATCCTGTGTGATCACCAACGGATTGATCTCGACCATGGTGGCATTCTTCTCCATGAAGAGCCGATACAGATTGCCGAGCATCGCAACAAAGGGATTGACCACCGCCGGTTCGATCGATGGCAGCCCTAAACCGAATGCGAGATTGCGTCCGTTGTACCCTTGGAATCCGACCCCCGGATCAATCGGCTCTTTGATCAGTTTCTCCGGTGTATGCGCCGCGACCTCTTCGATTTCCATGCCCCCCTCAGTGCTTGCGATGAAAACCGGCCACCCCGAGTCTCGATCTACAAGCAGGCTGACGTAGAGCTCCTTAGAGATGGCCGCGCCTTCTTCAATCAGCACGCGGCGGACCTTCCGGCCCTTCGGGCCGGTCTGATGTGTGACTAAGGTTGCCCCAAGAAGATCCTTGGCAAGGCCCGGCACGTCGGCTCGATTCTTCGTGAGCTTCACGCCACCCGCTTTGCCGCGGCCGCCCGCATGAATCTGAGCCTTCACGACATACAACGGCGTCTCCAGCTTGGCTGCCCATCGCTCAGCCGCGCCGGTATTTTTGACCTCTTTGCCCTTCGGCACAGCGATGCCGAACTGCGCGAACAACTGCTTCGCCTGAAATTCATGGACGTTCATGTAACTCCTTACCTATCTGTCTTTAACTATCTGTTATTCCGACTATTTCGTGATTCTGACATTCTCCTGTTACTATGAGCTCAGCGAAGAATCTCGAGATCAGGTCTCTTTCCTGGTGTAATCCGGAAACAACATGGGTGAAATAACGGCCGCTCCTCCGCCTTTTTTGTGGGCTTCCGCCCTGAAGCGCGTCAGATGATTGAGTGTCAGAGGTCCTTGCGGCATCGAGGCAGCCCGCGACGCGGCCTCCATCCCCGAGCGCTTGCCGAAGACCATTAAATCGAGAAGCGAATTACCCATGAGGCGGTTACGGCCATGCAATCCGCCAGAGGCTTCGCCGGCGACAAAGAGATTTTTGACGTCGGATTCCCCATTCACGTCGATCTGCACGCCGCCGTTTTGATAGTGTAATGTCGGATAGATCAGCACCGGGTCTTTCGAAATATCAAGCCCGTAGCGCTTGTATTGGCGAACCATCGCCGGGAAATGCTTTTCCAGGGTACCGGCTCCATGCTCTACGTCGAGTAGAGGCGTGTCGAGCCAGACTCCCAGATGCCCGGTGGTGGTCCGGACGCCCCGGCCTTCTTCACATTCGCGAATAATCGAAGACGATACAACGTCCCGCGTATCGAGTTCGTTCACGAATCGTTCGCCTTTGGCGTTGACGAGATGGCCCCCTTCGGAGCGGATGCCTTCCGTGACCAGTGCGCCAAGCAGTTGCTCCGGGTAGACGGCGCCGGTGGGGTGATACTGAAATGTGTCGATCTGCAGGAGCTTCGCGCCAAGCCGGTAGGCGAGTGTCAGCCCGTCACCCGTGGCGCCGTAATGGTTGCTGGTCGGAAAGCCCTGGATGTGCAGCCGCCCGATGCCCCCGGTGGCCAGAATCACAGTTTTGGCTGCAACGGCAAAAAGCCGGTTGTTATCGAGATCTCTAAAGACGGCCCCAGTGCATGTTCCATCGCCATCGCTCAGTAGTTCAATCGCCGCGCTGAATTCCAGCAGCTGGATCTTCTGGTTGAGGACCTCGTCTTTGAGCACCCGCATGAGCTCCAGTCCTGTGTAGTCCGAGCAGGTCAACAGCCTCGGCTTGGAGCTTCCCCCGCCTTTCTTCACATGTAAGTTCCCGTCGGAATCCCGGTCGAACAAGACGCCCAATCCCAGCAACCAGCGGGCGATCGAGGGGCCCTCTTCGACCATCACCTTCAGAAGCTGATGGTCGTTCTTCATGTGGCCGCCCTTCAGCGTATCGAGAAAATGCTGAACCGGGGAATCCTCGTCGGCGATCGCAACCTGCATTCCTCCCTGGGCCATAACCGTATTGGAATCCCCGAGCCGGAGCTTGGTCGCCATGAGCACTTTCGCGCCGCGCGCGTACGCATGGAGCGCGGCGGAACATCCGGCCCCGCCGCCGCCGATCACCAGGACATCGACCGTATGCGCCGGCGTAAGATCAAGCTCTGTAGAGACCGGGCTGTCGCCTTCGAGCAAGGAGGCGAGCTCCCGCACGGTCATGTCTCCCGCGTTGGGACCGAACTTCAAGGGCCGGTAGGCGCTCTCGCGAAAATCAGGATGATACTTTTTGATGAGGGTATCGCGCTCGTTGGCAGGGTACTTTGGAAGAGTTTGCGTGCGCCGCTGAGTGCGGGTCTGATGAACGAGATCTTGTAGCGCTTCGACTTGCATTTTCACCTGTTAGGGTCAGCCGCAGGCGCTTATTTAATCGCGGCGCAGACGTCCTTGAGTTGCTGCTCATCCATTTTGAGGACCTTGTTCCACTCGGACGCATAACGGCCCTGCTCAATCTCGTCGATTCGGGTTTGCAGCTTCGGGGGCTTCTCATTGAAATGGGCCCCTTGGGCCCGACTGGCGTACAGCGCGACAAGATTCGGGGCGATGTCAGCGATGCAGACCGGCGTGCACAGGCCACACATCACGCAATCCATAAACATTTCAGATACCGACTTGAAGTCTCCGAAGACCGCCTTCCACACGCCGTCCCGTACGTCGATCCCTTGTGGGCAGGCCTCGGTACACGCATTGCAATTCCGGCACAACGGCGCCTCCGGATAGAGGTTGAAGAGGTCCTGCTTGGGGTCCTGCAGTTCGGCCATCTGATAGGTAGCTTTGCGCGCCGGAAACGGAGCGACCATTGAGAAGGACATCCCGTCCTCCACTGCCATGGAGCACGCCAGGCACGTGCGGACCTTGGGGTCGTCCTTTGTGCGGTAATAGGTCGCGCAGGCTCCGCAGTAGCCGCCCAAGCAGCCGATGCCTCGGTAGACTTCCTGGCCGCTATACCAGAGGGCTTTGATCACGGTGATACCCTCCGGCACCTCATACTTCTTGCCGGCGATCTCGACCGTAACCATCTTCGGCCGCAGGACATCCTCCTGGTCCAGGAGGACGTTTTTATCAAATTGCGCGCCGGTGTCCATTATTTATCTGTTTATCGCCTTGGCCATGCCGAAGCCGTCCTATTATGCAATTGAATCCACGATCGCATTAAAAGTTTGGCTCGGACGCATGGCTTTTGTCGTCTTCTCTTGATCGGGATGATAATACCCGCCTATATCGACCGGTTTTCCTTGGCCGCCGAGCAGCTCGGCCGTAATCTTGGCCTCATTGTCTGCGAGCTGTTTGGCCACTTTGGCAAAATGCGATTGAAGCTTCTTATCTTCGGTCTGCTCAGCCAGGGCTTGGGCCCAGTACAGCGCCAGATAAAAATGGCTCCCGCGATTATCAATCTCTCCCACCTTGCGGGCCGGCGACTTGTTGCTCTCCAGGAACTTGGCGTTGGCTCGATCGAGCGTATCGGCCAGAATCTTTGCGGATGGATTGTTGGATGCCTTGCTCAGATGCTCCAAGGATGGGACAAGCGCCAGGAATTCACCCAGCGAATCCCATCGTAGATACCCTTCTTCCTGAAACTGCTGCACGTGCTTGGGCGCCGAGCCGCCGGCTCCGGTTTCAAAGAGGCCTCCGCCGTTCAGCAGCGGGACGATCGAGAGCATTTTTGCGCTGGTCCCAATTTCGAGAATCGGAAAGAGATCGGTGAGGTAGTCTCGCAACACGTTCCCCGTGACAGAAATGGTATCTTTCCCCTCTTTCAGCCGCTCCAGCGAGAACCGCGTCGCCTCCGCCGGAGGCATGATGCGGATATCCAGACCTTTCGTGTCGTGCTTCGGCAAGTACTGGTCAACCTTCTTGATCAACTCCGCGTCATGTGCCCGTTTCTTGTCCAGCCAGAAGATTGCAGGCGCTCCCGTGGCTCGCGCTCGATTGACGGCGAGCTTGACCCAATCCTGGATCGGCGCGTCCTTGACCTGACACATTCGCCAGATGTCCCCTTCTTCCACTTTGTGTTCCAGCAGGGCCTTCCCGGACGCATCGACCACACGAATGGTGCCGTTGCCGGGCGCTTTAAAGGTCTTGTCGTGCGATCCGTATTCCTCCGCGGCCTGGGCCATGAGACCCACGTTCGGAACACTTCCCATCGTCTTCGGATCAAAGGCGCCGTGCTTCTTACAGAATTCGACGACCTCGTGATAGACCGGGGCGTAGCTGGCGTCGGGAATGACCGCCTTGGTGTCGTACGCCTTACCGTCCGGACCCCACATTTTCCCCGAGTCGCGAATGACCGGGGGCATGGAGGCATCGATAATAATGTCGCTGGGGACGTGCAAATTGGTGATGCCTTTATCGGAGTTGACCATCGCCAGCGGCGGCCGCTTCTTGTACACGGCCTGAATGTCGGCTTCGATGGCGGCCCGTTGATCGTCGGGCAACGTTTTGAGCTTGGCATAGAGATCACCTAGGCCGTTATCGGGGTCGACCCCCAGCTTTTGGAACACGGCCGCGTGTTTGTCGAACACATCCTTGAAAAACACCGACACCGCATGACCAAAGATCTTGGGGTCCGAGACCTTCATCATCGTAGCTTTCAGATGGATCGAGAACAGGACGCCCTGCTTCTTGGCGTCCTCAATCTGCGCCTCCAGGAATTCACGTAAGGCACGGCGGCTCATATAGGTGGCATCAATGATTTCGCCGGCCTGAAGAGAGAGTTTGGGCTTGAGCACGGTGGTCTTGCCGTCCTGGCCGACGAACTCGATGCGCGCCTCGGTGGCCTGGGTGAGCGTGACCGATTTCTCGTTGGAATAGAAATCACCGCCCTTCATATGAGCGACGTGCGTCTTGGAGTCCTTCGCCCATGCCCCCATTTTGTGCGGGTGCTGTCTGGTGTGTTTCTTGACCGAGAGCGGCGCCCGGCGATCCGAGTTACCCTCACGCAAAACCGGGTTGACGGCACTACCTTTAATCTTGTCGTAGCGCGTTTTGATCTCCTTCTCGGCATCGGTCTTGGGATACTCTGGATAATCCGGAACTTTGTACCCCTGACTCTGCAATTCCTTGATGGCCCCTTGTATTTGGGGGATCGAGGCGCTGATGTTGGGAAGCTTGATGATATTGGCTTCCGGGGCCTTGGCGAGCTCCCCCAATTCGGTCAGATCATCCGACTGTTTTTGTTGCGGCGTCAGATGTTCGGGAAAGACGGCGAGAATTCGCCCTGCCAGAGAAATATCCCTCATTTCGACGGACACGCCGGCCGCCTTTGTGAAGGCTTTGACAATCGGGAGAAAAGAATAGGTGGCCAGTGCCGGGGCCTCATCGGTTTTTGTATAAAGAATTCTGGATGCTTTTGCTGTCATGGTTTTTCCTCTTTTATCATCCTGTTAATTCAATGCGTTCAGCGCCGAACCGGCCTTGAACCACACCAGTTGCTGTTCCGTTAGGCTGTGGTTTGTCTGAATCGTGATCTCTTTTCCATCGGCCTTATGAATGACGACCTGGACCGGCTGCCCGGGAGCCAATCCTTGCAAGCCTTTGATGCTGATCCGGTCCTGCTGCTCGATCAGGTCCCACTCTTTGGGATTAGCAAACGTCAACGGTAAAATCCCCTGCTTTTTGAGATTTGTTTCGTGGATGCGTGCAAAGCTCTTGGTGAGGATCGCCTTCACCCCAAGGAACCGAGGCGACATGGCCGCATGCTCCCGACTGCTCCCTTCGCCATAGTTTTCGTCTCCCACGACTACCGAGCCGACTCCTTTCGTCTTATAGCGTCGAGCGATCTGGGCAATCGTCAACCCGCTCTCCCCTGTCAACACATCCGTCCCCTTGCCCGGCTCGCTTGAGAAGGCGCTGGTTGCTCCGAGAAACATATTGTCGCTGATCTTGTCTAAGTGGCCACGGTATTTGAGCCACGGTCCCGCCGGTGAGATATGGTCGGTCGTCGTCTTGCCCTTTGTCTTAATGAGAAGAGGCAGTTTTTCGAAATCCCGGCCGTCCCATCGAGCAAAGGGCTGTAACAATTGGAGTCGTTCGCTGTCCGGCGGAACCTCGACTTGAACTGATTCACCGTTCGCGGCCGGCGGGATAAATCCTTCCGCCCCCTTGGCGAATCCTTGAGCCGGTAATTCTTCGCCCCGCGGAGGCTCGAATGCAATGGCCGTGCCGTCGGCCGCCTTGAGTGATCCATGGACCGGATCAAAGGTGAGCTCGCCGGCAAACGCCAGCGCGGTCACCACCTCCGGGCTCGATAGGAACGAGAGGGTGTCATTGACGCCATCGTTCCGGCCGGGGAAGTTTCGATTGTAGGAACTGATGATGGAATCGGCGCGGCCCTTGACGGCGTCGGCCCGCTTCCACTGGCCGATGCAAGGACCACAGGCGTTGGCGAGCACCGTCCCGCCCATTTCTTCGAATGTCTTAAGGAACCCGTCGCGCTTCATCGTGTTGTAGATCCGTTCGGAACCAGGAGTCACAAGAAAGGGCGTCTTGGCCTTGAGCCCGGCCTTTAATCCCTGCCTGGCGATGTGCGCCGCGCGGCTGATATCTTCATAGGATGAGTTTGTGCAGCTTCCGATCAGCGCGGCCTTCAGCTGCAACGGGTATCCTTTTTCTTTGGCCTCGGCGGCCATCTTCGAGACCGGACGGGCGAGATCCGGCGTGTGAGGGCCGACAACATACGGCTCCAACTTCGACAGATCGATCTCCACGATCTGATCAAAATATTTCTCCGGCGTTTTCAAGACCTCCGGATCCGCTACCAGCAATTCGCGGTTCGACTCCGCCAGTTTCGCAATGTCGGCGCGATCGGTAATATTCAAATAGGCGACCATTTTTTCATCGAACGGAAAGATTGAAGTGGTCGCGCCCAGCTCGGCACCCATGTTCGTAATCGTGCCTTTGCCGGTCGCACTGATCGTGCCCGCACCCGGCCCGAAGTATTCCACAATCTTGTTGGTGCCGCCTTTCACGGTGAGCAGCCCGCAGATGTAGAGAATGACATCCTTGGCCGAAGCCCAGCCCTGGAGTTTTCCTGTTAGCTTGACCCCGATCAACTTGGGATGAAGCACTTCCCACGGTAATCCCGCCATGACCTCACCGGCATCGGCGCCACCGACCCCGATGGCCAACATGCCCAGACCGCCGCCATTCGGGGTGTGAGAATCGGTGCCGATAATCAGGCCACCCGGGAACGCGTAATTTTCCAGGACGACCTGGTGGATGATGCCGGCTCCCGGCTTCCAGAATCCAATCCCGTACTTCCTCGCAGAGGACGATAAAAAGTTGTACACCTCTTTGTTTTCTTCGGTCGCGCGCGCGAGGTCCTTCGCAGAGCCGCTTTCGGCGCGGATCAGGTGGTCGCAATGAATGGTGCTCGGGACCGCGACCGTTTTCTTTCCGGCCTGCATGAATTGTAGAATGGCCATTTGCGCAGTCGCATCCTGCATGGCGACCCTATCCGGGCGAAGCGCCAGCATCGCCGTACCCCGATCCCAGACTTGCGACTCGAAATTATCGGCATGCGCGACCAGAATCTTCTCGGTCAGGGTCAGGCCCCGGCCGAACTTTTTCCGCGCCTTCTCGAGAACGGCGGGCATTCTTGTATACAATTTTTGAACCAGCTCAAGTGACATAGTCTTTTCCTTCTTGCGTTATTTGGGCGGAGGGACTTCCCTGCGTTTTGGTGTCGCGTAGTTGACCAGATAATCAAACAGGCGGATCAGGCGGCTCTCCTGGCGCTTCTGGTCTACCCAATGGCCGATCAATCCGATCGTGCGCGAGAGGATAAAGAAGCCGTTTAAACTGTCCACCGGGAAACCGATGTCCACGAGGACGGCCGCCATCGTCCCGTCCACGTTGAGAATGAGATTCTCCTTCTTTGC
>DASXSU010000051.1:0-17583 GCA_036505795.1 Nitrospirales bacterium
AGCGACATGACGAGCTGCTCGCGGATGGGATCGATGGGCGGATTGGTGACCTGCGCGAAGAGTTGTTTGAAATATTTAAACAGGAGCTGCGGGCGCTCGGACAGCACGGCAAGCGGCGTATCGGTTCCCATGGAGGAAATCGGCTCCTCCCCGGCGACCACCATGGGGGTGAGCACCATCTTCAGCTCTTCGACGGTATAGCCGAACGCTTGCTGCCGCTGACGGATGCTTGGATGATCCGGTTGCGGCACGTTCAACGGCTCGGGCAGCTCATCGAGAGAAATGCGGTACTGGGTGACCCAGGATCGGTAGGGCTTGCGCCCCACAATCTCGGCCTTGATTTCTTCGTCATCGAGCAGGCGGCCTTGGGCCGTGTCCACCAGGAACATCCGTCCAGGTTGCAGACGGCCTTTCTGGCGGATCTCTTTAGGGTCAGCGGGCAGGACTCCGGCTTCTGACGCGAGCACGACAAGGCCGTCCGTGGTCACCTGGTATCGACAGGGCCGAAGACCATTGCGATCCAGCGTGGCGCCGATCAGTTTGCCATCGGTAAAGCAGACGGCCGCCGGACCGTCCCAAGGTTCCATCATGGCGGCGTGGTACTCGTAAAACCCGCGCCGATCGAGATCCATCTGCGGATTGCCCACCCACGGCTCGGGAATCAGCATCATCATGGCATGGGACAGAGACCTGCCGCCCATGACAAGGAATTCGAGCGCATTATCCAAGCAGGCCGAGTCGCTCTGGTTCTCATACACAATCGGAAAGAGCTTCGGGATGTCCGTGCCGAAGAGCTCCGACTGAAGACGGCCTTGCCTGGCCCGCATCCAGTTGACGTTGCCCTTCAGCGTATTGATCTCGCCGTTATGGCAGATATAGCGATATGGATGGGCTAACGGCCAGGTCGGAAAGGTGTTCGTGCTGAACCGCGAATGGATCAGGGCCAGCGCGCTCGTCATGCTCGAATCGTTGAGATCGAGATAATACGCAGACATCTGCTCAGGAAGCAGCAGGCCTTTGTAGACAATGGTGTTGGCCGAAAGACTTGAGATGTAAAAGTAGTTCCGCTCCTCGATAAGCGATTCGCGCACCGCCTTCTCGACGCGTTTGCGGATGACATAGAGCTTGCGTTCGAACTGGCCCTCGTCAAAGCGATCCCCGCGGGCGAGGAACACTTGGCGCATGACCGGTTCGGTCTTCCGGGCTTGAGCGCCGATGGCCTCGCTGTTGACCGGTACGGTTCGCCAGCCAAGGCATCGGATCCCTTCTTCGGCGATGATCTGCTCGAAGAGTTGTTCGCATGAGAGACGATGAGTGTCGGTTCGGGGCAGAAACACCATGCCCACGCCATATTCGCCGGCGCCGGGCAGTTTGATGCCGATATCGGTTGCGGCCAGTTTTAAGAATTCATGGGGAACTTGCAGGAGAATGCCGGCGCCATCTCCGGTGCACGGGTCGCAGCCTTGAGCGCCGCGATGCGAGAGATGATCAAGAACTTCCAGGCCCTTGCGAACGATGCCGTGGGATTTCGCGCCGTTGATATTGGCAACAAAGCCAATCCCGCAGCTATCCTTTTCAAAAGCGGGATCGTACAGTCCTTGCTTTGGAGGCAGTCCAGGTATTTGCATGGTTACTCTTTGTGAATGAAGCTCTAGATCGGCAAGAGCAACGGGTGGAGATTATCCTACTTGAGGCCAAGAGAGTGTGTCAAGCAGTTGCTCACACCCAGAACGCGCCAAAAGCCACGAAGGATCAGGGTCTTGAGAGCTAGGACCAATGATCGTTTTTCGGCCGTGGATGGGTCTAAAAGTCCACTCTTTAGGGACCATCAAACCCCGGCAGTGTTCTTGACAATCCCCAGGGGCCTCCCCTAGTATCGGCCCATGCCAAACAGCCCAGAAACCTGTGCCATCGCAGGGATGCGAGAAGTTTGGGAAGGTTATCGGGGCGAACTCACCGCGGTCGAAGATCAAATCCGCCGGAATCTCGATTCGAAAGTCGCACTGGTCAATCTGGTCTCCGCCCATATTTTTAGCAGCGGCGGGAAGCGGATTCGTCCTCTGCTTCTGATTTTGAGCGCCCGCCTCGCAGGGTATACCGGGTGTTTAGACATTCTTCTGGCAAGCCTGATTGAGTATATCCATACCGCCACATTGCTGCACGACGACGTTATCGATCAGGCGGACTTGCGGCGTGGGAAGACCACTGCGCGCGGGGTGTGGGGCAACCAAATCTCGATTCTAGTGGGCGATTATCTGTACTCGAAGGCGATCTGCCATATCGTCAGCTTCCATAACCAGGACGTCAATGAATGCCTGTCCGTGGCGTGCCGAAAGATGGCCGAGGGCGAGCTGATGCAGCTTTCGTACAAAGACCAACAGGCGCACTCTGAACAGGAATATCTTACAATCGCCGAGCACAAAACCGGCGCGCTGATCGCCGCGGCCTGTCGGATGGGCGCGGTTTTGGCCGACGCCGCTCCCGAGCAGCGGGATGCCATGTTCCAGTTTGGTCAGGCGTTAGGGGTGGCGTTTCAGGTCGCCGATGATACTCTTGATTACACCGCCGACGACAGCGAAGCGTTCGGAAAAATGTTGGGGAAGGACTTGGGAGAAGGCAACGTGACGTTGCCGTTGCTCCATGTTCAGCAGTTCTGCACCGAGCCTGAGCGCCGAAAGATCGCCGAGGTCATGAAAACCAATGACAACGGCAACGGCAATTTCCGATGGATTACCGCCCTGATGGAGCGGCACGGCTCCATCGATTACGCGCTTGCCATTGCACGCCGGCATGTCGAGGATGCGAAACTCTGCCTGGAGACCTTTGAGGATTCCGTGCACAAGCGAGCCCTCCTCGCCGTGGCGGATTATGTGGTGGCTCGCGACCATTAGAGCAGCGTAGAGGCGTTGTTTCCATTCTCACAAACCCCTGGGTCTGGGTCGAGGCCGGGAACTCAACCAGAGCCTGCCGTGGGTCTAGTCCCTTCTCACAAACCTCACCCGTTTGTGTGCTTGGCACGGGATGCCATTGCGCACCATTTAGAGGCGGCTCGACCGCTTATCCCTAGAGAAAGCTGGTACGAGCAGTTTGACGCCTTGCGGGGGCAGGCCGGCCTCTTCGTTACGCTGAGAAAATCCGGCGAGCTCCGCGGCTGCATGGGGACTCTTGAGCCGGCATATGCGGATATGGCAAAGGAGATCGTCGAAAACGCCATCGCGGCCGCCTTTCGTGACCCGCGGTTTGGTCCGGTCTCCGCGGAAGAGTTGGTGGAGCTTTCGGTGTCGATTGATGTTGTGAAAGGCATGGTGGGGGTGCCAAGCATGTCGGATTTGAATCCTGCTTGCTATGGCGTAGTGGTGCGACACGGGATTCGTCGCGGGCTTTTGTTGCCGGGCATTGAAGACATTACGTCCGTCGAACAACAGGTGGCCATCGCTCGTGAAAAGGGCGGCATCGGAGAGCATGAAATCGTGGAGCTCTATCGGTTTGAGGTCGACCGGTACCACTAAGCAAGTGAGGAAACATGGCTGAGATCCGTCCGTTTCGCGGTGTCCTGTATGATCCAACGAAGATTGGGGACATCGCTAACGTGGTCGCGCCTCCGTATGATGTCATCGATGCCGCGGAACAGACCGCGCTCCATGCGAAGCATCCCAGCAACGTCATTCGTTTGGAGCTGGGGCAGGATCAGCCTGGAGACAAAGGGGAGGAGAACCGGTATACGCGAGCCAGGCGGTTTTTATCCGAGTGGCTCGAGAATGGAACCCTTCGACAAGACAACGCCCCGGCGATCTACCTGTACGAGATCCAGTACCGATTGCGATCGGGCGAAGAGCGCATCATGCGCGGGTTTCTGTCTCTCGTCAGGCTCGAGGATTTCGGCACGGGCCGTATCTTTCCACATGAGAATACCCGGGCCGCTGCAAAGTCGGATCGCTACCAGCTGTTGGAAACCTGCCGCAGCAACTTCAGCCCGATCTTTTCTCTGTATTCGGACGCCAAAGGCCGCATCATCGGCTTGCTGGAAAAGGCGGTAGACAAGGAAAAACCGCGTTTTGAGATGACGGACAACGCGGGGGCGCGCCATCAAGTCTGGTCCGTCACGGATCAAAACGCGCTTGGCGACGTCGTCTCGCTCATGAAACCGCTCCCGCTGTTTATTGCCGATGGTCACCATCGTTATGAATCGGCGCTGCGCTACCGCAACGCGCAGAGGGCCGCGCATCCGGGACAGAGCGGAGACCTGCCCTCGGACCAGGTCCTCATGTATTTCTCCAATCTCGATGATTCCGGGTTGACGATCCTCGCGACCCACCGGCTGGTTCCTCCACCTCTGTCCATCCCGCTCCAGGAGCTTCGCAAGCGGGTGGGCCAAAATTTCACGTTGCAGACGTTTCCGTTTACCAAAGATACGGAAACGGGAGTGCGGGAGCGGTTTTTGGGCGCGCTGCATGCGGCGCAATCAACCAACGCCCACACGATGGGTCTGGTCGTGCGTGGGGAAACACGATACGATCTACTCACGCTGAATCCCGCGGCCGAGGCCAAGCTCGGCCCATCGGCGCGGGACCGCCTGGATGTGACCATTCTACAACGATTGTTCTTGCATGAAGCGATGAACATGACTCCTGAAGACGAAGAGCGTCTCACGTATTTGAAAGACGAAGAAGAAGTCTTAAACGCCGTGGCCGACGGCCGGGCGGAGCTTGCGATCCTGCTGAACCCGCCGAAGATCACCGAAGTCAAAGACGTCGCGGGAGCGGAAGATCGTATGCCGCACAAGTCCACTTATTTCTATCCCAAGCCCCTCACTGGCTTTGTCATCCATGTCATGGACCCTACCCCCCGTAGTATCTAAAGGATTCAACTTCGTATCTTTTCTGATACGTTAGTGATTTAGTGCTTCGGCCTAAATATCATAACGTACAGTAAAATAAAGTCTATTTAGCTGTATTACCTCACGGCACTCTGCTTGCACATTTCCCTGCTTGAGCAAGGCATTAGCTCTGTCAGGGTTTCCCTGACAGACAACCTTGCCGGAACTTGCTAAGACCCGGACGCATCGGCAGCACGGTGTCCAGTCGAACGTAGCAGGAGGAGCCAATGGGCACACCAGTTCTCGTAGTGGATGACGAAGCGGACATTGCCAGCATCCTGGCGGATCGTTTGCAGACAACGGGATTCGACGTGCAGGTCGCTCACGACGGTGAAGAGGCTCTTCAAGCCATACAACAGAATCCTCCGGGCCTTGTCTTCCTCGACATTCAGATGCCGAAGCTGAACGGCATCGAAGTGCTGAAGCGAGCGCGCAAAGAGTGGCCGGATCTGCCGGTTATCATCATGACGGCCTATGGCACGATCGAAGGCGCTGTCGAAGCGATGAAAGAGGGCGCCACTGACTTCATCACCAAACCCTTTGACCTAGAACATCTCAAGATTGTCGTCGACAGAACATTAGAGCAGCGCGGTCTGAAGCATGAGGTCGCGGTGCTGCGTGCTGAGGTAGAGAGCCGGTACGATCCTCTCATTTCAAGCAGCCCGAAAATGGCAGACGTCGTGGCGACAGCCCAAAAGGTCGCCCAAAGCGATACGACCGTCCTCCTCCTTGGAGAAAGCGGCACCGGCAAGGATCTCCTGGCGCGCTCGATTCATTCGTGGAGCAACCGAAGGAATAAACTCTTTGCCCCGGTCAACTGTGTGGCCCTGTCGGAAGAACTGCTCGAGTCGGAGCTGTTCGGCCACGAAAAGGGGGCCTTTACCGGAGCCTCGGTGCAAAAGCGCGGCAAGATAGAGGTGGCCGATGGCGGCACGGTCTTCTTGGACGAGATCGGCGATATGAAACCGGGCCTGCAGGCCAAGCTCCTGCGCTTTCTGCAGAATCGCGAGTTTGATCGAGTCGGGGGCACGCGCTCGGTGAAAGTCGATGTCCGGGTGATCGCGGCCACAAACCGGGACCTCCAGGAGGCGGTCAAGGCCGGAACCTTTCGCACGGATCTCTTCTATCGGTTAAACGTCGTGAGCATCACCCTTCCGCCTTTGAGGGAACGGCGCGATGAAATTCCGCAGCTCGCCGATATGTTCCTGAAGAAGTTCTGCCGGGACGCCAAGAAACCGGCGATGAGATTTTCATCAGCAGCCGTGAAAAAATTAGTCGCGCATTCCTGGCCCGGCAATGTGCGGGAGTTGCAGAACGCCGTTGAGCGTGCCGTCGTGCTGAAGACCGGCGACATGATCGAGCCCGAAGACTTGGCCTTGGTGCCGATGGACCTTGGCTCTCAGGAAGTATCCAGCCTGGACCTTCCATTCCACCAGTCCGTGGAGCATCACAAAAAGCAGATCATCAAGCAGGCCCTGGTGCGGGCAGGTGGCAGCCAGACGCATGCCGCAGAGCTTCTGGCCCTGCAACGGACCTATCTCGCGCGGCTCATTAAGCAGATGGAGATTCGGTAGAGACCGGTATGAGAACTGTCTTGATCCATGGCCTACTCTTTGTGCGGGCTGCGCACAAGACCGGCGTTTTTGTTGCAGGAGGACTGATGTTAAAAAGAACCGTGGCTCATTCTGTTATGTTCTTGCTTCTTTTAATGTTCTCGGCATGCGTGGAGATAGATGTGTCTATTCCATCGAAGGGACCTGGTGTGCCTCGCGCCGCTGAAACGCCTCCAATCCCCAACCTTGTGCACCCACGACCTCTCTCCCACGGTATGCCAGCTCTCAGTTCTATTCCGGGAAAAACGCCAATAAGTCTAGATGCATTCAAGAAAATGCAAACCAAACGGCTACAGACGGGAGGAGGCGCGGCATGCAATCCGGACGACAAAAAATCTATAGATAAAGTTGGTCCGGCTCTCCAACAGACTGCGTCCTGGTGTTGGGCCGCAAGCAGCAAAATAGTAATGGAGTCTCACAATATCCCAATTGATGACCAGTGCAACATCGTAATGAAAGTTTTGGGTGAACAGCTATGCTGTGTGAAAGTCATCAATAAGGATTTGATAATCCCAGAAAATACAAACTGTCAGAGGGGAGGATGGCCTTACAAAGTGTTCGACATGTATGCTTTTGATTATGAGAATGTAGACTCTCCTTTAGATTGGGACGCTCTAACCAAGGAGATCTGTCTCAACAATCCCTTTATCTATGTCGAGAAACGTAGCGATGGAAGCAAGCATACAGTTATCGTAAAGGGCTACCACAACGTCGGCCCTACCGCTTCAAACCCTCATAGGCAAAAGGTCGTCGAGGTATACGATCCCCAGTCAAAAAATTTCCAAGATTTCACTTATGAAGAGTTTATTGGCGATCCCAATGGGGATCCAAACGGACAGTATAGCTACTCACACTTTGTCGACTATGCACAAATTCGTCCTCTTCCCTGAAGGAGTAATCATGAAACCTCTATTCTGGCTGTTGCCGAAGGTTATTGCTCTAACTATCGCTGTCACAGCCTGGATCACCCCGGCCAATGCCGACGTCCAACCGTTTCTCGATATATACACGCAACCGGGACCCGAAGTGTTTTCAGCAGTTGATGTTGGGATGGAGACTTTGCCTCTACTCCTCAGCGACACTACGCATGCCCAGGAGTTAGGGTTTACTGATGCGGAACAAGGCCCAAAAGCAAAGGTGACCAAAACGCCTTTCGTTGTTTTTCAGGTGGGCCTTGATCAACTACAGGCCTGGAACGGATCGAATCCTCGCGCTTTACTGAAATTTGCGAATAAGCTTCTTTTCCCAATCTATGTAGGTGCTCCAGTAAAGGTTAAATCCTCGCTCACAGTTCGATTTTTCGAGAAGGACAAGGTATGGAAAGTCGGTCAGTGGGGTTCTTCAGCACTAATTCAGGATCTAGTAAGTAAACGAACCACAATAGCACCGAAGGGCTTTCTCGTCACGGTTCCGGGGCTGAATCGGAATTACTTTGGTTATCTATCTGGTGTCCAATTAATATTGATTCCTCTTGAGACTGACAGATCCTTCGCCGCGGGCACGCAGGTGCCGGCGGCGAAGGTATTCAATAGCCTTTCAACTGAGGCAAAAAGTGCCGATGGAAGCCCACGGTAAGAATTATGTCTATTGTAATTCAATTGTTTAAAGGAGGGGGAAACATGCAGAAACATCATGAACGGCTACGGATTGGCGGCATTGTGGTTGCACTGCTCTTGCTCACCGTCACTTTCCCGGGATGTGCAAAAATTACCGTCCAATGCCCACCAGCGGGCACGAGCCAAGATGGGGCAACTGGCTGTTATCCTCCTACGGCTTACGCGGGGTCCGCGGATGGCTTCTGGAATGATGATACGTCAGATTATGTCCCACCTGGATCGGGATTGATGTGTCAAAGTGGCAGCAACAAGTGCAAAGCCATTCCCGGAAGCTGCCTTGGTAAGGCGTGTCTAAATCACTACAGTGGCGGATATTGTTACTGCGGCTGCCCCCCCACTATGTAAACTGGGTATGGAGGCGGCGCAGATGACGTATGGGATAGACTGAGTAGGAAAGGTGCCATGCAGAAAAAGCACTCTCGGAAGAAAAGCCTCTGGGTATGTTTGCTCGGTTGTCTGGGCTACATCCTGGGATCCCTATGTTGGTTAACGACCATTGCTCTAGTAGCTTCCGCGCAGACATCACCCCCTATTACGTCTTCTGGTCTGACCACTCTCATTAAACCTCCGGTCACCCTTCCCGACGGGAAGGTTCAGTACGACATTACAGGTGGGACCAGACCGGGTAACGGCCCCAACTTGTTTCATAGCTTTGGTGAATTTGGAGTGCCCAATAACAACATCGCCAACTTCCTCAATAATACAGGCCTCGCCACCTCGAATATTCTCAGCCGTGTCACCGGTGGCAATCCGTCAAACATCTTCGGCACGATTCAAACGACGGGATTTGGAAACGCCAGTCTCTTTCTGATGAATCCGGCTGGTATTCTGTTTGGTCCTAACGCAACGTTAAATGTTGGCGGGTCGGTGCATTTTACGACCGCCGACTATTTGCGATTGACCGATGGGGTACGATTCACTGCAGTCCCAGGAGCGCAAGATGCGTTGCTTAGCAGTGCGCCAGTCGCCGCTTTTGGATTTCTTGCGTCAAAGCCAGCGGCAATCTCAGTGCAAGGCAGCGCTCTCTCTGTGCTGCCCGGGGAAGCCATCTCCCTGGTCGGAGGCAATATCTCAATCGAAGCAGGCACTCTGGATGATGGAACGAATCAGCCAGCACATCTTTCAGCTCCAGGCGGCCAGATTCGGTTGGCGAGCGTCGCATCGGCAGGAGAGATTCTTCATCCGAGCCTGGAAACCGCTCCCAACATCGAGGGCCAAACATTTTCAAGTATGGGGACGATTACTGTGTCAGGAAATTCAACTATCGACGTTTCTGCAGACTCGGCGGGAACGGTCAAGATTCGTAGCGGGCGGTTGGTAATCGACGATTCCACTATCTCTGCGGACACCGGCGAGGCTAATGGTGCCAGTTTTGCAATTGATATCAATGTCACTGGCGACGTTATGATTTCGAACTCCACTGTGCCCGTGTTGACGGCTCGAACGACTGGCACTGGCGATGCCGGTGAGATTAGGATTACATCCGGCAGCACGAACATCACCGTCGCCAGTGAAGATATCCTGACCGTGATCGACACGCATACCTCGGGAACAGGAAAAGCTGGGAATGTCAGCATCGCAACTGGCGATCTTCAGGTATCAGGGGATCCAATCGGTTTGACATTCTTTGTCGATAGCGGCACTGCCGGCGACGGATCTGGTGGGAACTTGACGATCAGTGCAACGAACGTGAATCTCAACAACGTCTTAATTAGCACTGGAGATAACGGCCTTGGAGAATCCCCATCATCGGGTCATGCCGGCAATGTGACAATCATCACGGACAGGCTGAACCTAACCTTCTCAAGAGTCGCGGCCGAGAGTTTTGCTGGAGAATCTGGCGATATCGTAATCAACTCTGCAGACATCCATTTGAATACTGGTGGCATCAGCGCCACTGGCTTTGGGCGAGGAGGAACCGTAACGATCAATACTAATCGATTGATTTTAGACGACACACTGATCGAAAGCGGGACGCTCGAAGGCTCTGGATCAGGTGGTGGGATCAGTATCACCGGCAATATTATTGAGCTAAGAAATGGCAGTCAACTTCTGACTAGCACGTTGGGGGACGGGGATGCAGGACAAATACGCGTAGTCGCCAGCGACCATTTAAATCTCTCGGGAAATTTTCATGGCTTAAGACCCGGAGGCATTTTCAGTAATTCGTTTGGCATTTCAGGTGTGTTGGGAAATGCAGGGGCCATCCTGATTGATACTCCGAGCCTAGAGATAGCCGATGGCGCCCGCATCAATACGGCCACCAAAAGCAATGGGCGTGGGGGTGACGTGACGATCAACGCGGACTTTATTACTATTTCCGGCCAACTTCCTAGAAAACCAACGGAAGCGGTTTTCGGACTCGGGAATCAACTTGCCAGTGGGATCTTCACGTCCTCAATTGCAAATACGTTATGTTCGGGAGCTTGTGGCGATGCCGGGAGAGTTTCGATCGCAACGGGCTCTCTAATTATGAACAATGGCTCACAGATCGATAGCGGCACCAGCAGTAGCGGACGTGGCGGTGACGTCTTAATAAATGCAACTGGATCGATTAGTATTTCCGGAAGGTTGAACGATGGCACGCCGAGTGGCATTTTTAGTCGCACCTTAGGGAGCGCGTCCGGATCGGGACAGGGTGGTCATATCTCATTGCAAGCAGATCAAGTTCAGCTCTCAAATGGAGCAAGCATTTCCGCGCAGAGTTCCGGACCCGGCAATGCGGGCAACATCACTATCAGTGTTGCCGATTCGTTGATCAGCCGCAACAGCACGGTCAACACCTCGACGACTCAGAGCGACGGCGGCAATATTACGATCACAGCCGGGAACATGCTGAAGCTCGATCGCAGTGAAATCACGACAAAGGTGCAAGGCGGGGCGGGTAACGGCGGCAACATTACTATTGATCCCCCAACGGTTTTGATTGACCACAGCAAGATTATCGCGAGCGCAATTGGCGGCAATGGTGGGAACATCAATATTGTGGCAGGAGTCTTCCTCTTATCGCCCGATAGCATCATTGACGCCTCATCGAGCTTCGGCCTCTCAGGCACCATCAACATCGACTCGCCGATCCAGAATCTCAGTGGCACATTGGCGCCGCTTCCCCAGGGATTCTTACAGGTCAGTGGCTTACTGCAAGGCCGGTGCGCCGCGCGTATGCAAAGCGGCCTGTCCAGCAGCCTCGTCGTTGCCGGAAGAGATGCGGTGCCGCTGGAGCCGGGAGATGTGCTGCCGGGTCCTATCTTTTCTCGATCCACACAGGCTACTGTTTCTCGACATGAGAGACCGAATTTTCAGATGAGTCAGTTTAATGAAATGCCGATCGATGATGTTTTGGCCCTGGCTGCACCAAAGGGGCGATGTTAATAGGGAAACTCTCTGCGGTTGCCTCGTCTCTGTTGCTTTTACTCTCGAGCGCCATGGTACCGCTCGGTCCCGATTTCGCGACGGCCGCGACGGGAGGGTCGGACATACCTGTCCTTGAAGAGCCTCTGAACAAAGCAGCACAAGCCTACCAGCGCGGCGACTTCGAGCAGGCGGCAGCGAGCTGGCAGGAAGCTGCCCGAGCTTATCAGCAGGCCGGACAATTTCGCGAATACGTGGGCGTTCTCATCGACCTGGCTCAAGCTGAGCAGGCGCTCGGTCATTACAACGCGGCACTCCAAACGCTGCGGTTAGCCCAGGACCAAGTGTCGCAAAGCGGGGATCGCGCCCGGCTTGCAGAGGTTTTGGGGAGCGCCGGCACTCTCTATCTCGCCATGGGCGATGCCGACAATGCTTCTCAGTATTTGAACAAAGGACTGGAAGTCGCGCGGGAAACGAATAATCAGCATCTCGCTGCTCTGATTCTGAACAACATGGGCAACCTTCACCTAGCGCAGAAAAACTATCCCGAGGCGGTCGAAGCCTATACGGAGAGTCTTGCTCTCTCTCAGGCAATGAACAATCGGCCCGAGATGGCCAGAGCCCAACTCAATACCGCGACGGCCCTCTTGCGGGCCGGACGCAATGAGGATGCCAAGAACGCCCTGGACCGCGCAGTCATGACAATAACGGCGTTGCCGGACTCGCATGACAAGGCCTTCGCGTTGATCACGGCCGGGCTGGCCTATCAGGCCCTCGGCCCGCGTTTTCCTGACTTGGCGGATCAGCTCATTCTTCAAAGTTGGCGGGCGTTGAATGCGGCAGCAGCGGTGGCCGATAAGATCGAAAATCCGCGCGCTGCCTCCTACGCGTGGGGCTACATGGGCGCGCTCTATGAGTCTGAAAAACGTTATGATGACGCGTTGGAGCTGACCGGCCGTGCGGTGGTTGCCGGCCAGCGTGCCATGGCCATCGAAGCTCTGTACCGCTGGCATTGGCAGACAGGCCGCCTGCTGAAGGCGCGCAATGAATCCGAAAACGCCATTTCTGCTTACAGGAAGGCGGTCGCCGCCCTGGAGTCCGTCCGTCCGGAACTGGGACCGTCATCGAACACCGAATCCTTTAGGGAGGGCGCCGGGAAACTTTATTTTGAATTTGCAGATCTGCTGCTGCGGCGTGCCGCCTCTTCCACTGCGGAGCAGGAAAAGCCCTTCTTGACCGAGGCGCGAGACGTCATCGAGAAGTTCAAGGGCGCGGAGTTAAGAGATTACTTCAGAGACGACTGCATAGACGCTGCCCGCTCACGGTCTATGGATGTGGAGAGGGTCTCACAAAACACGGCTGTTTTGTATCCGATTCTGCTTCCGGACCGCACTGAGCTGCTGGTCAGCGTGCGGGGCAATCTGAATAGATTTACGGTCCCTGTTAGCGAAGCTACCATGACACAGGAAATACGGACTTTTCGTAAGAGACTAATGAAACGGACTACTCGGCAGTATCTTCCCCACGCGCAACAGCTTTATGATTGGCTGATTCGTCCAATCGAACCTTTGCTGAAGTCGTTACCCATAGATACCTTGGTCGTCATACCGGACGGTCCCTTGCGGACCGTTCCCATGGCTGCCCTGCATGATGGAGAGCAGTTTCTCATTGCCCGCTATGCCGTCGCCACGACTCCTGGTCTCAGATTGACGGACAGCCGGCCTTTACGGCGCGGGAACCCCAAAGCCCTGTCGGCCGGCCTTTCCAAAGCGGTGCAGAATTTCTCTCCCCTGCCGGACGTCGTCGCGGAGCTTGAGAACGTGCAGCGTCTCTATCCCGGCAGGCTTCTCCTGAACAGCGACTTCCTACTGTCCAGGCTGGAAGAGGAGTTGAAGGATAATGTGTTTACGATTGTCCATATCGCCTCTCATGGGCAGTTTGAAAGCGATGCCAGAAAAAGCTTTCTTCTCACCTTTGACGACAAGCTCACCATGGATAAGTTGGAGACATTCGTGGGCCGGCTTCGATTTCGCGAAGATCCCTTGGCTTTGTTAACGCTTAGTGCCTGCGAAACCGCGGCCGGCGATGATCGGGCCGCCTTGGGCCTTGCCGGCGTGGCAATCAAGGCGGGAGCAAGCAGCGCCCTGGCGACCTTGTGGTTCATTAATGATGAAGCCTCCTCGGCTCTCGTCTCCGAGTTCTACCGGCAGCTTCGTGCCTCATCGGCATCGAAAGCAGTAGCCCTTCAACGGGCGCAATTAAAGTTGATGGAGGACCCCGTCTACGAGCATCCAATTTACTGGTCGCCGTTTCTCCTGCTGAGTAATTGGCTGTAAAAGCGAGGCAGGGGTGGAATTTTATCCGGTAATACAGACGCCATGAGATATCTAACAACGGTTGGATCCATCATTCTTTTTTTCGCATTGGCGCTGCCGGAAGGAAACGGCGCTGAAGAGGCGTCCGTTCAATTTCCAGATGTAAAAGCTGAGGTAAGTGCGACGGCAATAAACCCCGCCATGCCGTTGTACAACCCGCCGAAGGGGAGCGCGGCCGGAGGCCGCTTTAGTGACAGTAGCGCTCGTGGCAACCATGATATCCCCACCTTGATGGTGCTGGCGCCCAATCACATCGGTTTGACCAAGAACAGGCAGCCGACCTTATACTGGTATCTATCGAGGCCAACCACGTATTCAATCGAGTTCACGCTGGTAGATAGCCGTGAGATTGCGCCGCTCCTCGAGATCCGACTTAATTCTCCGACGGGCGCGGGTATCCATGCGATCCGCCTTTCCGATTACGGAATCAGTCTTGCCCCGGGCGTTCCCTATCGGTGGTTTGTTACGGTGATGCGAGATCGCGAACCTTCTTCGCGAGATGTCGTCACAGGTGCCGTTGTTGAGCGTGTTGATTACGTTGAAGCGCTCTACCTGACTGAGGCAGGCCACGGAGACGAGGTGCACCGATACGCGGACGCCGGGTTGTGGTATGACGCCATCCATGAGATCTGCAGTCTGATTCAGGCTCATCCTCAGGAACAGATTTACCGCCTGCAACGCGCGTCTCTGCTCGAGCAGGTAGGCTTAAGCGAAATCGCCAACTATGATTCCAAGCAGTAGGTATCTAAAATTATTCATACTTTACGAATTGATACGTTATGGTGTTTTGTCCTTGGAGAAAATCCCAACTATTGCAAGCCTTAAGGAGTTGGCACCCCGCTTGCTTTGATCTGTTGAAGGAAGCGACAGAAGGAGATCGCGTCATGAAGCGGTTGAAGATAGTGGCGTCCCTGGTCGCATGGACGGCCCTGGTGCTGCCTTCTCATATAGGAGCGGCAGATGATCCGGCTCAGCGACCGCCGGCGGCCCAGAGCCTTGAAAAGGCCGACGTCAAATCTTCCCCCGCAATACCATTGTATCGACCCCCGAAAGGCTCTGTGCCTGGGGGGCGGCTGAAGGGCGGGAACCGCGGCGGGAAAGATTTTCCTGTGATCCAGGTGCTGGCTCCGAACCACGTGGGCCTGACGAGACTGAAACAGCCAACCTTGTACTGGTACCTTTCCAAGCTGACCACCTATCCGCTTGAATTCACCTTCGTGGATAGCCGGGCGATCCAGCCCATTATCGAGGTACGCCTGCCTCAACCATCTGAACCCGGGGTGCAGCGCATTGGGCTGAGAGACTATGGGATAGTCATGGACTCCGCCGTTCCCTACCGTTGGTTTGTCACGTTGGTGGTCGATCCCTCCAATCCGTCCAAAGACATCACGGCAGGAGCAATTGTTGAACGCATTGACTATCTCGAATCGCTTTTTATTGCGGACGAAGGGGATCCGTCCCGTCTAGCCGGGGTCGGTTTGTGGTACGACGCGATTAGGAAAGTGTCCGAATTGATTGAAGCGGCTCCGAATGATCCGGTTTATCGAATGCAGCGGGCCGCGCTGCTCTCACAGGTCGGGCTACCGGAGATTGCAGAGGCTGATCTGAAGCGAAACGGAAACCGCTGACCGACTGAAGACTGGCGTGGACTTCGCTTTTTCTTTCACTCGTCAGCCTATCCTATAATGACGTTCCGTTAATTATCTAATTAGATACGCTCCTAGCATCTTTTAGATACATTTCAGCATGAACGCATAGACTCTCTCTCCTCGCTTCGTAACTTCTTATAACTGCTCAATAAAAATTTTGTTAATGTGCCTGAGTATGGCATGCCGAATGCTCCACGAATCCTCTTAAGTCTAGGCTTGCCCAGAAGCCCTAGGTTCGCCCAGGGGTGGGCACTGAGGAAAGACAGGAGATTGTGCAGTCAGTTCCCAGAAAGATCACTTTGATCATGGCCTCAATTCTCCGAACTGTCGTCACGCTTCGGTTTTAAGGAGTAGTTTGGTCGTTCGTTCGCGACGTCTTCTTCCCTTTGCTGTAGCGGCCGTCCTTTGCCTGATCGCCCTAGTATTGCCTGCCGGGTCATCCGCCGCGGACATCGTGATTTTGAAGTCCGCCGATATTACGGCCTACAACCAGGCAGTCGACGGGTTTAAAGCCGCGCTAGGCGGCAGCGCCACTATTACTGAGTACGACATGCAAGGGGACGTCGCCCGGGGCCGGAGATTTGCCAAAAAGATCCGCGCCTCCAACGCCGATTTGGTGCTCGCTGTCGGGATCAAAGCGGCATTGGCGGCGAAGGTGGAGATCGTCGACATTCCTATTCTCTATTGCATGGTGCTGGATCCCGAAAAGAACGGCCTGAACGCGCCGAACATGGTGGGCATTTTGTTGGAGGTTCCCATCGAACGGCAGTTTAAGGAGATGCGATCCATCTTGCCGGGCCTCAAGCGGATCGGTGTCCTGTACGACCCGGAAAAGACCGGCGACTTCATAGAGGACGCGCGCCGTATAGGCAAAGCGTTCGGCCTAGAGTTGATCGCGCGGCCAGTGCGCTCGGAAAAAGAGGTTCCGGCTGGGCTCCGGCGGCTGGTTCCACAGATCGACGCGCTGTGGCTGATTCCTGACAGCACCGTCCTCACGGAGGAATCGATCACTTTTCTTCTCACGGCGACACTGGACGCAAATCTGCCGGTCATCGGATTCTCGTCGGAACTGGTGCGGAGCGGCGCCCTGGTCGGCCTGTCGGTAAACTATGAGGATATTGGTCGGCAGGCAGCCGTTCTCGCGCGCAAAATCCTTGGCAGTCAGATCAAGACGCCGGCCAGCTTCCCCCCGGAAAAGCTGCGGCTGGCCTTAAATCTGAAGACAGGCAAGTTTCTCGGCGTCACGATCCCGCCTGATGTTTTGAATCGAGCAGACCAGTTGTATTGAGATGGAATTGGCTATATGTATGACGCCGTGAGCGACCTTCGCAAGACTCACCGGTTCATCGGTCTGCGAACGAAATTCGTGCTGTTTATCAGTCTGGTCATTGTCGCCGTGTGCTCGAGTCTCAGCTGGTATTTCATCGAGCAGCGGCGGGAATTTATGACTGATTCGCTGACGAACACCGGCCACATTCTGGCTGAAAATCTGGCATACAACAGTCGCAATGCCGTGATTCTTGAGGATCAAGTTTCCTTAAGCCGCCTGATCGATGGAGTGCTCGAGGTTGAAGAGGTCGTCTATGTCGTCATGACGGGCGCAGATGGCAAGATCCTCGCTGCCCGCAGCAAAGGCGTATTGTCGGAGGAGAAGGAGTTGTCGCGTTCTCCCTCAATCGCGCTTTATCCCGACCCGTCGCTCGCGAAATCTGTCTTGAAATCGGATTCCAGAGAGAGTGTCGTGACAGTCTTCAGGACCGTCAGCGGTAAGACGCGCGAAATTCATACCCACGACAGTAAAGGGAGAACGTTCACGATCCCGGTGAAAACCGATAACGGAGAAATGATCTATGACTTCGCAATCCCGGTGATCCGCCGGAGTCTCTCTATGCCGCTGGCGCCGCCGCTCTCTTTAGAGTCTAATCCCGGCGAAGTGTCGGTGGCAGGTATATCCAATAATGTCTATGGCGTGGTGGAGCTCGGGTTGACCTCGGCAAAGATGCAACGAGTCTTAGCCTCGATCATCGAAAATGTTGTGTTGATTACAACCCTGATCATCCTTGCAGGCATCGGGGTCAGTGTCCTATTGGCAGGCCGCATTAT